>NZ_WHOC01000144.1:0-85193 GCF_013141785.1 Paenibacillus germinis
TACATCCCGGCCTAGTGCGTTTGTTAATTTAAAGTCCACCGCCTTTTCGCCTGGTTGCTTCCCGGAAGCGATCCCCGATTTCTGAAGTTCCTCAATCATTTGACCGATCTTAATCTGCGCTTCAATCGGTGCATTGGCCTTAAACTGCTGTGTGGCAACTTCCAGTTGTTTGGTTAAATTTTGGTTGCTCATCGTTCTGAAACCTCCAATATCGAATGTAGCTTGATTATAATTCTAAAAAAATCGGAGTTCTGTAATGTAGTTTACAGTTCTCCATTTTTTTGAAATTGTTTAAAACGGCAGAACTAATGTAATGTAATGTAATGAATGTAATGTAGATGACAGATGTCGATTCGGTTCGCATGTTAGTCTGTAAACTAAGCCGCCAAGTATTTTGTCCTGGATGGCAGGAGAAAATTCGCTCAATTAATAAAATAAGAATGCAAACGTGAAAGGAGAATATGGATGAAGATACTCGTTTTAGGAGGAACAGCGTTTTTCGGTCGTCGTTTAGTCCGTTTATTACTCGGGGATGGCCACGATGTAACCATTGCAACAAGAGGTCAGACACTGGATGATTTTGGCGACGCCGTGACCCGAATAAAGGTGGACCGGACGAATCAGGATGCCATGAGAGAAGCGTTCGGCAATTGTTATTATGATGTCGTTTACGATCAAATCTGCTTTAATCCTCAAGATGCCAAAATTGCCCTGGAAGCGTTTGGAAACCGCATTAAGCGGTATGTAATAACCTCAAGTATGGCGGTTTATAACAGTAAAGATACCGAAATCACCGAAGACGATTTCATGCCGGAACAATACAGCTATGATTTAGACGCTCAGAAATATGACTATGCCGAAGGAAAACGCCAAGCTGAATCCTACTTTTTCCGGAATGCGGCATTTCCCGTCGTTGCGGTTCGCGTAGCCATGGTCGTATCGGGAACCGACGATTATACAGGCCGTTTTGATTACTATGTGAGGCATGTTGCTGAACATAAATCTATCGGCGTGTTGGAAGCTGAGCACCCTATTACTTATGTGACAGCGTGGGATGCGGCCGAATTTCTTAATTTTATCGGAGCCAAATCCGATTTTGTCGGACCAATCAATGCAGCGAATAGCGGTTACTTAAGCATCCAAGAACTCTGTTATGAGATAGGGGACTGCTTGAATACGACCCCGCTGTTTCATGTAGGCCGACATGAAGAACAAACTTTATCCCCCTACGCCATGTTTCCTTATACTTGGAAGATATTGAATGCCAGAGCAGTATCTTTAGGATTTGAATTTCCGCCAATTCAAAAATCGATTTCGCTTATGGTCCAGGACAGTGTTTCTAAATGGGAAAGAAGCTTAAAAGATGAATTTGATGCACTTCAGGCTCAAAACCGTAATATGTTGCCAGATGCCGCGGCGACATTTGCCAGATTGCTTCAGGACCTTCGAGATCAAGGTGCAGGCAAAGGACTGAATATCGGAGATAAGGCTCCCGATTTTAGCCTGGAAGATGCTACGGGGAAACCCATCACATTATCTGAAGAACTAGCCAAGGGCCCCGTCATTATCGTTTTCTATCGGGGTGAATGGTGTCCGTACTGCAATTTGCAATTGAAGGCCTATGAGCGCATCATGAATGAGATTAAAGCTGCCGGTGCTCAATTGATTGCCATTAGCCCGCAAACACCGGATCATTCGCTTTCCATGAAAGAAAAACATGAACTGAGCTTCTTCGTCCTTAGCGATGCGAACAACAAAACAGCGGAAAACTATAATCTTAAATACAAGCTGCCTGACTTTATGCAAGACATTCAGAAAAGATCTGGTATTGAGCTACATCAATATAACGGTAACCCTACATTTGAGCTTCCTGTCACAGCCACATACATTATCGATAAAAAAGGAACCGTCATAGCCGGTGCTTCAGATTTAAACCATAGAACGCGGATGGAACCGTCCGAAGCCTTAAAAAAAGTCCGTTCGTTGCAATAATGTTATTGCAACGAATGCCAATGACTTTGCCAACATTATTTTGGAGGACCGATATATCCGATGAACAAGCTCTGGTATTTATCGCAAATCAGCATTTTTGAAGAAATGTCACGAGAAGAAATTAGAGAGATCGATCAGTTAGATACCATCCATCATTTCAATTGGATCACAAAAAACACATTTGTCCAAACCCCGGAGTCCACGCGCGAGGGACTCTATTTCGTCAAGGAGGGCAAGCTTAGACTCTATAAACTGAACGACAACGGAAAACAGTTCACGCTTGGCATTCTCACAAGAGGAAATATATTCGGAGAGTTAAATTCATTCTCGTTCGGAACCAGGGGGGTTTATATTGAAACGATGGAATCGTCGCTTCTTTGCACCATGTCCGAGCCTCAGTTCGAACGGCTGATGATCAATCGGCCTCAGCTCGCGCTCAAATTTCTTAAAGCGCTCAGTGACCGGTTAAAGGAGCGGGAGGATCAATTGGAACAGCTTGCGCTTCATGGTCTTAGAGAACGCGTGCTCCATCTCCTTTCCACACTGAGCGCTAAATTCGGCGTTATTCAAGACGGATATGCCCTGATTGATCTGCCTCTTTCACATCAAGAGATTGCCAATATGCTCGGTGCTAGCCGCGAAGCAGTCAGTAGCGTGATGAGTGAGCTTGCCAAGGAGGGTCTCGTTAAGATATCACGCCTGTCTGTTCAACTTGCGGTTACAATACTTGAAGAAAGTATTCCTCGAAACTCTACACATTGATATGCTAAAAAAAGGTCAACCCAGAAAAATGTGGTTGACCTGATAATCCAAGTTTAAGCTACTGATTTCATTATCTACTTGAACATGTATTATTTAATGAACAGACCGATAAAAATAAAGAAAAAACGAAAATCCTACTTCCTATCATTATTCAACAAATTTGGAACATCATGCGGATTGTGGTATATCCGCAGCATCAATCTGGCGGCACTTCTGATGACGAACGACTGGATATACGCGAGCATGGCGTCCAATACAGCTTCAAGCGGACTCGTCTCCTTTCGGCATTGAGTAAGAAGAAGGCCTCCTTGAAGTGCAGTCAACAGTGTTAGTGTGAGATTGTCCGGATTAGCGTCGGTTCTCAGTTCAACGCGTTCATACATTGCGCGGAGCCCTATACAAAAGGCAAATTCCCATTGCATAAAACCATCTGCGAGCTGAGTGCGAGCCGCTGAGTCCGTATCCGCCAGTTCACTGGAAAGCGGGCCTCCTATTTGGAATTACCGATAAGAGCCTTACATTCTTTCGGGATTTCTGAGCGCTTATTGAGAAAGGACTTGAGAATGTATGTGTAATTTCTATTGAATTGATCATCGTATTGAAGCAAAAATTCAATAATCTCTTTGTCGCTTAGACAATTTGAGCGGTAGCTACGCGGCAACCTTAATGCTGAATAGATATCGGAGATGGCCGCAATACACCCAATTTCACTTTGATTCGTGGTGCCATGAGGATAGCCGCTGCCATCAAGTCTTTCATGGTGTGAGTAGCAAAATTGAAGGATATCCGAACCAAAGTCAAGTTGTTTTAACGCGTCATGCCCAATCTTAACATGTTCAACAACCAACGTTCTTTCTTCAATGTTCAGACGATGTGATGATTTCAAAATGCCATCCGGCATTGACAATTTTCCTATGTCATGTAGCAAACCGGCGAGAAACATCCGTTCTGCATTACAGGATGTGAGACGAATGTTTATGGTTAAGTGGTAGGCAATAAATGCAACAACCAGAGAATGATTCGCGGTTGCTGGATCACGGCAATTCATGGAAACGAATAGTGCCCTGCCTTTCTCCCACTCCTGATCTCCTTTGTACATACTAAACAACTGAATAAACAAAGATTGAGAGTCCAGCAAAACATCGTCCATGTGGCGCCTCCTATCAAAAATACAAAAAATATTCTGCTACATAGGAAATTTCCTACTGATTCGTTTGATCCCGTGACAATGATACGATATATCAAACCGAATATAAAATGATTATAAATTATTAGGAGCATACCAACTTTGATATGAATAGAGGGCTAATGCAATTAATTGTTAAGATTTCCGATACGAGAAACTTCACAAAAGCAGGAAAAGAACTCTATATGACGCAGCCTGCGGTCAGCCGTGCGGTGGCAGCACTTGAAGCTGAGTTGGGGGTAAAGCTTATTGCCCGCGATCGTCGTTATGGCGTTCATTTCACGGATATCGGGGAACGTATTTTGGGATTTTTCAAAGAGATTTTGACCTACTTTGAGAGAATTGATCAAGAGATTGCTCGCGAAAAAGGACTTGATACGGGCATTGTGAGGATCGGCGTTTTTCCCTTAGCCTCCTCCTACTTCATTCCCAAAATCATAAGCAGTATAGCTGAGAAGTATCCGAAAATTGAATTCACACTTCATGAGGGAACCATTGCTGAAATAAAGGAAAGGCTTGAATCCAGAGAGGTTGATGTTGGACTTATCGTTCCTTCCGGCCATCACGATGAACTCATAACATTCCCTTTGTACCGTGAAGAAATATACATGGTATGTAAGGAGAATCATCCTCTTGCCGCGAAGTCCGTTATTCAGGCGGGCGATCTCATGGGTCAACCCTTGATTATTTGCAAATCCGGCTGTAAGCCACCCGTAATGGATTGGTTTGAGCAATCCGGAATACAACCTCAAATAAAATATGTACTCAATAATTACATGACAACATTAAATATGGTCCAGGAGGGATTAGGTATTGGAATCATGTCTGAACTGTCTACAATGAATCTACCTACTAACGTAATCTTACGTAAGTTGGATCCGAAGTGGCATCGTGAAATTCATCTTGCCGTATCCTCATTAAAGGATTCTTCGATCGCTGTGCAGCTGTTTATTAGAACGGCGCTTCAATTATTCGAAAGTCGCTCAGGCTCTGAGTTGAATCTTCAATGACTTTAATACCAGAATGCGGAACCCAATATCTGCTTTCTGGTACCTAAAAAGATAAGACATGAATTCATGAAGTATTCTTCTTATTACAGATAGCTTCCCTTATCCGTCACAAAAAATAAAGCTTAGGCCAAGAGAATCAGGCCATAAGCTTTTAGGTGATAATGGGAGTCGAATATGGATATTTTCACTGAATATTGATTCGTCAGTTGCATCTGTGTTACGAAGCTATCATAAAAAATCACGAGTTTGGCTGAATAGAAACTCACGATCGGGAATTGTAACGTAACGATTGTTTATATTCTCCCAAACTCGTCTGCCGATCGCGTTGAAATTATATTCCCATACAAAATCGTTTCCGCTGCTCATACTCAATTATGACGCCTTTATTACACGGTTACAGATTCCAGATATCCCCTCACCTGAACAGGTGTCTTTGCATACTTACTGTGCAAATGTCCCAATTTTACTCCGTTTTTTATAAACGAATAAACTTGGAATTCCCATAACCTCGTTTTCTTCCGCAACCGTCTGAAATTGTTCCACATCGGTTGCATAGAAATCCTTATCTCTATTTTCCGCTATAATATCACCAATAAACCGGTCCATGTTTTTGCAATCGGGGCACAAGGTTGCGTCGAACTTAACTACCGTATATTGATCCCGATTAACCAAATCGCGAAAACGTTCTGCCGATTCAACTATACTTAGCTGTCATTAGTTACTTACTCTGCCATCTAGTTGTTTTTCGACATTCCATATATTTACTCCTTTACTTAAAACAATTATATCTTCATCTATCTTCCTCTTACCATTCAGGTTGGGTACATATTTTAAAAAAACCATTTTTAAAGAATGCTCTCAAAATAATAGTTCTCAAATATTATTTCTCTGTAAGTTAATACAGAAGATTATTT
Organism: Paenibacillus germinis; assembly: GCF_013141785.1. NCBI lineage: Bacteria > Bacillati > Bacillota > Bacilli > Caryophanales > Paenibacillaceae > Paenibacillus > Paenibacillus germinis. Next base: position 5,865 of record NZ_WHOC01000144.1, read on the forward strand.
ACAAGCTTCGTTGAATAGAAATCAGTTACGAGTATAATTCAAAATAACTTAGTATTAGGCTGACAATTTATCCAAATATACTAAAACAACTCATTTTGTAGGGATATTCTTGTCGTTGGCATGTTTTGTAGGTATTTTCATGTCGCAAGATAAACGACAAGAATATCCCTACAAAAGCAAAAAACCTTGATTTAACAAGGTTTCGATGTAGGTACTTTCATGTCGTTAGACTTCTGCAGTCTAACGACATGAAAATTCCTCGAAATTTATCGATGCTGTTTTAGAGGCGTTTAACAAAAACACAAATGAGCCAGCAAAATAATTCTGCTGGCTTTGATATAAATAAAAAAACTCCCCATTTCACGAAGGGAGTTCGATTTATGTTGTTTTTCGAAGAATAATATTGATATTATGCACCAGATTCAGGAAAGCCATGTGAGGCCATTGAAATCATCCTCCACGAATCTTCACCAGTCACTCTATCAAATTTGATATACGCGGCATCCTCATGTTTGTCACAAGCATGTAGTTCATAGTCAACATTTCCGATTCGAAATGTCGCTGGTTGATCGCAGTAAGAGCATATTGCCGTATTTACTATTCCTATTCCCATGTCCATTAACACCCACCGTTCAATACATCATATAACATCTATGATGCCACCTTCTTGGCATTTCTATACATAGAACACGCATTTCTGTCCTTCCCCATTTGATATCCATGCTTATATCCCTCATCCCGGCATTCATACGCCTTCTCTGCTGCACGGAGTTGCTTAGGCTTCTACTGCTCAGTGGAAGTTTGCGGATCTCCTTAGTCCCAATTAAAATTTAAGCGATTTCACTTTCTCAAGAAACACTTTTCACAATCCCTTAAAAAATAGCTAGACATGACGAAAATAGTTATGATACATTTGTAAATAAATATTGGTAATTTTTAGGTATTAAGTGGCATTGATAATGTGACGAATCCCTATTTGGCTCGCATCATCAAATCTCTCTGACATATAAATAAAATGTCACTTTTACCCCAAAAGTTAAAACGCTTAAACTTTAATGGCATCGTGAGACCTCTTCGTAAAGTGTTTAACTTTTGGAGATAGTCTAACGGGAAGGAGGGTTCGCGGAGTTTGCTTGCATCAACTATCACAAAGGAGGAATTATTTTGTACACATTGAAATCAACCTCAAGCACGATGAAAGTGATGTTTCTTGTGATTCTCTCTGCGGTCATGCTTTTTGCAACGTTAGCCGTCCCTGCTCAACTTCAGCCGAAAGCCTATGGAGCTGGAGAATTGAAACCGTTTCCTCAGCAAGTTAGCTATCCTGGTATTATTAAACCTAATCACGTCAGCCAATCCACAATGAATACCGCAGTATCCACTTATTATGACTATTGGAAAGCTACTTATCTTAAAAATAACTTGTCCTCACTTCCAGGCGGTTATTATGTAAAAGGCGAAATTACCGGCGATGCTGACGGCTTCGTGCCGCTCGGCACCTCGGAAGGACATGGATATGGCATGGTCATTTCCGTGCTTATGGCCGGTTATGATGCGAACGCGAAGACGATCTACGACGGACTGTTCAAAACGGCTAGAGCGTTCAAAAGCCCTAACAATGCTAATCTAATGGGATGGGTAGTGGCGGATAGCACGGGCGCCCAAGGACATTTTGATTCAGCCACCGACGGAGATCTGGATATCGCCTACTCACTCATTTTGGCGGATCGCCAATGGGGCTCGAGCGGTACAATCAATTATTTGGCCGAAGCCAAAAAGATGATCACTAACGGCATTAAGGTTAGCAATGTAACAACGAACAACAGGCTGAACCTTGGTGACTGGGATACGAAAGACGCCCTGAATACGCGTCCCTCCGACTGGATGCTCAGTCATTTGAGAGCTTTCTATGAGGTAACGGGCGATTCAACCTGGCTGAATGTGATCAATAATCTATATAACGTATATAGTCAATTCACAGCGGCTTACTCCGCTAGCACGGGTCTGATTTCCGACTTCGTGGTAGCCAATCCACCTAAGCCGGCTCCGCAGAACTATTTGGACGAATTTCCGGAAACCAATGAATACAATTACAATGCAAGCCGCGTGCCGCTGCGAATTGTAATGGACTACGCTTTGTACGGAGATACTCGCGGCAAGGATATCGCTAATAAAATGGCGGTCTGGATTAAAGGGAAAACAGGCAGCAATCCGAACAATGTGAAAGACGGATACCAACTGAACGGCGCGGATCGCGGTACATATGCGACAGCTGTCTTCGTAGCGCCATTCATTTCCGCAGCGACCACATCCAGCACGCATCAGGCATGGGTCAATGCCGGTTGGGATTGGATGAAGAATAAGAAAGAATCTTATTATAGCGACTCCTTTAACATGCTGAACCTTCTGTTCATCTCGGGGAACTGGTGGAAGCCTACATTTGGAGCAGCGGACACACAAGCTCCTTCGGCTCCAACCAACCTGACAGCAACAGCAGCTTCGAGCAGCCAGATCAATTTAAGCTGGACAGCTTCGACCGATAATATCGGCGTAATTGGTTACCAAGTATTTCGTGGTGGCGTTCAAGTCGGCACACCGACAGGCACATCGTACAGTGACACCGGACTTACTGCTTTAACGGCTTACAGCTATACGGTCAAAGCAATCGACGCCGCGAGCAATCTTTCGGCTAACAGCAATACCGCAACTGCAACTACAAGTTCAGCTCCTCCTGTCAGTACTAACCTTGCTCTAGGCAAGACAACGGTAGCCAGCTCTATCGAAGGTGCGGGATTTGAAGCTTCAAAAGCTACTGACGGCAGCTCAACAACCCGTTGGGCGAGCGTAGAAGGAAGCAATAATGAATGGATTTACGTCGATCTGGGCGCAGCTGCAAGCATCAACCGGGTCAAATTGAATTGGGAGGCTGCATACGGCAAAGGCTATAAGATTCAGGTTTCAACCGACAAAACGACCTGGACGGATGCCTTTGTAACAACAACCGGCAATGGCGGGATTGACGATAATACGTTTAACGCTAAAAACGGAAGATATGTGAGAGTGCTTTGTACAGCCAGAGGAACAACATATGGATATTCGTTATTTGATTTCGAGGTTTACGGCTCCTAAGTTCACTTTGAATATGAAACAAAAAGTAATCCACTCCGGTCGAAAGTCCCCGAGGTGGATTACTTTTTTATTGACGATCAGCGAATTAATATTTACAAATCCCACGTGTAATAATAACAAGCAAAATGAACAGAACGAGAATACTACCTACTGAGTTATAAGAGCTGACTTTAGCTACAGGGTGATGATGCACAGCTGGTTTTGGGAAAACATACGATGTTTGTTGGTAGGATGCGTGTAAATGGATATCATTGTGGATCGGGCTTTGCATTATTGGAGCTTGCTGTACCGGCATCGGCATCGGCATCGGCATTGGCATTGGAGCTGGGATTGGAGTTGGCATCGGCATTGGGGCCATCGGGTACGTTGGAGCTTTTACATATTCCATGAAAGAGCACCTCCTCAAAGTTTTCCTTAAGGAAAACTTTCATTATAAAATTAAATGGTCTTAAACTACTTGTTTTCGTTTAGGTTGGGTGAATAGCTTACAACATCAGTCTATGGGGGAGCACCTACCTTGAACACGGTAAACACCCAGATCCAAATAAAATGGTTAGGTGTCATGGGCGAACGAGCATTCATGCTGCCAATGAAACGGCAAAAGGACTGTCCCATACATCATGGACAGTCCTTCTTTATTACACATATGGATTGTTATCTCGTTCGAAACCAATCGTTGTTTTGGCGCCATGTCCGGGATACACAATGACGTCATCATCGAGTAGAAACAGCTTATCTTGAATGGAATCCAACAGCACGTTGTTATCCCCACCAAGAAGGTCCGTTCGACCTACCGACAGTTTGAAAAGTACATCTCCACTGAACAGGTGCTTCTCGTATAAGAAGCTCACACTTCCCGGTGAATGACCAGGGGTATGGAATACCTTAAGCTTAATACCAAGAAACTCGAGCGTCTGCCCTTCGTCTAGCGCATATTCAGCCGGGTCCGTTTCAATCGGAGCACCTAGATCAGGCCAGCGAGCTGAGCCGTTTTTCTTCGGATTCGTCAGCCAATCGGCTTCTAGATCGTGGATATACACAGGACAACGTTTGAGCTTACGAATCTCATCGACACCACCGATATGGTCAAAATGAGCATGCGTGAGGAGAATCGCTACAATATCCAAATCAGCAATCTTTTTGATAAGTGATTTAGGATTCATGCCAGGATCTATGATAATGCCTTTTTTCGTTTCTGGATCAGATAACAAATACGCGTTTGTACTTACCGGGCCTAGCACAAATGATTCTATTTTAATCATATGTATTCACCTTAGAACGACTCGATTAATTCACGAAGTTCCTTCACAATAACAGCATGATATCCGTTACCTTCACCATATTGACGGCCCATTTCGGCTCTGGCTACTTGAATTTTTTCGTTATAATCTGCCGCTTCACGATCTGGATTTTCTTTTTTGAATTGATTCATGACAGCTTGCACGTGTTTCGGACGCGGACCCCATTGTCCCAAAACAAAACCGCCTGTATCTGTAAATATAACAATTGGAATCGCACGACCGCCACCCGTCAGGAACTGGTCAATAACGTCGTAATTTTGTTCAATGATAAGTACTTCCGTAGGAATACCGCTGTTTTCCAGCGCCTTGAATACGACAGGTACGTTACGAACAACGTCGCCGCACCAATCCGCAGCAACGATCAGACAGCGCAGATCATCCCGGTTGTTTAGAGAATCAAAATACTCCTTATCGTCTTCATTATCCCATTCAAATCCATTGTAATAAGCTAAAAATTGCTCTTGATTTTTCTCCATGCTGTCAATGAACTGTTGCGGCTTTAAGCCAGTGCGCAGTTTGCTTGCTAGATTCGTGCTCATCGCTATTCATCCTCTCTAATCGTCGTTCGTTTCTTTTATTGTAGCAAATGCAAGCGAAAGCTCCAAATCTTTGTGGCTTATATCTTCGCTTTTCTTTTCAAATATAATTGATAACCCACATACAAGATTGTTAGCACAATCGCTGCGATAATTAATGGCTTAATGTAAGGTCCTGCGATTTCGTCAATCGTTTCCCAGTTATCTTTGAGCTTCATGCCCAAGTAGACATAGAGAATGGAATATGGAATTAAAGCTAGACCTGTGTAGAGTGTAAACTTACCTAGTGGCATTTTGGCCATACCGCCGGGAAGGGATATCGCATGACGGACAATGGGAATGAATCTAGCTGTGAAGATCATGCCTGTCCCATAGCGGTTAAACCAAGACTCGGCTACATCAATATGATGCTTGCTGATAAGCAAATATTTGCCGTACTTTTCAAGGAAGGGTCTGCCTCCGTAGCGGCCGATCCAATAGAGAACCACTTGTGCTAAGGTACCTCCGATTACTGCGCAAATAACAGCACCAACAAAATTAATTTCACCTTTTGACACCAAATAGCCTGCGTAAGCCAAAAGCAATTCGTTAGGGATAACTTCCAACATTAATCCGAGGAAAATCCCCCAATACCCAAGGCCTTCCAAATAAAGCAGTACATTGTGAATCAACTCACTCATCCATGAAACCTCTCTCCACTTAGAATATCCGTTTCTAGTCTATAAAACATTCTATCACAGACGGGCTCCTATCAACCAGTTCCACGCTCTTTTTGCGCTAAAAAGTAGGATATAATGTGCTCCTTGCAGGCTTGAACGGGTGCACTTAAGTCTTTGCCTGAGCGATGAATGAGCCCATGTTCTAGCAGAATTGTTTTCTCTTGTTGCAGTCTCAACAGTTTACCAGATTGAAGCTCTTCCTGAACGGATGTTAACGGCATTAAGGACAGTCCCATTCCAAACATCATGGTCTGTTTAATCATTTCCGTGCTGTCGAACTCCATCGCTGTAAAGGTGGCTAACCCTTTGTCTGCTAAGACCTGAGAGGCCATCGTTTGGTAAATACAGCGGCTACCAAAACCGATTACTTTGGTATCCGCTATCGCTTCCCAACCATCGTTCTCCATACGACTTACCAATGCAGGAGCCCCTACCCATACCAATTCATCTTGAATAAGAGGTATAAAAGTAAGATTGTTAGCCTTCGGGTCGCGTGGAACAATACCAAGGTCAACGCGGTACGCAGACACTTCTTGGATAATATCGCGTTGAAAGCCGGTTTCCAGCTGTAATTGAATCTGAGGATACTGTTCAAAAATAGTAGGCAGCAGCTGCGGGAGATGCGGCACACAGAAGGATTCAAGCGCTCGGAGCCGTACCACGCCTTTGGGTTCATGCAGACCGGTTAATTTATCTTGGAGGGATTCGCTAAGCTGTAGGTATCGATACGCATAGGGGGCAACTTCTCTACCCGCGTCAGTTAATTCTACACCTCGGGGCAAACGCTTAAACAGAGCTTTACCCAGTGTTTGCTCAAGCTGATGAATATGCATCGTAACCGTTGATTGCACGTATCCGAGCTTGAGGGCTGCCTTGCTGAAGCTTTTTTCCTCCATCACCGTGATGAAGGTTTTCATACTGCGCCCGTCCATATGTTCCAGCATTGTACACCACTCCTACCCATCGAATTATCGAATATCTATTATCACGATCATTCGTTATTCAAATAACTCCACTCATGATACCATGTGAATTAATAAAGAGAAAGAGGTGCCCACAAGCAATGAATAGCCCTGCATCATTCCCCAAAGCATTCGCTCTGCTCATCCCCGGAATCGGCGGATTTCTCGCTATTCTGATATGCAGCTTACTCGGCGATTTCACCCGAGTAGCGCTGATTATGGCACCCTTCGGCGCTTCCTGCGTCATCGCCTTCGCGCTCCCGCAGAGCCCGCTCGCGCAGCCCCGCAGCCTTGTCGGCGGCCACGTGCTGAGCACGCTCGTCGGGCTCTGCGCGCTCTCCGCCTTCGGCGTCCACGCGTGGAGCCTCGCCCTCGGCGTTGGCGCCGCCATCACGCTCATGCAGCTGACGCGCACGCTGCATCCGCCGGCCGGCGCCGACCCGCTGCTCGTGATGCTCACGGGCGCGGGCTGGAGCTTCCTGCTCTCGCCGGTGCTGCTCGGCGCCGCGGTGCTCGTGCTGGTTGCCCTCGTTTATCACCGGGCAACCCGAACCCATTACCCCACCGCATGGTGGTAATGGGAACCCTAACTTGAACAGCAGCTTGAACTGTTCATCAGATCATAATCATGCGCTGACAAGCCTCCGCATAAGATGTACAAGTACCTTGTACAGGAGGCGGACCAACGATGTCCCGAGTATGGATTATTAAACGTAAGCATCTCTTTCTGGCAGCCGCTGCTCTGCTGCTGCTCCTCTCCGGCTTGTTGTATATGAACCGTGGGAGCATCGTTCCAACGGCAGCCGAGCCGACTGCGGAAAGAATGATTCACATGGTTGTCGGAGAGTTTAAATCAACCACGGCAGACGGTAAAACAATCGAAGCCTATCGATGGGATCCGGGCACCGTCGTTGTCCAAAAGGGCGAGAGAATCAAGCTTAGCATCTATGGTGTGAACGGTCAGAGCCACCCTTTTCTCATCGAAGGGCTAAATATTAGCGGTGAAGTCAAGAAAGGGAAAGAAACCGTTGTACATTTTACTGCCGATCAGGAAGGGACTTACCGCCTCATTTGCTTGACGCACACGGATATTGCCCATAGCGGTCCGATGATCGGCTATATCGTAGTGGATTAGCCTCCTTTTCTGGCGAAAACCTTATCTTCTCTTTGATCTCTTAACTCCCCGCGCGGCGTTCTGATATCAGGAGTGGCAATAAGGTTTTTTTTCGTTTACACTGTTGCAAAGTTCAATGAATTTAAAGAAGAAGGTGCCCAGTCTTGAAAACTCATATTCTAGTTGTCGATGACGATGCTCACATTCGGGAATTGCTCCGTTTCTTATTTTCAAAGGAAGGCTATGCGGTGTTTGAAGCAAGTGATGGTGAACAAGCGTCCAAGGTGATGGAAACCGAGCAAATTCATTTGGCGGTCGTCGATGTCATGATGCCACTGCGGGATGGTCTGGAGCTATGTTCGGAAATCCGCGAGCATTATGATATACCTGTCCTTCTTTTAACAGCCAAAGGAGAAATCGAAGATAAAGAGAAAGGCTTTCTGTCTGGGACCGATGACTATATGGTTAAGCCCTTTGAGCCCAAGGAATTGTTGTTCCGAGCGAGAGCTTTGCTGCGGCGTTACCAGCTTGTCTCCTCCGAGGTGATTACCTTGAACCAAACCATCATCAATCGCAAAAGCTATGAAGTGATCGCCAAGGGCCAAACTCTTCTGCTTCCCCTCAAAGAATTTCAACTGTTGGCCCAATTAGCCAGTCATCCAGGACGCATATTCACGCGGGAGCAGCTGATTCAGATGCTCTGGGGAACAGATTATGAAGGCGATAGCCGAACCATTGATGTCCATATCAAACGTTTGCGGGAACGGTTCTATGAGATGACCGATGATTTCGTCATTACAACTGTACGAGGACTTGGGTATAAGCTTGAGGTGACCGAACGGTGAAGACACTATATACTCGTATCGTTGTTACTTTTATTGTCATTGCGATGGTCAGCAGTACGCTCGCCCTGCTCCTCTCCAATAGCTATTACTTGGCCAATTTAAAAGACAAAAACGAAGAACAAATTTGGAAGATCACGAATGAAATTCGTACGTTGTATGAGCAAGTGCATGATCTCGAGCCAGCTACCTACTTTACACATATCGCCAACTTGGGATTTCAACTTTATGCCGTTAACGATCGGATGGAAGGGACCTATTACGGGACTCCGTTTAAACATACCCAGATCGATCCTGAGCAGATTCGGCTTGTCTTATCCGGAGAGACGTATCGGGGCGTCTTGCAAGAGCGTCATTTTCTTATGGTGACCGGTTTTTTTGAAGATAGCCTTCGAAATAGCATCGGGGTCCCTATTCAAGTAAAGGGAAAACCTTATGCGCTATTTGTGAGGCCTAATTTGGAGCAGCAAATTGGCGGCGTACGTATCCTCATGGCCTTTCTGTTAGGGCTTACGTTTCTTTTTAGCATTATCTTAATCATTATTTTCTCACAATATATTGTTAAGCCTGTCAAAAAGCTAACCGAAGCTACGAAACGGATCGTCAAAGGAAACTTTGAGAGTGCCATGGACGTTTCACGGCAAGATGAGATAGGAGAGTTGGCCAGAGACTTCACCTACATGGCCCAATCCCTCAAACAGCTGGATAACATGCGGCAGGAGTTCGTGGGCAACGTTTCTCATGAAATTCAGTCTCCGTTAACATCCATCCAAGGCTTCGCTCAGTCGATTCTGGACAAAGAAACCTCCGAGGAAGAGAAAGAACGGTATCTTCATATCATTTTAGAAGAAAGCAAGCGGTTATCCTCACTCAGTAAGCAGCTGTTAACGCTAGCCTCTTTGGACAAAGAAAGCCATGTCATTAAGCGCAGCGTTTATCGACTAGATGAGCAAATTCGCCAGATTCTGATTGTTACCGAGTGGCAATGGACCGAGAAAAAGCTAGAGATCGAACTTGAACTGCCGGAAGCAGACATCTATGCGGACGCCCAACTGCTCCATCAAGTTTGGCTGAACTTCATCACGAACAGCATCAAGTTTTCGCGGCCTGGAGATACCTTGCGGATCGAGATTCAGAAGTTGGATACGGAAATCCTCATTCTGATCAGCGATACAGGTATTGGGATACCGTCATCTGAGCTACCTCATATCTTTGATCGCTTCTATAAAGCAGATAAGGCAAGAAACCGTGCTCGCTCCGGCAGCGGCTTAGGATTATCGATTGCACAGAAAATTACCCAGCTCCACCATGGAAGCATTGATGTGCAGAGCGAAGTCGATAAAGGCACTACGTTTACCGTGCACCTGCCAAGATTGTAATTGAACATTCATCGTCTGTTCATATTCCTTTCCTACAATTCTAATGAGAATAAGGAGAGGGGACATGAACAATGAACCGTTTTTTCCCGAAGTTAGCTCGTTTAGTAAGCAGCTCCAAAGGAGCCAAAGTCGTTCTAATCAGTTGGCTAGCAGCCATTATTTTATTAAGCGCTATGGCGCCATCCTCGAAGGAAGTTGCAAAAAGCGGCGGAGAAGGCAGCATCCATGAAGATACGCTATCCTCGGCAGCTCAGCAAATTCTGAAAGAAGACTATCCATCTCAAGATGGCTTAACAGCCCTACTTGTCTTCCATGGACAGAACGCAATAACAGATGCTGAACGCGGAAATATCCAAAAAATTAGTGAATGGCTTAGCTCCGATCAGAAGCCGCCCTTGGTCACGCGTGCCGTACCTTTCCATCAATTACCCAAAGCTCAACAGGATACCTTTGTTTCCGAAGATCAAACCACACTCCTGCTGACCGTCTCATTACAAAAGGATTTGGAATCCGGGCAAGTCTACGACACCCTTGAGCAAATTCGACATACTGCGGATCAGATTGGCATGGGGGCTGTCAAACTTGAAATCACAGGGCCTGCCGGCATCTCTTCCGATACGATCATGCTTTTCAAGAAAGCTGACTTCGTCTTAATGCTAGCAACGGTTGTTTTGATTTTAGTCATTTTGATCATCATCTATCGTTCCCCCCTGCTCGCTCTGCTGCCCTTAGTTATTGCGGGCATGGTGTATCAGGTCGTGGACCGAATCCTCGGCTTGGCGGGTAAAATGGGCTGGTTCTTTGTCGAGAAGCAATCCCTTTCCATCATGATGATTCTGCTTTTCGCAGTGCTAACCGATTATTGCTTATTTATCGTTGCTCGTTACCGGTCTGAACTAAGGAAGACAGACTCCAAATACGACGCGATGTCTACTGCTTTCTCGAAAGTAGCTGAACCTATCCTATTCAGCGGCGGCACGGTCTTTATCGCCATGATCACTTTGTTCGCCGCCATTTTCAAGCCTTACCATCACTTTGCACCTGTGTTTTCGGTTGCCATGATCATCATCCTGCTAGGTGGATTGACCTTAATCCCTGCGCTATTTGCACTCGTTGGACGCAAAGCCTTCTGGCCCCTGATTCCAAAGAGGGAGATGACACTATCCGAAGTGAAACAGAAGGGGTTCTGGGCAAAAGTTAGTGCTTTTATAACAAAAAAGCCTGCTTTCACAGCCATCCTTTTATTAATAGTATTAATTATTCCTTCTCTTTCTACGTTAAGCATGAAGTATTCATTTAACTTAATGAAGTCCTTTCCTAGCGATATTTCGTCGCGACAAGGCTTCGAGCTTCTACAGCAGCGCTTCCCACAAGGGCAGTTAGCCCCGGTTACAATCCTTTTGAAGTCAGAGAAAGAGATCGTTTTGGATGCTGCATTTATCAATAAGGCTAGTTTATTAGTTAATGCCATGAAAGAAAGAAACGGGATTAGCGGCATCACACCTGAAATCAATAAGGATTTTCTGACTTCGGGTAGCCCAACTGCCCAAGCGATGCTCTCCCAGCAAAAGCATACCATCAGACTCCAGATGACGCTAAAGCAAAACCCATACGACCAGGAAGCACTGGATTTGATTAACCAAATGCGTGTAGATAGTGAACAATTACTCCGAAACAGCGGATTCGATCCTGCGCAGTTTTCCTTGCATTATGCAGGCCAAACGGCTGATCAACTAGATGTCCGATCCATGAATAAACGCGATACTCTCGTCCTATTTTCGCTAATTACTCTATTTATTACCCTCATGCTTATTTGGCAGGCCCGATCCATCCGATTGGCTCTCACCATGATCGCAACCATGCTGTTATCCTATGCAGCAACTATGGGGCTAGTATGGGGTGTCTTCCATTACGGATTTGGCTATGATGCTTTTAGCTATCGACTGCCTGTCTACACGTTCGTCTTTCTCATCGCGTTAGGAGTCGATTACAACATTGTGTTGGTCTCGCGGATTAAAGAGGAAGCTCAGAACTATGCGTGGAAGGAAGCTGTCGGGCGCGGCGTGGCTTTGACAGGCGGGGTCATCTCTTCTGCTGGTATTGTCCTTGCAGCTACCTTCAGTGTGCTGATGACACAGCCGCTTCAAGAATTGATGCTGTTCGGGTTCGCCATGGCGGCCGGGATTTTAATCGACACCTTCCTCGTTCGCGGCATGCTGCTTCCAGCACTGATGACTTACCTAGGACCAAAAGGGCCAGACACCAAGCTCCAACAAAATACGGCTCTAAAACATTAATCCACTACCCAAATGGGCGGCTTAGGTTCCTGTCCCCAGTGGCTCTGCGCCCTCTCTATGCATACAAATAGCATAGAGGGAGTGTGGATACTGTCATGATCAATAACAAGCCGAGTGAAAAACATAAGCAGCAGTTCCCCAGTGCACGCGGGATTCGAAGAGCTTGCAGCAAGGAATTATACCGAACCGTTAAGCGCTTGAAAGTATGGATTTCCCCCGAGCAAATTAAGGCCGCAGAGGAGCTCTATGTGAAAAAGGTGATGCTGAATCTTCCATTCATCACGGAGAACGGCAGCAACCGCAAAGCGCTTTCCGACTGGTTCGACGAAAACGTAGGGCCAGAAATTGCCCCGCTTTGGAATGTGGAGCTTGAAGTATTAAACCATGCGTTTCGTGACGCATTCGGTGGTTAAAACAAAGAAGGCCATGGGTATGTTAGACATACGCCACGACCTTCTTTTTCATATGAACATTTAGTGATATTCAGGCAGCCATTTGCCGTGTGCTTCAATTAACTCATCACACATCGCAACGATATCGTCCATCGACAGCTCTGCTGATGTATGTGGATCCAGCATAGCTGCGTGATAAATATGCTCGCGTTTACGAGTGATTGCGGCTTCAATCGTCAGCAGCTGCGTATTGATATTCGTACGGTTAAGCGCCGCTAGCTGTGGAGGCAGATCTCCCACGTAGGTAGGCGTAACTCCGTTACGGTCCACTAAACAAGGAACTTCAACGCATGCTTCGCGTGGCAAGTTCGTAATTAAACCCGTATTCATCACGTTACCGCCGATTTTGAACGGAACATCGGTCTCAATCGCTTCGAAAATGTACGAAGCATACTCGTGTGAACGCACATGCGTCAAATTCGCATCATTCACCAAATCCTCGCGCATTTTTTTCCACTTGCTAATTTGCTCGATACAGCGGCGTGGATACTCGTCGAGCGGAATATTAAAGCGGTCAACCAGCTCTGGATAATTACGTTTGATGAAATACGGATGGTACTCTGCGTTATGCTCGGACGACTCCGTAATATAATGGCCGAATTTCAGCATCATTTCATAACGAACCATGTCCCAATGCTTCTCTTTTTGCTTTTCCGCAGCCCGCTTCTTAATCTCTGGATAGAGGTCAACGCCATCCTTGGTTACTTCCAGCAGCCACGCCATATGGTTGATACCGGCGATTTTGGCTTTAACGCCTTCCTTTTCCAAGCCAAGACTTTTGAAAAGCTCTGGAATACACGCTTGTACACTGTGACATAAGCCAACTGTACGAACACCGCCATACGTGTTCATGACATTAGTTAATACCGCCATCGGATTCGTATAGTTGAGGAACAGGGCATCCGGACATACCTCGCGAATATCCGCAGCGAAATCCAGCATCACAGGGATCGTTCGCAGATTTCGGAAAATACCTCCGATACCGACTGTGTCCGCAATCGTTTGACGCAAGCCGTACTTTTTAGGGATTTCAAAATCCGTTATTGTACATGGATCATAGCCACCTACTTGGATAGCGTTCACCACATATTTAGCCCCGCTCAGAGCTTCTTTACGGTCCGTATATACTTTTATAACTGATGTACTTCCGCTAGTTTTTTTGATGTTATTCAGCATGTTAGCTGAATCCTGCAGACGTTCGTGATCAATATCAAAGAGAGCGATTTCAAAGCCTTGCAGCGCAGGTGTGAGCAAACAATCACCAAGTACATTTTTTGCAAAAACCGTACTTCCGGCACCTAGAAAAGTAATCTTGGACATGTGTGAATCTCCTCCAATGTGTGTTCTTGTTTCTTATCTTCACTATAGCGCAGGACAACTCCCAAATACATGGATTGAATGAACTCCTATATGGACATTTGTAGTTTATTCATGTACCCTAGAAACAAAAACAAAAAGAGGCTTTTATGAATCAGGATCATTCCTATTTCTCCGTTCATATCAATCCGCTCCATAGCACCAATGAATTATCTGTACTTTTTAGTGGAGAAGGCAAGCCTATTCCTTTACATAAAATGGGGCCGGCTGTGCATGATTATTACCTTATCCATACCGTACATGCGGGAGAAGGCACCTTCGAGATGCATAACCGCTCTTACCGATGCTCCGCAGGAGACACCTTCGTTATTTATCCCGGAGAGTTATTCAGTTATATTGCAGACAGCCAGCATCCCTGGCACTATACGTGGGTTGCCTTTTCAGGTCGCGCAGCAGGAACCTTGCTTTCGCAAATCGGCGTTTCACCCAATCAGGCCGTGATTTCAGGGAGTAACCCTCGCTCCATTCGTCATTATTACCGCCATATTCGCTCTAGTTTCCAACAATCTGACACTCCTGTACTTGAGGATATGGAATCCGCTGCTTGGCTTCGCCTCTTGATCCGAGAGCTCGGGCGCATGAATAGCCACCAGATTACCTTTACGCCAACAACCGAAACCGATATCGAGCGTCAGGTCGGACAGGCCATCCGATATTTAGAACTACAATACACACAGCCGGTATCTATCGAGGAACTCGCACACAATCTAGGCTATCACCGTACGTACTTATGTAAAATGTTCAAACAATCGACGGGCTTAGCCCCAATGCAGTATCTATTAAAAGTTCGCATGGAACGGGCCAAACAGCTGCTAGAGACATCCATGACTATTGACCAAGTGGCTGCTTCTGTCGGATTCAATGATGCCCTCTATTTTTCCAAACAATTTCGCAAATGGAGTGGATCAGCTCCTTCGGTTTATCGCAAAGAACAGAAAGTCTAGTTGGTCTTCTTGTATGAAGAGGATAGATTAATAGATTGGACAAAATAATCATTTATTGAAATTATCCGCATAAAAAAACTGCTGACAAGGACGAATCCCTATCAGCAGTTTTTCGTATATTAAATTTCAATATCAACAATCAAACTATCTTCTCTACCTACTTCTCTAATATATGCAGCAACCGCTTGGTGCTCCGGATTTGGACCGTAAGCCTCAAGCGCTGCTCTATCTTCAAAACGCACTGATAAAACAATCTGATAACCTTTGTTCTTCTCTGAAAAGTTAATGCCCGCTTGAATATCTACGATGCCCGTTAGATGCTCTTTTAACGCTTTAAATCTATCAACGACTTCTTGGAGCTGCTCCTGCGTCGTTGTTTCACCGAATTTTACAAGTACAATATGATCGATCATGAAATAAAACCTACTTTCCCCAACATGTCTTAGTGTGTTTTTGATTAACGTTCGAATAAGCTCGGAAACCGTGCTTATTCGGGAGCCCCCGAACAAATAGGCGCGGAAAACGCGCTTTCAGCGAGAGCTTGGCGGGCCGAAGCTCGCCGGTAGAGTCTGAGAAGCCGGAAAACAACTTCTCAGCAGACTTGTACCGCGCGTCCGTGTTAATTAAGCACGGAAAACGCGCTTAATCGTTCGCCACCGAACAAATAGGCGCGAAAAACGCGCTTACAGCGAGAGCTTGGCGAGCCGAAGCTTGTCGGTAGAGTCTGAGAAGCCGAAAAACAGCTTCTCAGCAGGATGTCCCGGCGCGTCCGTGCTGATTAAGCTCGAAAAACACGCTTAATCGTTCGTCCCCGAACAAATAAGCTTGGAAACTGAGATTAACGTCTTTAATCATATCAGGAAGGCGAGCCAACGTCGATGAGGAGTCCTAATTAAGCAATAACGATAAGTACTGCAAACTTTTTTAGAAAAAGAATAATGACTGCCAATATCCCTACTTTCTTAGCGACTGCTAACCCTGCCCCGCCTAGAATGAGCGCGCTTAGTCCATACTCTGACATCTTATCCTTAGCTGGGTTGAAGTCTTCATATTTTTCTCCCGTTTTCATGTTCAGCTTGGGCAACAATTTCTCAGCAATCACCTTTTTATCAGCTTCTCTATGAGTTGGATCAGAGACCAAAATAACAGATATATTACTCTCTCGCGTCAAAATGCGCGTATTGTAATTAAGAAACGTCACTTTCTTGTCATCCTCAGCCAATAAGGACCAAGTAAGCCCATGTGTCTTTTCATCATAGAAAGGTTCAATATCCCACCCCTTCACATAAATCTTTTCTCCATCCTGACGCTTTTTATTTGCCGCTTCTGTTCCTTTTATATAGCTGTTACGCAGTTCTTTAGCATCTATCTTTGTTTTTTCATCATCTTTGATATGACCAGATTTCTCATATTCCAAAATGACTGTCCATGTCTGATCCGGACTCTTCGGAAAAATGCTGCCAATCTCATCCCCCGTGACATTGTGTCTCCTCAAGCATGAGGAGGTTTTTTTTATATTATTTTCTGCGCTGGGCTTGGGGATAATTCTTCATGCTTCTCCTTTTAGTATTCAGCAATCGGAACGGCTAACTCCTGTTGACTTACATCATGTAGGCGCTCGTACCAAGATGATAATTAAAACAATAAAGACTCCTCTTTCATCGGCGAATGGTGGGAAATAGCCGCATAGACAAGGTGCAAAAAAGTATTATTCCGTAAAATGGCTAAGGATTTCCTTGCAAAAACCTATTATCCGCAAAAATGAAGGGGCAAAAACTTATCATTGAGCGAAATGACAGATAGCCATAAAGTAAAAATATGAACCGAGCTTCGGACTGGATCCACTCGTAAACGGATCATGTTCGGTAGCTCGCTGACAGCGACGATTACCTACCTTGTAGAAAGAAGGGATTCAATGAATCTGCACATTTCCGAAGTTCCGGTTAATTCCAAATTATCAAAAGAGCTTACTGCCACGAAGCGGGTTTGGGCCGATCTAAAACGCGACAAATATTTATATCTAATAGCGTTCCCAGGTTTGCTGTATTTCCTTATTTTTAAATATATACCTGTTGGCGGTTTAGTTATTGCTTTCCAGGAGTACTCCCCCTATCTTGGTATCGCAAAGAGCGAGTGGGTTGGGTTCGAACACTTTCAACGCTTTTTCTCAAATGAAGATTTCCTTATACTGTTACGAAACACGCTAATGATTAGCTTATTAAATCTAGTGTTATTCTTTCCTTTTCCGATCTTATTATCACTTTTACTGAATGAGCTTCGCAATTTGCTGCTCAAACGCGTCGTGCAAACCGTTATCTACATTCCCCACTTCTTATCTTGGGTCATCATTTCTGGCCTTACCTTCCTAATGCTTTCAGAGTCAGAGGGCTTGGTAAATAAAATACTAACAGCAATAGGCACGGAAAAAGTCGGCTTTCTGACAGAGCCTAACTACTTCTGGGCACTAGTCACCGCTCAGTCTATGTGGAAAGAAGCTGGATGGGGTACTATCATCTTCCTCGCGGCTATAGCCGGAGCTAATCCGCAGCTTTACGAAGCGGCCGTTATGGACGGGGCAAGTCGTTTACGCCAAGCTTGGCACATTACATTACCTGCAATCCGCAACGTGATTTTCATTTTATTTATTTTGCAACTCGGCTCCATTATGGATACCGGTTTCGAGCAAATTTATTTAATGATGAAGAACAACAGTACCGTCACCGAAGTGGCAGACGTCTTCGATACTTATGTCTTCCGAGCGGGTATTCAACAAGGGCAATTCAGCTACAGTACAGCGATTGGTTTGTTCAAATCGTTAATTGGGGTCACGCTCGTAGTGATGGCCAATAAAGCAGCAAAGCGTTTCGGCGAAGAAGGCGTTTATTAATGAGGTTTACAAAAGGGCTTTCTCGATTCTGAAAGCAGACTTTTTAAACTCACATTTAAAGTTTCGAAGGAGGTTTACGAATTCATGATCATACGGAAAAGCTTGTCAGGCCGAATATTTGATACATGCAACATCGCCTTTCTACTTCTCATTGGAGCCGTTACCCTGTTTCCTATTTATTACACAGTGGTATTGTCTTTTACCGATCCGATCGAATATTACCAGAAACCGTTGATCTTATTTCCAACCATGTGGTCGCTAGAAGCGTACAAAACGCTGCTCTCCACCCCCCAGTTCCCAC
This sequence comes from Paenibacillus germinis, assembly GCF_013141785.1. Taxonomy (NCBI): domain Bacteria; kingdom Bacillati; phylum Bacillota; class Bacilli; order Caryophanales; family Paenibacillaceae; genus Paenibacillus; species Paenibacillus germinis. Next base: position 24,105 of record NZ_WHOC01000144.1, read on the forward strand.
GGGCTATCAGCATAAGTTTATTTCTAGCTACTGTGGGCACCGCCTTGAGCTTAATTGTGACCTCAGGGCTCGCGTATGCCGTATCCCGAAAACGCCTACGCTTTCGCAGATTCATCATGTTCCTGCTATTGTTCACAATTTTATTTCAGCCAGGCCTCATCCCTTCCTATTTGGTCGTTCGACAGCTTGGCCTGATTGACAGTGTCTGGGCGTTAATTTTACCTGTATTGTCTAGCGGATGGTTTGTGCTTTTGATGAAAGGCTTTTTTGACAGTATCCCTGATAGCCTTGAAGAAGCTGCTAGGATTGATGGAGCGAACGAAATCGGCATATGGATACGTATCATATTACCGTTATCCTTACCTTCGCTTGTAGCTTTTGGCTTGTTTTTTGCTGTAGGCTATTGGAATACGTATTTCAGCGCATTAATGTATGTTAACGATTTTAAACTATGGCCACTCCAAGTTCTTCTGCAAAATATGCTCACAGATCCTTCTTCGGCGACAGGAAATCTGGATTTCCGCTCCAACAAGCAAATGCCTACTGAAACGTTAAAAATGGCTGCTGTCGTTATTGCGACCGTACCGATCATGCTGGTGTACCCGTTCCTTCAGAAACATTTTGCCAAAGGGGCAATGATTGGCTCTGTAAAGGAATGATCACAATAAACGCAAGGCAGTTTAATCAATTGTTAAAACTAGAAAATGGGAGGTTCATTCATGAAAAAAACAAAGAAATGGCTCACTTTCTCCTCATCCGTCATGCTCACTGCATCCCTAGTGCTGTCTGCATGCAGTATAAGCAACACAGCAACTCCTGCCTCTTCGGACAATAAAAGCGGAGGTAAACCAGCGGCGCCAACAGAAATCAGTCTGGAAGTCATCAGCTATGCTGATCAATTTATTGATGATACGAACAGCTTGTGGAAAGAGTTTGAGAAGCGGACCAATACGAAGCTGAAAATCGATTGGATTTCCGCCAATACGTTCGAAGATAAAATTAACGTGCTGCTCGCATCAGGCAACCTCCCGGATCTAACGTTTGTAGAAGATATCACAGCAGCGCCCGTAGGGCCGCAAATTCGCAATATGATCAAACAAGGCGCATTCTGGGACCTAACCCCATTTTTGAAAGATTATCCGAATCTAAGCGCACCAGAAATGAAAGCGTCCTTTGATAATGCGAAAATTGACGGCAAAAACTATACGATCCCCAGATATTACCCAAGCTATGGAGGCGGCGTATTCCCGATTCTCCGTAAAGACTGGCTGGATAAATTAGGTTTGAAAGTGCCTGAAACAATGGATGAGTTCTACACGACTTTGAAAGCTTTCAAAGAAAAAGATCCTGACGGAAACGGCAAAGCCGACACGATCCCATACTCAGCAAACCCGGATTACATCGGGTATGTCATTAATATTTTTAACAACAGTCAAGGTAATTGGAAGCTTCGCGACGATGGTAAATTGTATCCGATCATAACCGAACCCGCTACCAAGGATGCTATGCTCTGGATCAAAAAAGCATATGATGAAGGCCTCTTCCCTGCCGACTTTGCCATCTTAAACTTCTCTCAAATTAACGATGTATTCCAAAGCGGTAAAGCAGGCGGCGCAGGTTATGCCATGAATAATGCTTGGGGCCGACTTGAGCCTATTAAAAAGGTCGATCCAAAGGCTGAACTCATTCCTGTTACAGCCCTAGCGGGACCTAGCGGAAATAAATATACGCCTTCCGGTGCTCCTTTCTATGGTCACTATTTGATCCCGAAAAAAGTGTCGGAAGATAAATTGAAGAAAATTTTGGCCTTTATGGATTACGGCTATGGCAAAGAAGGAAACAAACTCGCTCGTTTCGGCATATCAGGCATTCATTACAATGAAGTAAACGGCAAAATTGTTCCAACCGAACAAGCCAAGAAAGATTTGGTTACGACCAATCTGATGGATTCCGTATTCCACGAGATTGACGAGTACTCTGCTGTGTCTGCTTCAGGTATGACGGATGAGTTCTTCGCACGTCAGAAACAAATTGTGGACGAACGCAAAAAAGTGAAGGTGCCTCGACCGGATGAAACACTTGTCTCTGATGCCTACAATAAATATTACAGCGAAATCAAGAAAAAAGCGGCTGATATGCGTGTGAAAGTCATCCTGGGGAAAGCAACAATTCAGGAATACGATGATTTCATCACCAAGCTAAGTGCAGATGCCAACCTGCAGTTGATGACGAAAGAAATGAACGAAGTTTACCAGTCACAGATGAAAAAATAAAACATAAAAACGGTCCATCGCAATTACGCGTTGGACCGTTTTTAAGCGTGCGTTTGAGATCAACCTGCTTGCGAATGTTTGTCCCTGTACTGTCCCGGGGTCATGCCTTCGCTTTTTTTGAATATACGGATCAGATACGATGATTGATAGTTGAGCATATCAGCTATATCGTTAATCTTTAAATTCGAAGTGAGCAGCAGTTCCTTGCATTTATCTAAGCGCAGCTTTGTAACATAATCTATAAAATTTGTCCCCATCAGCTGCTTGAATGATTTGCTCAGCTTGTACGGACTCAATTGCATCTCGTCCGCGTACGCTTCTAACGAAATCTCATCCATGAACTCCTGCTGCAACCGGATCACCATCTTATCAATGGACTGCTTCAGCTCTGGATCGTTCGTTAGCGACAGAGTGCTCACATAAGGATGAATGAGCGTTGTCCGGAACCATTCGAGCATCTTATGCGTTTCGCGGATTTGCATAAGTTGTTCATACAGATGAACATCCTTGTAAAGCGTAAATGGATTGGTGTCGTTTCGCATGATAGCGTCGAGAATACTGCCTAGCAGCTTCAACATCGCTTGATGCAGGACGAGCTTTTTCCTTGAGTTTTGCTGGAGTTGACGCACAAATTCGCTAATCAGGCGCATGGCTTCATCTTCCAGCCCCATCCGTACTGCCCCTGTGATCTCGCGTTCCAGTTCAAACGGATATTGGGCGGTATAGCTCTCCTCCGTCTTGAAGTCGCTCATGACCAGCACTTGATTCGTGCTCGGAATGTCGCGAAACAATAGTTCCTTCCGCGTTTGTTCCAGCATGTCCGGCGTTTGCAGGATCGCATCAGTGATCGAGCTGATGAGAATGGTCGCCCGCATACCCAGCATATCTTTGACCGCCTGCAAAATTTGCTCGGATAACGCTCTAAGCTCCTTCATTAGAGCTTCCTCGTCAGCCTGCTCATCGTCCAGAACGACGAACATCGCAACCGAGAGATCCTGAAAATCAATAACATGGTTTAGCGCATAGTGCGACGAAGCCAAGTCCTGCATGATTTTGGAAGCGGCAAATGAAACAAGCTGCTCATCCTTCTCGGAAAACTTCCCATCCGAACTGGAAATGCCATGCATTTGCACCATAATAAAGGCAAAACGTTGATCAAGAATATCCCAGTCAAACTGGCGCATTTTCTCAATAATTTCCGATTCGGAATAGTAATAATGATGTCCCTGCAAAAACTGGATCAAAAAGCCTTCCCTTAATCGCGGCAGCAGTTCCTTGAGTCGCGTCGACAATGTAACATTTTGCAGCAGATTTTGTTTCCACTGATTTTCCAGATAAACGAATTCATCCTTCTTTTCCTTCTCTTCCGCCTCTTTATCACCTTCGATCAGACGCATGAGCCTTCCAATTGGATTGTAAATGCGCTTTGATGCAAACCATGAGAGTAGAAGTGAAGCAATAAGCCCCAGGAAGCTTATGATGACGATTAGTTTCGACATCGCGTTGACCGGAGCCGTAATCGAAGATAGCGGCGTAGCAGAAATATAAGTCAAGTTGGAACCGATAAACGACATTTTTCCATACGAGACGGAATAGCTTTGGCCGTTCCATTTCATAACGGATGTATTTTTGTCCAATCCCTCTTTCAGAACCCGCTCCCGTAATGCTTCCACGAGACCTGTTCCGGTTTTTGCATGAACAGCAGCAGGCGTTGTTATATATTCGCCATTCTGATCGACCAAGAACGCTGCTCCACCTTGGGATGTCAATTTCTCCACGAGCTCATTCAATTTAACTTGATTAATATAAATAATAAAAGCTCCGTATGTTTGCTCTTGGGAAGCCCAACCGGGCAGCTTAATGACTACTGCTTTGTTCTCTGAATCCGGATCGTCTATGCGCTTAATCTTATCTCGCAAATAGATGCCTGGTTGAGGCTCTAACAGAGAGAGAAATATGCGCCTATCATCCTCACTCGTTATTCGCCTGACGCCCGCATAGTCGCCAATTAGACTATTTTGATCTTTGAGGTACAGGAAAACGGAGCTGATCAGCGGATTCGCTTGTCTCATCATGCTGAGAGATTCCAAAAGTTCCTTCGTTCGCTCAAACTGATAATTAAAATCTAGCGTTGAAATAGAAGCGTTAAATCCCGGATTAAAGGCTACCTGCGCAGAATACTGCTCCAGTTGGGAAAAATAATCGTGAATTCGCTGAATAGACTGATTCAGCTGCACCTGATGCGATTTATTGACTTCCGCAACAATACGTCCTCCTCCGGCGTAATACAAACTAATCCCAATAAAACTGACCAGCAGGCAGTTGATGAGCAGGACAAGAATCAAGTTTTTGCGGTAAAAGGCACCTTTTCTCGCTTCAAACTTTTTGAAACTCACGGACGTTCACTTCCTTTTTAAGTCTATCTGGCGAAGCTACCATCTCTATTGATATTATACAAGTATGATTAACATTTCCTTAATTATACTGAAATTCGATTAGCTATTCTATGATCTTGGCAAAGAAAATAACCACCTTCGCAGGTGGCTCCATGTACGATCACTATGCTGCCCGATGGGGGCTCACTTTACTTTAGACGCAAGTCCTAAAATCATAAAAGTAAGAAAATATGTTCGTCGTCTCTACTCATATCAGGAAGGCGTTCACACGTCGATATGGTGCCCTTTACTTCGAAGCAAGCTCAGCAATCTGAGCTGACAGCAGCACATGTGAGCCGATCTGGCCTGACTTTGCGGATTGAATTAATCCCATAGCGATCGTTTTCGCATGGATCGGCCGATACGTACGAAGTCTACCAATCATTAGCGGGGAAATGGCTCGCGACACCACGCTTCCCAATTTCTCACCCAATCGTGTCTCATCTCGATCACCTAGAATGAGTGAAGGTCGAAGCATGTAAAGCGCACGCAGCTTAAGCTCTCTAAGGCCTTCCTCCACTTCTCCCTTTACCCGATTGTAGAAAATCGAGGATTTTCGGTTCGCTCCCATCGCAGTCACAATGGCAAATGCATCTGCCTTACCTGTACTAGCCATCTGACCCAATCTCATAGGGTAATCCAAATCTACTTTCCGAAACTGCTCTTGGGATCCTGCCTTCTTAATCGTGGTACCTAGCGTGCAAAATACATGAGCATGTTCCATGTCAGACTGTTCAATAACTATCTCTAAATTGTTAAAATCGGTTACGATTTGAACCAATTTCTCATTTCCGCGGAGATGACTAATTTGCATATTTTTACGAACCAGTGCAATCACTTTTGTGTATGCCTGATCTTCTAAAAGCAGCTTGATCAGCTCACGGCCAACTAATCCGGTACCGCCTGCTACAATGGCCGTCATTCCCATATGAGCCCTCCTAATTAAACTTCCCAATCGTCTCTCAGCTTCTCATAAAGCCGGGCTAAGTATGCAGCAGAATTCCGTGTAAACCCTAGGTCATGTTCTAACTTCTTAGCAAAATGTTGAGCAATCGGTACGGCTAACTCCTGTAGTCTTACATGATGCATTGTCGGTATTCGCTCGACCCAGGCTTGTAAAAGCTGCCAGTCTACCGCAGTAATCTCTTGTCTTTTGGCTTCCTCTATCTCCACAGTAAGGATGGGGAAATTCTTTTTGGCGATTGCCTTATCGATATGTTTACGACGCTTCATTCGCTCAAAACGAGCTTCAATCACAACAATGGTTCCGGCTACCATATCACCGATGCGCTTATCTTTTGAACTAAAGATGATACTGACTGCACCAATGAAGTAGAAAGTTGGCATTATATCCAGCAAACGAAACAAGTTACGAATCAAGATCGATAATAAGGTTGCAGATTGTCCGTTATTTTGGAGCACGCGAAGTCCTAGGATTCTTTTCCCTGGCGTTTGCCCTCCCATGAAGGCTTCTGTGCAAACGAAATAGCCTAAGTTCACTACAATCCAAAGAATGATGGCAATCGCGATCAAATAATCAGCAAGAGCAGGCAGCCAGTCACCCGAATATAACCTGCTTATCAAAATAGCGAATAAGAATAAAAGGCCATTCATCACAAGCAAAATCAAACAATCAAGTAGATGCGCTATCGCCCTGCTGCCAATCCCTGCGGTTTGAAATTGCAATTGCACCTGCTCAGGTGTAATGATGGTTAGTTCTTTATCCAGAGACTCGTTCATAGCATCTCCTTATGATTTCAAAATTATGGTAACGAATGTCATTGATATGCTAAAATGAACAAGCAAAACTCAGAGATTTAGGAGGTCCCCCCATGAATATCTCGCGCTTTATTCGAGAACATAAATCGCAATGGACAGAGCTTGAGCAGCTGCTCATTCAGCTTAGTAAACGGAAGAGCAGTTTACAGGCCAGCCATGTGAATCGATTCACTGAACTTTACAAAGTCGCATCCGCTCATCTTGCTACCTTACAAACTCACATGCCTACGGATGAAACAACCCTATATTTGAATCATCTCGTATCTCAAGCCCATAATGCGATGTATAAAGAAAATAACAAAAGTAGTAAACAAATGAAGGAGTTTTTCCTCCACTATTTCCCATCGCTAATACGCGTGAGAAGTCTTTTTGTGGGCTTTGCTCTTTTCTTATTTTTGCTTGGTGGAATGCTCGGCTTCCTGTCCGTATGGAACGATCCGTTGAATCTATCCATGATCATGCCTGGGGCCATGGCCGATAGTATTGACCCTTCCAAAACTGCCGATCCACGCGGGGACCTGCATTCCCCACTCGTATCCACAGCCATCATGACGAACAACATTCGGGTCGCCGTTCTCGCCTTCATAAGCGGTGTAACGCTTGGGATCGGGACCATCTATTTAATGATAAGCAACGGCCTTATAGTAGGAGCTTTAGCTGCGGTCTTCATGCAATCTGGGAAAAGCTATGTATTCTGGGCCTACATATTGCCGCATGGCATTATTGAGCTTACCGCTATTTTCATTGCAGGCGGCGCCGGCTTATATATGGGGTATCGATTCTTCGTTCCAGGACCCTATCCGCGCAAGCTGCGCTTTCTGGAGTCGGCCAAGGAATCCGCCCAGCTCTTGATCGGCACAATTCCTTTATTCATCATCGCAGGGATTATTGAAGGTTACATTACACCGTCAACGATGTCGCTTGAGGTTAAATATCTCATAGCCGGAGTGACTTTATTGTTACTTGCACTCTATTACGGATACGGCATTAGCAGACGATCTAAACAAAAACAATTAACGCTATAAACGATCTCGCGATTTCAAATCCAAATATGCATTAACAGCGCTAAGCGTCAGTTGGTCGGCAGGGACATCCATCACAGGGATGCCTCGGCCAGCCATTTTAGTTACATAGGCGTAACGGTCTGTCGTAAATTGATGGGCAATACTTTGCCGATAAGCCTGGCGGCTATCCTCAGCGCGAATACGCACCCATTGATGAAGAAGCGGATCCTGCAAGGACAAGAGCAGCACATGGTGACTTCTACGCAATCGCTGCACATAAGGCAGCATTTCTTGATCATACAGATAGCTTTCCATATCGGAAAATAGCACGACAAGTGAGCGTTTTTTCAGAAAACGCAGCACATGAGAGAAGGCTATCTGTGTGTTCGACTCCACGAAGTCCGTTCGCAGATCATAAACTGCCCTCGTTAACTCCTGAAGATGGGAAAGCCCTTTTCCAGCTGGCACGTACACTTTCACTTGGCTTGCGTAAGCAATTAACGCTACTTGATCCCCTTGTTTAAGAGCTACGGCAGCAAGTGTTAATGCAGCTTCCAGTGTCCGATCAAGCTTCACTTGTCCCTCAAGCTCGATTGCCATTTGCCGACCACAGTCCAGCACTAGGGTCACAATCTTCCCTTTTTCCGGTTGAAAAAGATTCGTCATCAGCTTCGTCGTTCGAGCAGACGCTTTCCAATTGATATGCCTCATATCGTCGCCTTGCACATAATCACGGATATAATGAAACTCCGAGCCGCTGCGCTGCTTTTTGAATAGTCGCTGGCCTTCTAAAATTAATGCATCCTGTACAGCGCCTAATACACCTCGTACCTGAGATAAATCAGGATATATATCAATCTTATCAACCTGTTTCAATCGCACTTGCTTCTTCCAAAGCCCCATGCCTCCGGAGTAGCGCAAGTATACGTGTTCGAAGACGTATTCCCCTCTTTCGAGAGCCATCGTTGTATAAAAGAAAGAGGCTGAGGTTCCTCGGAACGCACCGCTCAAATGGTTGCGGACCATACTGAATGTTTGGGGCAAATGATCCATTAATTCAACGTGAACAGACGGCTGTTCCTCGGATTCAAGCTCAAGACCCACCTCAAAGCTGCATCTGACATCCATCTGCTCCGGAAGTTTGCGCCGAATTCCCCAACTGCTGCGTTTAGGAAGCAGCAAAAGATCAACGCCACTCAGCACGCAGAGCACCGCATTCCAGCTCAAGAATACAGGTAGGGCGGCATCAAATATAGAGGCTATTAAGGTGACTACAGCACCTACGATTACGAGTCCAATGAATCGGTTCGTTGGCAGGATAAAATCCTGTAGCAGGAATTTATCGAGGAACCGGAATAGAGCCGAGCGTCTCTTGGATGATGTGGTCACTTGTTCCGCCCTCCAATTCCGCTTGCGGTGTTAACAGCAGTCTGTGCCGCAGTGCAGGTCGCGCTACAAGCTTAATATCATCAGGCGTCACATACGTTCTTCCATCCAGTAATGCCCAAGCTTTACTTGCCATCAGTACGGCAATTCCTGCTCGGGGACTGGCTCCCAGCTGTACGCGTTTGGAATCGCGGGTTTTGCGAATAATTGTTGCAATATAGTTGTATAAGGATTCCTCCACGACAACATCAGAAAGCCGGCGCTGCAGCTCTGTTATACGTTCTGGGGTCAGTATGGCCTCGAGTGACTCCTCTTGATGCTGCCCGAACGATACATGACGACGAAGAATTTCTACTTCTGCTTCTTCGCCAGGATAATCAAGCACCAGCTTGAACAAGAAGCGATCGAGCTGTGCTTCCGGAAGCGGATAGGTACCTTCGTACTCGACAGGATTTTGGGTGGCTACGACAAAGAACGGATTAGGCAGCTTGTACGTGTTTCCCTGAATCGTTACTTGGCGCTCTTCCATTGCTTCTAGCAGAGCCGCTTGTGTCTTCGGTCCGGAACGGTTAATTTCATCAGCCAATAGAACATTCGTGAAAATAGGACCTTGAATCGTAGTAAATGAATGATCCTGCATATGATATATGACGCTGCCCGTAATATCACCGGGCATCAAGTCTGGCGTAAATTGAATACGGCGGTAATCACCGCCTGATAATTCCGCAAGGGTGCGCGCCATCTTGGTCTTTCCGAGACCCGGCACACCTTCCAGCAGTACATGACCGCCAGCCAATAGGGCGGTGACGAGCAGCCTTATGTTCAGCTTTTGGCCGAACAAGCGCTGCTCCATCGATTGGATTAATTCATTCATTGCGCTCACTCCTTCTCCAAGTAGGCGATCATCTCGCCCATCTCCCGCGTTCGCTGCACGAACGCTTGGGTGCTCACGCCCCGCTGCTTCGCAGCACGGGGCCCTTCCGAGCCGCCGCTAGCAGGCGGCTCCTCCAGCAGGCGCGCGAGCTGCGCCGCCTGCGCCTCAGACATGCGGCCGCGCGCAGCTTCCGCGGCCTGCAAAGCACTTGCGCTGGGGCTAAGCCCCCAGCGCCGATGCAGCAGCTGCCGCAGGAACAGCTGCTGGTGCGCAAGCGCCTCGTGCTGGTAGCCGAGGCGCTCGTACCAAGCGGCGACGGCGTGCACGCCTTCGTCGCCGCGGCGAACCGTCCACGCCCGCGGCGTGTAGACGGGGCCAAAGCGCTTGCCGCGCAGCCAGAGCCACAGCAGCAGCGCGAGACCAAGCTGCACGCTCGCGAGCACGAGCCACGCGGGGTAAACGGCAAGCAGTCCGGGCTTCGTCCCGTAGCCGTGATGGGTCTCATCGACCCACACGGCGTCCCAGGACTTCGCGAACAGCGGCCAGATCAATTCGAAATGGGACTCCTGATCAATCGTCCCATTCTGCATCCAGTTCGGGGTCAGCACCACGGTGATGCTGCCCGAACCTTCTTCTATACGGCTGGCGAGCACGCCGTATTCATCTTCGAACAGCACCCGCCCGTTTCCACCGGGCTTAATCCGGTACGGTGTATCCACCCGCCCCGTCAGCAAACCCTCAGCTGATGTATAGTTCGACGAGACCCTAATCGTCGAAACAGATGCACTTTCTTTTGTACTCTCTTTCGTACTCTCTTTCGTACTCTCTTTCGTACTTTCCTTCGTACTTCCCCCCGCCAACTCAGTCCCCCAAGGCTTCCACCCCTCGGGATTCCGATCAAACAGAACAACATCGTTACCCTTCCTAACCCAGTCCAGAAGCTCATCGCGATCGGCCTTGGTCACGCCAGAAGGCTGTAAGGCAACCAACAGCATTGCTTCACCATTAGGTAGGTTTTTCCAGTTCAGACGCCATTCCTTTACAGCCTTCTGCTTCGTACTCAGCAGCTCTTTCCAAGCTTTCGTGCCGTCTATATCCGCCGAGAAAGACAAATAGGGGGGGTGGTCTGGGAGCTTTGGCTTCACTAGCCAGTAGCCTAATGCGAGAAATAACAGGATGCTGAGTGCTAGTCCCACATGCAGCTTATTCAGCCCTCTCATGTGCAATGCCCTCCTCCCTGCCGATAACACGGGCAACCTGTTCGTACATGGAAGTGAACTGCTCCTCTGTTACAACTTCCTTGCCATACCATATACGCTCAAATAAAAGCGAGCTATCATGGAACAAAGGGATTAGGGAAGAAGCTGAACTTTCCAGCTCCTCCGCATACTCCCAGTTCGTCTTCCATTTTTCCACACGGATCATACGTTTAGCTTCCATAAAGAACAGAAGCGACAGAAAGACAGCGCGTAAACCCTCTCGTAAGTACCCAGTTCCCCTCAGCTCCGCTGCTTGCTGCCAATAGAAGCGATAAGAACGGCTTATTTCTCCTACGGGCAAGTAAGCGTCAGAGCGGATCCTCTTTTGCCAAATCATTTGTTTCAAAAACCAATAAATCGCGAATGCAGCAAGACCGAGTAGTATAACGACAACACCAATCGTCAGCCAGTCCGTTACCGACTCAGAAACTTGAAAATCTGGCAGCAAGCTCCGTATTTTACGAAAAAGCGGCTTCAACCAAGCCCAGAACGAGCTGTTCTCTTTGACCTCATAAGCCGTGTATTCGCTTTGATTTAAGATTAGTTTTAATTGCTCTTTATCCTCTTGCAAAGAAATCGCTAAAGCTGCATTAATCATTCTTTTTATCCAAGTCTATCGGACGAAGATCGTCAAAAGTATCAAACGGCTCCAGTTCTTCCGCTGGTTCAGTTGGAAATGTTTGTATGGTGCTTTCAATTAACGATTCAAGTCCCAGACCCTCATTACGAACCTTGAGATCGAAGTAGCTAACCGCATAAGGCAGAAACCATAGGGACATGACCAATATTGAAATTAAACTTTGTAATAACTGAGCCCCTAGTCCTAAACCCAAGACTGCAGCAATAATCAATTGAATGACGAATAGGAAAAGATACAAAATGAGCGTAAGTACGAAGTACATCAAAAATAAACGCCAGAAGCTTTTGCGGGTCAATTTCCAACTGCGGCCTAGTCCAACAGACTCTTCACCCATTGCAACAAAAGGCAAATAATAGCACCAGCGAATGAAAAAATAGAAAAAGGTGAAGATGGCTCCAAGACCAAGGATGATGAAGAAGATAATGGTTAGTGCCACCGCACCTCCACCAAATCCACCTACCGAACTGGATAAGTTTCCACCTATCGCAAAGACGAAAGCAAAAATGACAATAATAATAGCGAGACCTATGTATATTCCGAACATGATAAGAGCATCCAAGAACGTGCTTCCAGCTAACGGCCAAAATCGACGGAACGATTTGCGCAATAGCTCCCCGACTCCCGGTGTTTCTTCGCCAAAGAGGCTTGCTTTAACCAGATGTAAGACAGAAGCTATCGAAGCTGGCATAAGGCCAAGAATCATGATTGGTAATAATACCAACACGAATATGAGTGTCTTCCCTATGTCTTTCGGGGTCGGATTATTTTGCATGAAAGAACCAGATCCAAACAAATCCTGCATGGATGCTCCACTGCGGATCTGTTCAAGAATGGATGATGACGTACTTGCCGTCTCTTGATAGGTAAGCAAATGCTGCAGCAAGTAAAATGGACCATACAAGATCAGCATGATAATTGTTAATGTCACAAAATGCTTACGGTACAACTGGAAACTGCGATCTAATATTCTTCCAATTCCCATTGGTCTTAATGATGCGTTTTGCATGGTAAACCCCCTAAATGTTGGTAATTCAAATACTCTCTGACTATTATACACCATACCCTCCAATTTCTGACCATCAAATTCTACACAAAAAAACTAGATCAATACCCATCATCGATCTAGTTCTACTCTGTTTCGTCCACCGGATTTTGCGCGATAGAGGGCATGGTCTGCTCTAGAAACCATATCTTCAAGCACCATCGTGCCAAACTCCAGTGTAGGAGAATATTCTGCTATACCTATGCTCGCTGTTAGTCGTACAGTAACTTGCTCATCCGAGTATGGTTCTTCCATGATACGTCGTCTCAGATCTTCTGCTAAGCTTACACTTTCTTGGGCATTTTTACGCAGGGCAAGTAGGATAAACTCTTCGCCTCCATAGCGTGCAACAATCGTATCTGTTCCCGAATGCCGTTGTAGTATAGAAGCAACGTGATGAAGGACACGATCACCCACCAAATGCCCATAGGTATCATTGATTTTCTTAAAATGGTCAATATCGAACATCATAACGGAGCTCATTTGCCCAGCAGCAATACAGGCTTGAAGCTGTTTATTTCCTTCTTGCATCATATAACGGCGATTATGAATCTCAGTCAGTTGATCCACCAATGCGGAATGCTCCAATAGAGAAATATTCTTCTTGAGCTTATCAGACATTATGTTGAATGTATTGACCAACTGCCGCAATTCAATCGGAGCCATTCTAATTTTATCTGCATCAATCTGATAATCATAATTCCCGTTCTGGATAATTTTGGTACCGCGAAGCAAGTATCGAATCGGTCTCTCAATTCTAGATGCAATCGTAACGGCAGCACCGATACTGAGAATAAGTGCAATAAGTGAAATGATAATAATCGCTGCACTTAATTGATTTAATTTCTGAAATACTTCTCTCTGCGTGATCTCACCTACGACAACCCAGTTTTTTCCCTTAGACCATTTATACTGACCATATACCCTTTCACCGCGAAATCCGATGTATGAATCATTCGAAGTGCTGCCTGTCTTTGCTCTTTGAATAATTTCAGTTTTCATCGGGACATTGACGAATTCTTCGCTTTTGCTTGTATTACTCGAAGCTGTAACAATATACCCTTCCGAATCCAACACATAGACTTCCCCAGTTTCACCAAAACTTAGCTGCTTCATTAAACTATTCAACATTTCCAGTGTTACTACTCCAAGCACAGCACCTTTGAAATCATTATGGTCGCCAAGCACGGGGGCAGAGAACGTTATGATGGGTTCTCCTGAATCTTTGGATACGACAAGAATTCAGAGTTCACTCGTGAATAATCTTGAAATTCTCTTTTCAAATCGCCTATTTGATGGAATTTTGCATGGTCGGATAAGGCGAAGCGTTTAATTGTATCCAGTTTTTCCTGATTCCATCTTTCAATATACAGACTTTGCAAGGTGATTACTTGCTTTAACTGATTTTCTGCTTCATCTAAACGATCTCTCTTTTCTATATAATAAAACGGGACAATTATTGAAAAGGCTAATGTCACAATGACAACAACGATCCATAATTGAAACCTCATTTTTATCGTTTGATTAGTAAAATAAGAAAACATGGGTCTCATTAAGATATTGGCTCCTCTTCATCCCTTATTTCCTCATTATACCCTTATATTAGGACAAGAACAGACATTTTTCTTCTTTTTTTTCAACATAAAAAAGCTCTCATCTGAATAAATTTGAGCCTCAGTTTCGAGCTGCAGCGCATTGAAAAGCGTGCTTTTTTCGCTTATGCTAATTTGTAAGCAGAAATGAGGTCATTTTCCCTATGAAAATTCTTGTACTCACCGAAAAACCAAGCGTCGCCAAAGAAATTGCCCGTGTCCTTGGATGCAACCAAAAGCAAAAACACCATTATGAAGGTGCCAAATATGTCGTCACTTGGGCACTTGGCCATCTTGTTACCCTTGCCGAGCCCGATGATTACGATCCCAAGTACAAAACCTGGAACTTGGAAGATCTCCCTATCATTCCTGAGCGCATGAAGCTTAAGGTGATGAAGGAAACATCGCAGCAGTACCGTGCGATCGAACAGCTCAGCCGTCGGGGTGACCTTGCAGAGCTGGTCATTGCGACGGATGCGGGGCGCGAAGGCGAGCTCGTCGCGCGCTGGATTATGGAGCTGATCCGCTGGAAGAAGCCGTTCAAACGGCTTTGGATCTCGTCGCAAACGGATCAGGCGATTCGCGAAGGCTTCGCGCAGCTGAAGCCTGGCACGGACTACAACCGGCTGTATCAAGCAGCCGTCTGCCGTTCCGAGGCCGATTGGCTGATCGGCCTGAATGTGACCCGCGCGCTGACCAGCAAGTTCGGCGCGTCCTTATCTGCTGGGCGTGTGCAGACGCCAACGCTGGCTATGATGATCAACCGCGAGGCGGAAATCCGGGATTTCCGGTCCGTCGACTATTGGTTGATCGAAGCCGATCTGGGCTCTTTCCGCGCGGTGTGGCGAGACCCCAAAACAGGCGATACGCGCATTTTTGACCGCGAGCGCGCAGATGCCTTAAAAGCGAAGCTGCAGGGCCAGATCGGCAAAATCCTGCACGTGCAAAAAACAGAAAAGCAGATTCCGCATCCGCTTGCTTATGACCTAACCGAATTGCAGCGCGATGCTAACCGCAAATTTGGTTTCTCAGCCAAGCAGACGTCGAATGTGCTGCAAAGATTGTATGAGCAGTACAAGTTGGTCACCTATCCGCGTACCGATTCACGTTACTTGACCTCGGACATGGTGCCGACCCTGCTCGGCAGGCTCAAGGGCGCAGCCATTGGCCCCTACGCAGCGCTAGCGGCTCCTTTTATACGCAAACCGTTAACGATTACGAAACGCATTGTCGACGATTCCAAGGTAAGCGACCACCATGCGATTATTCCAACCGGTGAAGCCATTTCGCTCGCCACCTTAAGCGCTGACGAACGCCGACTTTATGATCTCATTTTGCGTAGATTCCTAGCCCTGTTCTGCGGTCCCTGCCGCTATGATGAAACCAAGCTGACTGTTGAAATAGCCGGAGAGAAGCTGTATGCATCCGGTAAAGTGGTTAAACAAGCCGGGTGGAAAGACGTATATGGAGCCACTGATTTCACCGATCCAGATCGGGAAGAAACTGAGTCTGATGACGACTCTGCTCAATTGCTGCCCCAAGCTGCCGAAAAAGACGCCGTAACCGTCCGTAACGCCCGTCAATTAAGCCGCCAAACGAAACCGCCTGCCAGGTACAACGAAGCTTCCTTGCTTTCTCAAATGGAAAAATGGGGCCTCGGCACGCCCGCTACACGCGCTGACATTATTGAGAAGCTTGTGTCTTCCGACACCATTGAACGTCAAGGCTCCTCGCTCATTCCGACTGGCAAAGGGACTCAGCTCATAGAGCTCGCTTCGGAGGAACTGCGTTCTCCTGAGCTTACAGCACGCTGGGAGCTTGAGCTTGAACGCATTTCCAAAGGCAAAGGAAGCATGGAGCAATTCCTAAGCGGCATTCGCAAAAAAGCAGCCGAGCTGGTCGATGAGGTCAAGAAAAGCTCTGCGGCCTATAAACCGCATAATTTAACGGGCAGCAAATGCCCAGATTGCGGGGAGTTCCTTCAAGAGGTGAAGGGGAAACGAGGCCGTTATCTCGTTTGTTCCAGCCGCGAATGCTCCTATAAGCGCGAAGCTGACGGACAACTGACCAACCACCGCTGCCCGCAGTGTCACAAGAAAATGGAGATCCACACCGGCAAATCCGGCAAGTATTTTCAATGCCGTCCATGCAACGTCGTGGAGAAAATAGACAATGAATCCACCGGCGGCGGCCGTCGCGCCTCTGCCAAAGTGAACCGTCAGCTGATCGAGAAGTTTTCCGATCAAACCCAGCTGGGCAGCTCGCTCGCTGACAAATTAATGGCTGCGCTGCAGCAAAAGAAAGACGAATAGTGTACGTGCAACTAGTGAGGTATCTACCTTGAAGATAGTTACACGTATCCATGAGGACTTCCGCCAATAGGGGGAGGTCCTTTTTTATTCAGAGTTTTTCTTTACGGAACGACAATATGAATAAATCATATAAATGAACACATATTATCTTCATTACGAAAATGTGAAGCGAAAAACATAAATACGGAGGATATCCTTTGATGCTAGAAAAATCTAAAATGAGTGCACCGGAACTCGGTGCATTATGGACAACTTACCAAAAAAAAACAATGATTCTTCGCATATTGGAATATTTTATATCGAAATCAGAAGATCAAGAAGCCAAGGATTTAATGTCTGGATTGTGGGAAAAACTTCATCCAAAGGTCATCGAAATAACAACGATGTTAGAAAATGATGGGGCAGCGCCCCCAATCGGGTTTAGTAAGGAAGATGTTACTCTGGATGCGCCAAAATTGTATGAGAACGGCTTTGATATTATGTTCTGTCGGATACTAAAAGAAATAAGTATGGGTATGTATGTACTCCACATGACAATATCGTATCGCGAAGACATCGTAATGCTTTATAAGCAACTAACTGATATAACGCAGTCCTATTATAATCAATTTACACAATACCTTCTCGAAAAAGATCTTCTTCCTCGCCCGAATTATACGAACATGCCGAAAACAGTTAGTTATATAACAGATCAAGCATACATGAAAGGAACTAATCTTTTTGGACATAAGAGATCAATAAATACTGTAGAGTTCGGGTTGCTGTATCATTCCATTGAAGCAAATATTTCTGGTATGCAATTATTGAGAGGTTTTGCCCAATGTGCCAAAGATGAAGAAGTGAAAAAGTATTTTACAAAAGGGCAAGAACTTTCAAAAGAAATTTTAAAAGAAACCACTGAAATCCTTCTTCAGAATAATATTCAACCACCTTCCACACCGGGAGGTACAGTTACAAATTCGACAAATGCGCCTTTTTCCGAAAAGTTGATGATGTATTGTACATACCTTTTGGGTGGGTTTAGTCTTGGAGCTCAGGGCTTTAATGCTGCTTTTGTTTTACGTAATGATATGATAGCGAAAACAGGGGTATTCGCTAAAGATGTATTTGAATATACAATGGAAGGCGCCAAACTTATGATGTCCAAAGGATGGTTAGAGGAACCACCGGAAATGGATCTTTGATTTTTTCTATAGCATGTATTTATTCCTCCAATAACCGACTCTTTATTGCAGGACACATAAAATACCCCAGTGCGCCTTATTAAAGCTCCTGGGGTATTTATATTGCAATGAGCGGCACCGAAGGCAACTATCTTTTTATCTATTGTTTTTCGTGTATAGCCAGTTATAGTAACTAGCATGCTTAATCTCATCGGTCATGATTTCAAAGATCATATTGCGGTATACTGGTCGAATGTTCAAATATAGGGTACGGTACTTTTCAAACGCCTTTAATTCACCGAATAATGCGTTCTCAATACCGCTTAAATAATCACTAACATGTTCAACCGGCTCCATCGCTTCTATTTCGGTAGGTGATGTACCCGTAAGTTGCGTATAAATATTTCGAAACATTTGATTATGTTTTCTCTCGTCATCTCTAATGCCTGTAATAACTTCCTTTTCTTTCTCCGTAGGGGCAAGCCTTATCAACTCTTGATAGAAGAGCTCATCATTTCTTTCTCCAGCAATGGATTGAAGAATTAAGTTCAGCACCATATCTTCACTACGTGCGAAATGCCCCAGGTAATCTTGATACGGGACGTAAGTGGGCGCTTGTAAGGTGTAATACATGTTGTAACACTTCTCCTTTATGGCGTAATCTACACATTAGAATATTCACCCACCACCATTTCGTTCAAAAATAATATATCCCTGAAATTACAAACTCATTTGATTGATTGTTTGACTTAGAACAGGAAAACATATTCAATGTGTGCTGTGAATACAACAGCATTCGTTTTTTTTGTCTATGGCTGTTTTTTTATCAACTATCCTTCGGAGGTTTTATTATGCAGTGTAACGTTGGAAAAACGGAGCAAGTTATAAGAATTACAATTGGATCCGTTATTGTTCTCGCTGGGGTCTATTACAAAAGTTGGTGGGGATTAATTGGATTAGCGCCAATTGTTACAGGAACAACTCGTTACTGTCCAATGAACGCGGTTTTGGGAATATCGAATTGCATAGCTAATAGTAAGTCATGAAATTTAAAACAAATTGTTAAAAAACAGAAGGAAAGCTCAGAATCTGAGTTTTCCTTCTGTTTCTAATTTTACAGGACCAAGATACAAATTTAAGTTTAATTATCACTAAAACTATGTCGATCAAGCCTGCCCCTGTCTTTCTGAAAATAGCTATGCATAAAGAACTCTATGATGCCAAAAACCAATGCAACTATCACCACAGTTGTAAAGTTTATGGACCAATGAAAAAAGAATTTCTCGACCAACCAAAAGAAAACAAAGGCTAGTCCTACATCTGCTAAGGTAGCAACTCCATTGTTGGTAACTCTTAAAAACAATTGATCAATTGCAACATAAGACATAAGAGAAAAAGTATAAGTTGCAAAGAACGCCTCGATGAGTGTGGCTTGCGTTAAATACATCAATAGAGGGATTAAAAAAACTCCATTTAACAGTAGCTTCAAAAACAGTTTCCCAAGCATTCGCAGCATTTTCTTTCCTTCTTTCACACAGAATGTACTTCTGTATCTTAATATGGCTTCTTCGCGGCCGAAATACTCCCCCCAATGGATTATGTGTCCCTCTCCAAACAAAAAAACCAAGCGAGACTGGCGTCATCGCTTGGTTTAACTTTCTTAACTATTCACAGCTACTGTTCCTTTTACCGCTAGTTGAAGCTGCTCCAAACTTGTAATTCCCAAACTAATGAGCGCTTCTCCCGCTTCCATGTGGACATTCGCTAGCATATGCATACTCGTATTGGGTACAAGCGATTTTCGGAATTCATGAAATAAGACAGCGTTGTACGTTTTAAGAACCGTCATGAATTCTACCGTTGGAGGGATAAATGAACGGATTTCGGAAGCTTTCCAGAAAAAATCCCTCACTAACATTATGTCTGCACCCGTACGCGTCAATTTTCGAATCATTGCAAAAAATTCATCGATCAATATCTGTTTATCCGGCCTCATGTGACCATCCTCCAGTTTAACGTCTTCTCGCTCAAAACCCGTCTACTTGAAGGATATCACAAATAGTACTTTTGATCTACCTATATAGTTTAATATACCTACGTTTATTGAAAATTCTTCTCTTTTGGTAACAGCTTATGGCGATAAGAGAGAAACATATCCAGTACAAAAAACACTACACCCAAATTAATAGCTAAGTCAGCCAAATTCATCACACCATGGCCAGATCGAAAAACGATGAAGTCGGTCACTTTACCGAATAATAATCGTTCGATGCCATTACCAATAGCCCCGCCCACGAAAAATGCGGCACCAGCCTCTTTGAAGAATCCTTGAAAGCTTCCTTTTTTTCTGTAATACAAAATAACAGCAATAATCACAACAGCAAGAATTCCTAAATAACGCGCTGAGCCCTGCAGCGAACTGCCTGCTGCTCCACTATTTTGATAATGCGAAAACGAAATAATATCTTTATAAAACGGCATAGATTCGCCTACTTTTAAGATAGACCGAATCCACACCTTCGAAATTTGATCCACGGCTGTCACTACAAATATGATGAGATAAAATAACATTAGACGCCTCCTCCCGTAATATCACCTCATAGATTCTATTTTACATGATGACACCACTCGACTGCGAATGTTGCCAATAGCTCTTACAAAAAGCAAACACAAATAACTACCTCAGACTCTGTCTGTGATAGCTATTTGCTCCCTCTTTCACCTTCCTATCAGGTTAAGGACAGAAGTGTTTTTAGCAGCTCTCCGGGAGAGTTTACTAAGTAATCGGGCTTTCCACTGAGCAATAAATGCTGAGAATCATAGCCCCATGTAACGGCAACTATGGGAACGCCTAGTTTCCTGCAAGCCTCAATATCCCTTAATTCATCTCCAACATAGATCATCCGCGAGGGGGAAGTCCCCCATTGTTTCATTACTTTGCGGATCGAATGATGCTTACCAAAAATATGCTTAGCTGAAATGATTTCCTTAAACGCGCCATCCAGCTTGTTATTTTTAAGTATCTGACGAATATTTACCTCGGAATTGGAAGAGAGTATGGAGCTTTTCATCCCTTGTGAGGATACTCTGGCTATAACCTCTTTCATCCCAGGAACAATGTGAAGTGTACGAATATTTTCTTGATAGAGCTGTCTTCCAGCCGTTACTAGCTTTGGAATTTGGAGTACAGGAACACCTAAGCGATCCACCCGCTCAGAGATCGAAAGTGATCTCAGAAGCGCAAGGTCCTGATCTCGAATCCTGCGAAATTGATACTGCACGGCCATTTCATTATAAAGCTTAACAAGCAATGCTCTAGAATCGACCAGTGTCCCATCAAAATCAAAGAGGATGTGTTTTACCATTCTGTTGTATATAGAAATAAGGCCGGACCCTCGGGCGGCACTTGGCGGATTTGATTATGAATAAACTCCTCAAGCGGGTTCACTGCGATATGCGGATTACTAACGACGCGTACATCTTCCCATACACAGGCTACACCAATTCCATGTTCATCGGCATCACCGGCAAACATTTTACATCCTTTGCAAAATTGCTCTTTCTGTTGGTCGTCAAGCTTCACAATTTTATTACGAAGACAGCAGTAAATTTCATTCTCTGTATTACATACATTAACATGGGTGATTAGAGCCATGACTGTCAACTCCTTGCGGCGCTTTTTGTGTGTAATAGTAAGTTTATCGTCCTATCATTAAGTGTATGACAGTTTTTTGTAAATGAAATATTTTTTTCTCTGACAACCTGCCTAAATTTGTTACAATAAGGAAAAACTACGTTTCTCTGGAGGAAATCAAATGCAAAACTGGATGCACTATGCCATTCCTTTCCTATTCATTGGCTTTTTTATCTATCGCAGAACGAAGCGAACCATTGGTTTTCAAAAGTTATCCCGAGGTAGACTTAAATTCCGACTCACTCTCTTTAGTATCCTCGGAGCCGTCATCTTCCTGCTAGGCTTTGTCCATCCCATCCATTTCATTGGTTATATAATCGGCCTAGCGGCAGGTGTCGCACTCGGACTCACCGCGATTCGCCACACCCTTTTCGAACATCGTACAGACGGATGGTACTATCGCACCCACTTATGGATCGAAGTTACGGTACTGGTGCTATTTCTTAGCCGGATTGTCTATCGTTTGGCCTTTATCAGTCTTTCATCCAACTCAGCAAATATGAACCCAGTAGATCCAACTCAATTTACTAAAGACCCACTAACCGCAGGTGTCTTCTTCATCATCGTGTCTTATTACATTTTATTTTTCGGTTATCTGCTTCGCGAAGAAGCCAAATTGGATCCAGCACCTTTAGTCTCTGATGATTCAAGTGATCTTTCGAATCCACAGGCAAACGTTAATGTGATTAAGTAATCCCTAATTTCAAAAGGAGGCCCGTTCTCTTATGAGAGCGGGCCTCCTTTAATGATACCAGTACAAATAAAATTTGTATGAACGATGGATTAATTGGAATAATAAGGACTTAACATAAACAAAGGAGTTCGAAATCCCTTGGTTGCGATTTTATACTCGGTTTTATGGTTACTAGCAGCTCTTCGGTTTGCGGACCGAAATTGGGAGAAGTACTATCCAACACTCCTCTTTGCTGCGTTATGTAATGGGCTCTATGAGTTGATCTGTTATCAATATCAACTTTGGCAAATGGAGCCGAATGGTCTTCCTGTTGCAACGATTCCGATCCTATTGCTTATTCTGATTGGCATGCCTGTATCGACTTGGGTATACCTATCGAACTACCCGCGAAATCGTAAACTTCTTTCCCAGGCTTATTACATCATCTTTTTCACTGGTATTTTTGTTTTGCTTGAATTTGTATCTGTGAAATGTGGATCAATCACGTATCATAACGGATGGAACCTACTTTGGTCATCATTGTTCGATATGATCATGTTTATCATGCTGCGTATTCATTATCGCAAACCAATATTCGGCTTGCTCATGTCGGTACCCTATACCGGATTATTGATGATTATTTTTAATGTAGGTTTTGATAAAATGAAATGAACGTGTTAAGTATTCAGTACAGCTTGCTTGGAAGAGCTTACAGCTTTGAATTTAATAAAACTAATGATCCGCCATGTCGCGATGTAGCCAAAGGTTATCAGGTTGCACATAAAGCTAAGTGTGCCTGGATCGATTGATTTTATAGTTGCAATCGCGAGGAAACGCAGTGCAAAGATCACTATCAGCAGCACAAAGACCGTTTTGTTACGCTTAATAAACGTGTTGCCATCGTCTCGAACTTCAAAGTTGGTCGTTACGATAAGCGGAATCGAAACAATCATACCGATCAATAAAGCAATGATTACTTGATCTTCGCGGATATGCAGCGTTGGATCGAACAATTGCATAAGCGATGTAGAAATGTATAGGATAGGCAGTAGCAATGTTACTCCCGATTTTTTGAGCGGCTTACGCATGCCACTTAATTGTCCACGCAGGATGAAAAAGAAAATCAAAGCCGAAATCATCAACGATACAGTTGAATTCATAGTAATGAACACTCCTTTAAAGGATTTTATAGTCTTATTATCACCTTTAAGAGAGTGTTTCAAAAGTGAGTCAAGTCACCGGATCGAGGTGACAATTGTCATATTCGTACAACTATGAACTTCCCTTCATTTTCCTTACCATTTGCTCCCTTGCGGTGCCGGACAATGGGCTGCAGCCAGCTTAGCTTTTACAGCCATCAGACAGCCGCAGTGGCGGCAAGTTGTGCCAAATTGATAGGCCTCGCAGTTTTGGCAGACCAACATGCGCCGGTCATACTCCTCTTCAGTCGTGAGTTTGACATTGCGAATGCGAAGCGTTTCCCCGAATAATTGTGCAATTTCTTCTGAAGAAACATGAACCGTTGCCGAGCAACCCTTGCAATCCGTCATACGTTGACACCAAGCGTCACTACCGACTTAGCAGGCAGCTTGATGATAAGTTGATCATTTTCGATGCGGAAATTGTTAAATACGGACGTCTTCACATTTTCCGGTTCCCCAAAATTATTATGCGATTGAATCGTATCGGAGGTTAGTACCTGCCCCGCAACATTACTGACCTTCCCACCGCGGATTGTACACGCCACTTCCAAAGCTTCAGCGTGATGCAGATTGCATAAAGAAATATGCAGGCGATTATTCACATCCACGGAAGCAGACACACTAAGCTGATCTATGCTCTGTCCATCCATTTCGTAAGACGGGCTTTCCACATCTGCGGCAACGAGGCTGGCACCCTGATGAACCTTATACATATCGAATACATGATAGGTTGGGGTCAGAATCATACTGGCGCCTTCCGTTAAAATGACCGATTGCAGTACATTAACAACCTGAGCGATATTTGCCATGCGTACACGGTCGGAATGGTTGTGGAAAATGTTCAGATTAATTCCGGCAACAAGCGCATCGCGCATCGTATTTTGTTGATACAAGAAGCCGGGGTTGGTGCCGGGCTCGACGTTGTACCAGGTCCCCCATTCGTCCACGATGAGCGCAACTCTTTTGTCCGGATCGTAACGCGTCATAATCGTATCATGGCGCTCGATGAGCTCTTCCATGAACAGTGTCTTCTTCAGTGTTTCAAACCACAATTTTTCGTCAAATTCGGTGGCCGAGCCTTTGTCACTCCAAACACCGGTAGGGACCGTATAATAATGCAGACTCAAACCGTCCATGAAACGTGCTGCCTGACTCATTAGCACCTCAGTCCAGTTATAGTCGTCGACATTGGGTCCGCAAGCGATTTTGAAAATTCGGTTATCGCCGTAATTCCGGACATAACAGGCATATTGCCGATACAGATCCGCATAATACTCAGGGCGCATGTTGCCGCCGCAGCCCCAGTTCTCATTGCCCACCCCGAAATAGGTTATCTTCCACGGCTGCTCGCGTCCGTTCTCCCTCCGCCAGTTGGCCATAGGCGACTCTCCGTCGAACGTCATGTATTCAACCCATTCGGACATCTCAGCAACCGTTCCACTTCCGACATTACCGCTAATATAGGGCTCAGTACCGATGAGCTCGCATAAACGCAAAAACTCGTGAGTGCCGAAATGATTGTTCTCGACGACACCGCCCCAATGCGTATTAATCATCCTTTTCCGTTTTTCTTTCGGACCAACGCCATCTTTCCAGTGATATTCATCGGCAAAGCATCCACCCGGCCAACGGAGCACGGGGATTTCAAGCTGCTTCAACGCTTCTAGAACGTCATTTCGCAACCCCTCCGTGTTTGCAATCGGCGAATCCTTTCCTACATGGATGCCTTCATAAATGCAGCGTCCCAAATGCTCAGAAAAGTGCCCGTAAATATTGCGGTCGATTGTGCTTAAGCGAATGTCTGCATTGATAGTAAGTTTTGCCATGTATTCATGCTCCTTTGATTCACTATTTTCAGTATGCGGCAATCAACCCAAAGATCATGTAAACATGCCTATTATGCTCTCTACTCTTCTCCACTTTGTCCATACTGTTTAATTAAATTGTACGTACATGTTAATTCAGATACAATAAATTATAGTAGCCAAAAACTGACCTATCGTGCTTTTTAAGGAGATGCAGGATGATTCATTTAATTAGTTGCGGATATAATTTTATTCATTGGGATGGAATCACTATTGACCGTCCAGTAGGAGCAGGGAATTATGCCTTTGTTTTTTTGAAAAGCAATTCAGAAGTTATTCTCGACGGCAAGCAATACGTAGCCGAAAAAAATTCTTATATCCTGTTTCGCCCTACAACCCCCCAACTTTACAGGGAATTGGATAAACCATTCATCAACGACTGGTTCCATTGTGACGGCAATGACATTCAGGATTTCCTTATGCAGTTGGATTTCCCCCTTGACACGCCCGTCAAAGCCGCAGATCCGCTTTTAATTACAAGATGCATCATGGAATTGCATAGCATCAACCGCTTAGGCGGCCCGCTGCGGGATAAAATCATTGACTCGGATATAAGAACTCTTTTTATGAAGCTTCGCAATCTGCTTGACAGACCCACCTTGCCCGACAAAACAAGCCGATATTTCAGCCAATTTACCGAGCTGCGCAACGAGCTCTACAGTTCACCTCAAACGAATAGGTCCGTAGAAAATCTTGCCTCATACATGAATTTAAGTAAATCTTATTTCCAGCATATCTATAAGGAGCTATTCGGGTGTTCTGTGGTTATAGACATCATCAACAGCAGGCTGGAATACGCCAAGTATCTTTTGGTTAACAGTTCGTTATCCGTCGCCGCCATTTCCAAAATGTGCGGGTATGAAAATGATACCCACTTTATGCGCCAGTTTAAAAAATTCGTGGGCCTTACTCCTAGTCAATTCAAGTCCGGACGCTGAATAACAAAAAACCGCTAAACCCAACACGAAAATCAATTTCATGTCGAGGTTGCGGTTAAAAAACCATGCATGTTGTTTCTTAATCAGTCCTGCCTATCATTGAGAGGGCTCTGTAACTAGGAGAGGAGAGCTCGTTTTGTATTTTCTTAAAATGAATTTGTAACGAGCCAAAAAATACTCTTCCCTGATTGTAGTGAAGCTCACATTTATACCCATACGATCGGGATGCGGTTTGCAACGCTTTATAGCCTGGTAACGCAGTGACCAAAGTGGTAATCCGTTTAATAATATGGTTAGGCACTTTCGTAAACATCGTCGCGTATATCCCATCGGCAACCGATACAAAGCTAGGAAATGTACGCTTGTCGAAATGCGAAAGTGTAACAAAATCGGCGACGATTGCCAGCATATCTTTGTTCAAACGGTTTAAATTTATGGTGATATCCTTGTAAAAGTAAATACCAAAACCGATTTTGTTCGTTACTGGGTTCAAACATTTTTTCAACTTCAACAACGTAGCTGCCGTATAAGTCTCAAGTTGCTCCATAAACGAATGCCAATGAATTAGCGATCTCAAACTTTTTTTCATCAAATTCTCCTTCATTTCTATATGTATACGTATTTTAGGTGTTTATTTTATTTGACTCCAGAACAAGACGGATTGTTCACAAAAAATCATTGGTAAATGTAGGAAGCAACCTTGAGGGCAGTCTCTTTTCATAAAATGAGCAAAAAAAGAAACCCATTCTTGATAACTTGTGAAGTGGTGAGCAACACAATTCATCCTATCGGAGGGTCTCTTTGTAAAATAAATATAATAATGCTTGCTAATAACTCATGCTGCTATTGGCCGTAAGTTGTTGGGTCCAGGGCGAATGCAAGACTTTTCCAGTCGAAATCGCCTTGCGTTCCTCTAATTTGGTTTTCATGAGCAATGTTCCGGTAAAGTTGAAGCGCCTCGCGGTCGTTTAATTGTAAGGTGTCTTGACCCAGGTGTTCGGAAAATAGTTGACGGCGCAGTGATTGCACCACTTTTGGGTCCCAAAACGCAGCGTTCATCTCCGTATGACCAAAGAGTGAATTCCAGTGAAGGTTGCAGGAACCAATTGTCGCCCACGCGTCGTCAATCAGCATTATTTTAGCATGTACATAAATATTGCTGCGCTCTCTCTGTTCATTCTGCCCAGCTATTCCGACAAGTGCGAAATTCTCGTATCGGCCAAGTGCTTCAAAATGATCGAAGAAGCTTTTGCTATCCGGATGTTGACGGAATGCGCGCACGTATGACTCAGGCTCAGCTGGAACGAGGAGTACAACATCCACGCCACGTTTCAGAGCTTCCTCCAATCTGGCAGAGATCTCTGGAACCGGGAGAGCCTGATTTTCGATGTAGATTGTGCAACGAGCGGCATCTATTGCTCGTTTGTACTGCTCGAAAATGGATCGCTCGCCTGCACCAATATCGAAGGAAGAACCTCCGGGAGTTGGATAACTATTACTGTACCGGCTCTCATACACGTTCCTTTGAATCTGCACCTGGCTTTCTCCTCGAGGAACGGATACGCGTGTAGGGAAAGTCAACTCGTCATCGCCATTGTGGCCCCACACTCCATCTTCCTCCATGCTCTCGCTGGCCTCGTTCCATCTTTGTACGAAATTGTGGTGCACGTCGGTCGCCGACGGTCCGGTCACTTCGACAAATACGTCGTGGCGCTGTCCCTCGCCAGTGTGCCCTGGTTCGAAGGCCTTGAACGTCGGATTAATTCCACCGATAAATGTCGTCTCGGACGAATGTCCTGCATCTATCAGCCAACACTTTTGGTGTTGGCAAAAGTAACCATGTGCACGGTCCCAGCGGGCACGGAAAAGCGAACCACGTGCAGCGAGCATTTCACGGTCAGCGTAAGATCCTGGGAAGGCTTGGCCGTAACCACTACTCTCCGAATTTGGGCGCCAGAAAATGATGCGTACATCCAGTCCACGAGCAACCGCACGGTCCAGCACATCAAACAGGGTACCACGATCGTCCGGCATCTGGAAATACGGATCCACAAAAGTAAACGTGATCCAGACACTGATCTGTGCTGTTTCGATAGCCTCACAAATGCGTCGAAAGGTGGGCGCACTATCCACAAGCGGACGAACAATATTCCCGTGCCGTACGGGATAAGAACCGGATTCGAGAAATGGTATATGTGACTCGGAGCCGGCAACGGTCGAGACTTCGATTTTGCTCATAGTTGCCCCCTTCTAATTATTTAACTAGCTTGTTATATCCACTAATGCTCAGGCAACTGGTGTACCGTTTTTAATAGGTTCATCTGGTTTTAAGAGAACCACATCACCTTCTGCTGGAACACCGCCAATGACCAACACCTCAGATTTAAAACCTGCGATGCGTCTAACAGGAAAATTCATTACGGCGATTACTTGACGTCCAATAAGTTGTTCGGATTCATATCTTTGTGTAATCTGAGCAGAGGAACGTTTAATACCAAACTCACCAAAATCGATTTCTAATTTTATTGCAGGTTTTCGCGCTTCCGGAAAAGGCTCTGCTTTAATTACAGTACCGACACGGATATCTAATTTCATAAAATCCTCAATTGTAACCACGAGTGTTTCCTCCATTATTAAAGTTACGGTAATTTTACGATACTACTTTTAATAATTAAAGGTTATAAATTTATTAAACAATCCTTTCCGTGGCTTGAATTAAATCTTTATATATGTGTTCAGTAGAACCCGAAGTTGTTGCATAACAAACCCTACATGTTTACTGTCTCTGCTCAGTCTGCTTGCCATCACACTGCCTTCGAGTGAAGAAACAATAAATGATGATAGTGAATCAACATCTACATCTGATCGGAATTCTCCAACAGATATCCCATGTTTTACAATACCTTGGACGAGGCTTAACATTTCCTCATACGCGGCTAAGGCTTTATCACGCAGTTTTGGAAAGGTATCATCGCTTTCAACTGCCGTATTCAGTAAAGGACACCCCCCTATTATTGGAGGATTGTTCACTGGATCAATATGCACATTACATACAGCCATTATTTTGTCTATCGCTGTATCCGCATTATTAATGGCTGACGATAATTGTTCCATCAACACCCGCCCCGCATATTCAAACGCTTCCACCGCGATTTCATCTTTGTTAGAGAATCTTCGATAAATCCCTCCTTTTGTTAATCCTGTAGCCTCTATAATGTCTTGTATCGATGACCCGGCATATCCCTTTTGATTAAATAATTCAGCGGATTTTATAATGATGTGTTGTCGTGTTTTTTCATCTTTACGCATTTTTCAGTCCCCCATACATCCCAAATAGCATTTGAAATACATTGTAACATTTCTCTTGCAATTAACTAAGTATTAGAGTACCATAAAAAACGAACCGGACGGTTCGGTTCGTTAGATTAGCCACCAGAGAGGACAATGAAATTATGAACACTGTAAAAATCGTCCGCATTCCAATCCTCCCCATGCACATGGTAAATTCCCACTTACTTGTAGGCCCTGACGGATGCATTCTTGTCGATGCGGGACTACCCGGGTCTGAGAATAAAATTAAAAAGGCCTTAGCTAAGGAAAGACTTACATTCAAAGACATCAAACTCATTGTGGTGACCCATGCGCATGTAGATCATGCCGGAAGTGCAGCAATAATTCGTGAACTATCAGGAGCACCGATATTGGCTCACGAGGGGGATGCTAAACATTTTAACAGGGAGACGCCAATGACTTTTTGCCCAACCGGTTGGTTTGGCCGTTTATTTATCAAGACACCACTTATGCTCGAGCCGTATATCGGTTTTGAACCGGATGTTTTACTTACAAAACATGATGTTATCAACTTGGAGCGATACGGAATTCCGGGGGTGGTTAAGCACACGCCTGGGCACACTGCTGGCTCTGTCTCCATAGAACTTGCTTCTAATGAAGCTTTGGTCGGTGACCTTGTCGCCTCAGGAATTTTGTTAGGCGGTATCGTAAGAACCAGTCATGCCATACGTCCACCATTCGAAGATGACCCGTACACAGTAGCCCGTGAATTGACCCGTCTGCTTGATTCGGGAGTCGAAAAATTCTACATGGGACATGGCGGTCCATTAAAGGCTTCCGAGATCCATCGTCACGCCCAGACTCTCATGATGCTGCCAAAAAAATAAAATATCGACGTCACGCTATCTCTTTGGTGAGCAAAGGCTGCCATAGGATCATCCTTCGGCAGCCTCGTTAATGTTTATTCAACTCTTAGTATCCTTCAAGCACCATACTACATATCATTTAAATTAAAATTTATTCTTACCAGTTCTTTTCTTCCTCTTTTACTTCCTCCATAATCACTAACGACGACTGATCCCCTATCTATGGTTAGGCTCTCAAAAGGATTTCCCCAAACTCCACCTTCATCAGCCTTCAAGACTACTTTATCAGCAATTATAGAGATGGGTATCATTTCAACACGAATGACAAAAATCATAAATCGATACTTGAAATTTGTTTTATAAGGGGTTATACTAATTTCATAATCAAGAAAAAATAAATTATACATCAAAGGAGTTTTAATATGAGAATCAATCATAAATATCGTCAACTGACTTTTGTATCCATTATGTCAATGATTATGACTTTTATCATGTCGGGAATTATGACATATGTACTTGAAGGTGGCTTTATTCCGTATTTTGTTAGTACATGGATGAAAGATTGGGGAGTCGCTTTTGTGATCGCTTTCGGACTAAACCTTTTCTTACCTGCTAAAATCCGTAAATTTGCAAATCGATTTAAAAAAGCTCAAATTGTCTATATTTTTGCAATATCGCTCATTATGACATTCGTCCTCTCCTTTGCTTTAACTGCTTTTGCCATGAATGGTATCGTTCCCTATTTTGTGAGTTATTGGACGGGCGCATGGCGCATAGCTTTTATCATTGTTTTCGTATTAAACTTCTTTTTACCACAGTTCGTTGGCAAACTTGTCAGTAAATTAATCGTTCAACAACCAGCATTACATTAAAGAAATGGAGCAGCGCCAAGCAAAAAAGCACAATGGATCAGGAATTTTATTCTCCTACTCCATTGTGCTTTTTTTGTAATTACCCTTCCAGCACATCCGCCCCCAAATCGCCCGCAACCTCAATCATCTTGGGGATGACGGCTTCATTGGTACCAGATACGTAAATATCTCCCTGATAATGCCGGAATGGGATTTTTGTATCGCCGTAGCTCCACATGAAAAAATCTCCCTCAATAGACATGCTGGTAGAGCCTGTCACCGTAAACACGGATGTATAGGAAAAATCAGGTTTGGACGTAAAATACAGTTTGCACTCTTCCAAAGATATTGTTTTCGCCGAATTGTCCTTTTCCTGAAATGCTCTTGTAATGCGATAGCGTTGACTCATTAAAATACCCCCATGATCATTTCAACTTTTCTTCAGTTTAACAGAAGCTGCCGGCTTGCTGCCCTATGAATATAAAAATAACCCACGTTTAGAAAACATGGGGTTCTCAACAATCGGAGATTTTTTAAGCGAGTGTGCACTTATTTTTCAAGAAATCCTGTTGAAGGGTTCGTTATGAAAAAACCATCTTCAGGTACATGAAAATATTGAACCCAAACCCCATCTAAAAGGTTTTCTCGTTTATCTAGTAAAATTTTAATATCTTTGTCTGTTTCTACGATTTCATCATGTTCAGTAGGTGTGTCAAGCTTCACATCATAGTGCGCGTGCTCTCCATGATTCAGCGTAATAAATACACGAATCATCTTCCCTTCGGCTTCTTCACTACTTAACATATTTTTTAAGACCTTGGCTGCATTTCGATTAATTTTACATTTCATGTTTTACGACCCCTATTCATTTTTATACTGTAATACTATTAGTTACAGAAGAGTTTGTCAAGATATTCGAACTATAGCTTCCTTTCTCCTGTTCATCAAATGAGACTCCTTTTACTTCGATAAACCGTGACACCTTTGTTAATCTTATTCCCCTGACGTCGAGCCGTTATTCTTTGAGATGTTTCTTCCCATGTAACAGAATATCAATAGAGGAACGACGATCCGCTAAATTGAATTAAATGCGCTAAAATTTGAATTTGCGGAACGTGAGAGCGTTATTCGATGAAATTTGGAAAACGAGTACCTATCCATGAAGAGGCTAGTCCCTCTAAAGTATTTATCTACTCTTGGGACAGCCCCTTACCATGAATTATCTTAACCGCCGTGTACAGCTACTCGTCAGCAGCGTGAGCGAACTGCGTGCTGTACAGCCGCGCGTACAGCCCATCCAGTGCAAGCAGCTCGCTGTGCGTGCCCCGCTCCACGACGCTGCCCGCTTCGATCACCAGAATGTGATCGGCGGCCAGCACCGTGGAGAGCCGGTGCGCGATCACCAGCGTCGTGCGCCCTTGCATCAGCTCCTCGAGCGCCGCCTGCACATAGGACTCGGACTCCGAGTCCAAGTGCGACGTCGCCTCATCGAGGATGAGGATGCGCGGGCGCTTCAGGATCGCGCGGGCAATCGCGATCCGCTGGCGCTCGCCGCCGGAGAGCCGGTGGCCGCGCTCTCCCACCATCGTGTCGTACCCTTCGGGAAGCGACACGATAAAGTCGTGGATGTAGGCCTGCCGACACGCGGCCTCCATCTCCTCACGCGTAGCGTCCTCCCGCGCGAAGCGCAGGTTGTCGCCAATCGTCGCGTGGAACAGAAACGACTCCTGCGTCACGTACGCGATTTGCGCGCGCAGTGAAGCCAGCTGAACGTCGCGAACGTTCACGCCATCGACCTCGACGACACCCGACGTCGAGTCGTACAGCCGCGCGATCATGCCGATCAGCGTCGATTTCCCCGCGCCGCTTGGTCCAACCAGCGCGACCATCTCACCTGGCTGCGCCTCGAACGTGACGTCACGCAGCGCGTACTGCCCTGGCTTATAAGCGAAGGAAACCTGCTTATAAGCCACACGCCCCTCGACCTGCGTAAGCGGCCGTGCCCCCTCAGCATCCATGACATCTGGCACCATGTCCTGATACTCGAAGATGCGCTGGAATACGCCCAACGCAGTGGCCACCTCGACATGCAGGTTCAGCAGCATACCTACAGGCATGTACAACCGGCCAAGATACGCCGCGAAGGCGACGATCGAGCCCAGCGTCATGCTGCCGGATATGACGGAGTAGCCGCCGTACATATAAATAATCGCTGTGCCTAACGGCCCCAGCGTATTAGTCGCCATCCCGAACCAGCGCCCAATCAGGTTGAGCCGAAGCTCCAAATCCATCACCTTCTGGTTCATAGCCGTAAACTCGATTTCCTGCTGCTTCTCCCTGCCGAAAATACGCGTCAACAAGGCACCGGAAATACCGAAGTTTTCACTGAGCTGCGAAGTAATATCTGAACGAACCTTTTGTGTTTCCGTACGCAGCTCCTTTCGAAGCTTCGATACTTTTTTCACAGGCAGCACAAACAGCGGAAGAATAAGTACAGAGATAATGGCCAGCTTCCAATCAAGGGCAAACAAAATACCAATGGTCGAAACAACAATGACAATCTGGGTGATCGAGGACACAACCAGCGAGGTCACGACACTTTGCACAGCCTGAACGTCCCCCGTGATCCGCTGCACAATTTCCCCCGACCGAGCATCCGTAAAGAATGCCATCGATTGCCGCTGCAAATTATGAAATAAGGATTGCCCTAAATCCCGAATAACCCCTTGGGTTACTTTGGTATTGAGATGATTTTGCCACACCCCAAGTACACCACTTAGAACTGGAAGTACAATCATGAGCAGCGCCATCATTGCCAGAATCTTCATATTGCCCTGCGGAATCGCTTTATCAATAATTTCTTTCATAACAAGAGGTGGGATTAAACCAATCAAGGCTGCAAACAGCGCCAATCCTATAATCGCCAGCAGTTGTCCCCAATACCCCTTGAACAACCGCAAAATCCTTTTTACTGAAACATCCTTTAACTTCGCTTTAGGCCGATTCCTATCGGAAAGCCGCCCCATACCACCTGGTCCCACTAATCATCTCTCCGTTCTAACCTAAGCTGCCTTCTATATGGGAAAAGCATGCTCGATTGCCTTCGTCACTTCATCTGCCATCTTCAACACGCTGTACAGCGATGTCGTTTGTAGAACACTATACTGTCTAGGCCCGTCTGCATTGACGATAGCCGCGATCGTATAATCTCCAACTTGAGGCAGCACCTTCCCTACTGATTTCCCCGGAGCCAAAGGCTGATTAGACACCTGATACATGCCCACAGACAGCTTTTGACCCAAACAAGCATCGATTGCTATCACCACACAGCCTTGAGGAATTTCCTGCAAACGCGCTGCCAAGTTACTAGCATCACAAGGCGCTTCAAGTGTTCCTATCACATGCGGATACCCCAGTTCCACAAGTCTGCTCCCTACAAGCGGACCCAGTGAATCACCTGTAGATCGATCTGTTCCTATACATATAAAAGCCAACGAATCCGGCTTCATCACCGACTTACTCCCAATCGCCTTGAGAAAGATGGCCAACTGTTCGCCATTCATCTTTTTCCAATACTGCTCCCGCGGTTTAGCCCCTTCTTCCCCCATCAGATCGTCCCTTAACACGCATCCAGCAAAATTTCCCCTCACTCCTGATGAATGATATAATGCGGTCAACTCTTATTCTTTCAAGATTACGCTTACGATGCAAGTTTTGCTAGCAAAACTTTAAGGAGGCACACCATGTCCACCCTAGGAATTATCGCGCTCCTGACCCTCCTATACTGGCTTTATATCACATTCGATGTGCATAAAGGCATACATCTACTGCATACTCTGCCCAAATCAACGAAGCTCCCGGACAAGCCTCCACTCGTTTCGGTCATTATCGCCGCCAAAGAAGAGGAGAGTACCATCCTAGAAACCGTCCGACATCTTCTCTCGCAAAATTATCCACGTCTCGAAATCATTGCCGTCAATGACCGCTCTCAGGACGCTACCGGCGTCCGGCTTGAAGAGCTGCGGAAGTGGTCAAAGCACAAAACGGATATTCAAACACCGCTGCAAATCATTCACATCACCTCTCTGCCAGAAGGCTGGCTTGGCAAAAACCATGCCCTCTACCAAGGGTATCAGCAAGCGAGAGGCCAATATTTACTTTTTACAGATGCGGATATTATCTTTGCACCAGGAACGATTTCAGATGCGGTTACTTATATGAAGGAAAATGACGTACAGCACCTCACTCTGACCCCTAACATGGTCGCGCGAAGCACACTGCTCAGAGGTTTCGTTCATTTCTTCCTCTTCTCTTTTTCCTTATTCGTTCGCCCGTGGCGTGCTAACCTTGACAGCGCCCGTGAACCGGGCATCGGAATCGGAGCCTTCAACATGGTCAGCCGCAGCGCATATGAAGCGATTGGCACGCACAAATCGATCGCCCTAAGACCTGATGACGACCTTCAATTGGGCATCTCCCTCAAACGAGCTGGATTTAGGCAGAAGGTTCTGTCCGGCAAACACATCCTTCAAGTTGAATGGTACCGCTCTCTCAAGGAAGCGATCATCGGTCTGGAGAAAAACCTTTTCTCCGGCTTTCGCTACAGCTACACCATTGCTTTACTCGCTTGTCTAGGACAGCTTATCTTTTTTATATTCCCTTGGCTCGGTCTTTTCTTCCTTTGGGACTGGAGAGGAGCCGCCTATGCTGTCGCTGTCATTTTACAAATATGGCTATACCGCAAGCTAATGTTCCGTCTCATGAGCAAACGCGGGGATGAAGCTTTCCTGCTCCCTATCAGCGCTTCCCTGCTCCTCTATACGATCGTCCGCTCCGTTTGGCTAACTTGGAAACAAGGTGGCATCAATTGGAGAGGAACGTTCTACTCCCTGCGCGAATTAAAAAAGAAGTAAATTCAGAAAGGTTGATAGCTGCCATGCCACTTGCGCGTTTCCGCACTCGTACTTACATCGCGATGCTCAGCTGTCTGCTCTCAGCAGCCGTTATCTTCCCAGCATCTACTTCCGCACAAGGTACCGTTCAAACACAAAGCCGAACGATTGCTCATAATGGCAAGTCGTTTACTGTGCAATGGGTCACAGCGGATCTCACCGATCCCTACTTGCGCGTTAAGCCTGTAACGGCTGAAGACGGCATCGGTCATGATGAGTCATTCTCCTCTATGTTAACGAGGAACCATGCTATTGCAGGGATCAATGGGACTTTTTTTGACGCCTATGAAAAGGATGATACCCAGCGCTACCCAAATGGTTTGCTCATCGGCTCCGGCGAAATCATGCACTCAGGCATTAATCCTTCCTTTCTCGTTTACGCCGACAAAACCGCTAGCTTGCAACGAATCCAAACGGAGCACCAAATAAGCGTTACTCATCAGAGCAAAGCTTACACTTTCACTGCTTGGGGTGTGAACAAATATTACGGTGATTCCGCCAATGATCAAGTCGTCTGGTACACGCGCGCTTTCGGGCTGACGATCGACTTTCCTAACTCAACCAAAGTTGTTCTCCGCGAGGGCAAAGTTACAGCCATTACGACGCAGAGTGTCAATATTCCCGAAGATGGGCAAGTATTCCTACTCGGAAATAGTGCCAACAATAAGACTTACGTGCTGCCTAATATCCATATTGGCGATACGGTGAAGCTGACTTCATCTCTCCATAATCAAGATACCGGAGAAAGCTCCATGCTTACAGCGGTTGATGCCGCTATTGGAGCAGGACCACATCTACTTACCAATGGCGCTGTTGATTTGGATGTCAAACGGGATGGCTTTACCGATCCCAAAATCACAACGAGTGCGAACGTACGCAGCTTCATAGGGTTAGATGCTTCCCATCAGTTCGTCATGGGGACAATCTCCGCAGCTACAATGGCGGATATGGCGCAAGTTCTTCTAAAGCTAGGTTTAACGGATGCGATGAATATGGACGGTGGTGCAAGTTCATCTCTCTATGCGAACGGCTCCATGCTGCGAAGTCCGGGTCGGGCGCTGAGCAATGCACTTGTCGTGGAACGTCTAGATCATCCACAAATCCAATTAGAGGTAAATGGACAATTCGTGCATGAGTTCCGAGGGTATTTATTGCAAGAAACAAGTATGGTACCCTTTCGGGGCATTCTAGAAAGAATCGGCGCCAAATTCGAATGGAACGGGACAACCCGTACATTAACTGTTCATCATGGTTCTACTAATCTTGAGCTTCGGCCAGATCATTCCATGATGACTGTGAATGGGCAATCTGTCATACTCCCTGAAGCACCTACCATACTAGATGGTCATATTTACATGCCCTTAAGAGCCATTATTGAATCCTTAGGCGGACAGATCCAGTGGGATCCACAGCTTTATCGGGTCTCTCTTCGCTTTTAGTGCACGCGATTCATTCGTACGATTCGGTAATACAGTTGGCTGCTCACCTCTTGCTCCACTTCCAAATAACCTTCCACATGCACATAATCACCCAATATAAAGGTGGATGCATCGGCAGACCCGGAGTGTGTCAGAAAGAGGAGAGCGGCTTTTTCATTCCCAACCACGAACCCCGTTTGCTCATTCACTTGAAACTTATCTAGAACTTTCCCATGGTGAGACCTTGCAATATGATGAAAGCGCCAAGACTGATCCTCTTTTATTAGAAAATAAAGCACGCGATTTCTCTGATTATTACTGAATTCCCTTGTTACACCAATCATGCAAACCTTCTCGCCAATACTAAGATACTCATCAATAACAAAGGATTTCAATCGCAATCGATGCACATTTTTCTGCTGAATATAAGCTTCCATCTCTTCAATTGTCCTTTGATCCTTCGGATCCTGTTTCGTTGCGTAAAAGACTTCTTTAATAAACGTATCCGTCTGTAGACTTCTTGCCCCTTTGAAATGATTATACGTAAGAAAAAATCGATCAATGACTCCCCGAATCTCTTCTGGTATGGCAGGACCTTTTTCCACGATATACATGCTATTTGCTTTATTCGAATGTCTTTTTTTATAAAACCAACTTTTCCAGACACTTAATTGCATGCCGTTCGTGTCACCTGCTTTCTTCCAAACATTTCTTCATTATAGGCTAAAAACCATAAAATTTCGATAAAAATCGCAATATTTCGCGCAAAAAAAGAACATCTGCCTTCTATGCTTTCATTCGAAAGATTCATAGAAAACAAATGTTCGATA
Source organism: Paenibacillus germinis (assembly GCF_013141785.1). Lineage (NCBI taxonomy): Bacteria > Bacillati > Bacillota > Bacilli > Caryophanales > Paenibacillaceae > Paenibacillus > Paenibacillus germinis. The sequence goes on from NZ_WHOC01000144.1 coordinate 62,444, forward strand.
ATTTAATCCTTTTTCATCACACGGCTTATTTACAGAACTCTTTTGGCTCCCACATATCTGGATCCCCAGTATGAACTGGCGAGACTATCTATCCTTACACCTCTAGACGTTGTCGCCGAAATGAATTGATCATTTCCCAGATAAATACCAACGTGATTTACACTGCCTGCTGCAAAAAACACAAGATCCCCAACCTTCAAGTCCGTAACCCTGGTTCCTGCTTCATCGTACATTTGGACCGAAGTTCTGGGTAGATCAATGCCTTTAGCTTCGTACAAATAGCGCACAAATCCGGAACAATCAAACCCTCCGGGTGTTGTGCCTCCCCAAACGTATGGCGTCCCCATGAACGTATTTGCTGTTTGTACGATTTGATCAGACACGGATGGTTTAGCTACCGCTGCTACCTTTGGAGCTGGTGCTGGTGGCGGTGCAATCCAGGCTGGCTTGTGCGACTTGCCATCGACATTCACAATCGCGATACGATTCGCTTCATTCCACTCAATCGGAGAACCGAATGTTTCAGTGATGAATCGCAAGGGTACATACGTATTACCTTGATAAAGCGTCGGACTGCTTTCCAGACTAATCTTCTTGCTGTTCACAATCGCTTGCTTCTCGTCGGTTGTCAGTTGAATCGTCTGCTGCTTGTTGATCAACGTGACCACGATGTCGCTTTCTTGCTTCGCCCAGCCTACTTGATAACCCAATTTCTCAGATAGTACTCGCAGTGGAACTTGCAGCGTTCCTGCGTTGTCAATAAATGGCTGTACTTCCGGGAACTGAATCAACTCATCGTTGACCTGGACTTTCACAGTGGATGTAGATGATGCGGCTTGAACCGAGGGAGCGGAAAACAGAGATACTGCCGCACAAACAAGTGCGCATGAACAAATAAAGCTTTTTGTAAAAAGTTTCAAAAATTGTTCCTCCTTGAAGCCTCCGAGGTTAGTTGACGGGTTCGGGAAGAGGTTTCCCTAGCGCGCTCAGTTTATTAAACAGCTGAGCATTCATTCACCCCAAATAAAGAAGTCCCCCGTACCAGAGCTTTTGCTGCTCCGAGATTCGGCATTTTTTGTCTATGTTAGACTAGCATAGTTGGTCTATTAGTTTCAACTTTTGTATAGTGGTAATTGTTTCCACGGGATAGCCTCACGTATTAATTGCTTATCGTTTCAACTTCGGCTGCGAGCACATATTTGATCTTCTTGATTTTGCTGTAGACAGTTGTCGTACGATGTTTGTCTGCTGTGGAAATGACCAACTGAATTTGTTGGTTCTCGTTCAAGTCCTTAATTTTGATATGTTTCACCTTCATGTATTCTTCGCTGATTTGATCGATAAGTGTGGACATGTCCCCTTCAGGACTGAAAATAATATTGATCGCCAAGTCCTTCTCCCTCAGCTTTTGTGGGCCAAGCAGCTTGATAAAAATCGGAAACAGATTGATAGCGAAAATAATAAGAATAACAGCCAAAGTCGCCTCTTGATAAAATCCTGCTCCCGTTGCGATGCCAAGAGCGGAAGCCGCCCATACCAATGCCGCGGTCGTAAGTCCAGAAATAATCTCATTACTTCGTCTTAAAATAACGCCAGCCCCAATAAAGCCTACCCCGCTAATGATTTGAGCCGCTAGCCTCATAGGATCCATATTCGTATATCCAGGGATGGAGTACTTTTGAACGGCTCCTATCGATACAATAGTGATTAAGCAGCTAGCCACCGAAATCACCATACTCGTTTTCATACCCAATGGTTTATGCTTGAGTTGACGGTCAATCCCAATCAACAGACCTAATAACAGCGCCATCCCTAGTTTCTCCAAAACAAGAAGACTCATTTCATGTCCCCATTCCTAAAGATAAAATGAAAGGTAAAGCCCCGGAAACCGGGGCTTCGCATAGAAATTTTTCACTTGGAATCCTGCGTTTGCAACAAATCTTTTAATCTTCCAGGGAAGTCCGTAATAATACCCGAAACCCCAAACCCGGTTAGATGCAGCAGATCATTTACTTCATTTGCTGTATAAGGGTAGACATAAAGCCCGCTCTCAGTCGCCTTCAGCACATCCTCGGCATCCAACATTTGAAAGTAAGGATGAAGCGAGTACACCTCCACATCAAAACTGCGTGCGTATGCGGTAGGATCAAGCAATTTGGATTGATACAAAAGACCGATCTTGGCTTCCGATTCCATTTGTTTGATCCTTCTGACACACTTATGGTCGAAAGACGAAACGATGACATTATTCAATCGGTTACGTCTGCGCAGAAATTCAACAAGCTTATGCTCCATTCTGCCGTCATACGAGTTTTTGATTTCCACGTTAATCATGATGGAATCGGGTACTAGATCAAAGACTTCGTCCAAAGTAGGCACGGTCTCCCCTTTGAACTCATCGCCAAACCAAAGACCAGCATCATAGGTTTTGATTTCCGATAAGCTTTTCTTCGCTATCAGGCCTTTTCCGTTTGTAGTCCGGTTTAACGTCATATCATGGCACACGACGATTTCCTCGTCAGCGGTCAAATGAACGTCAAGCTCAATCCCTTCACATCCCTGGCTTAATCCGAGCCGGAAGGCAGCAAGCGTATTTTCTGGGGCCATTCCTTTGGCCCCGCGATGTGCAATAATCATTGGTTTATTACTAAGCATTCCTGTTTCCTTTCCGGCTAGTGAACTCAAGCCTTTTCATATCATTATTTGACTGTTTTGTTGTAAGTTTGAATCTTCGAAGTGATCTCTTTTTCCGCTGCATCCAATGCTTCCTTCGGAGTTTTCTTGTTGTTGAGCACTTCTTCGATCGCCCCTTCAACAATTTGTCTTGCTTCAGGGAATACACCCATTACCGCTCCCTGCGTTGCTGTGTTCAACTTCGTTTGGTGCAGTTGATCAATCGCTGTCTGGAACTGAGGGAACTTTTTCAGGTTTTCCTTTACAATGTCTTCGTCATAGGCTTTTTTGGTAATCGGGAAGTACCCCGTATTGACGTGCCAGTAAGCCTGCTCCTTAGGTGTTGTCAAAAATTTGATGAAATCCCAAGTGGATTTCTGCTCATCATCTGGGCGGTTATTCATGACCCATAAGCTGGCTCCACCGACAATAACACCGCCTTCTTTCGCATCTGCCGGTTTCGGCAAGAAGCTGGTCCCCACTTCGAATTTGCCGCTGGCGCTGTCAACAAGCCCCTTAAGTGCCGCTGTGGATTCCAGAATCATACCGACCTGACCTGCGGAAAATGCTTTTTTGGAATCGTCTGTTTTGCGTCCCAGATTGTTAGCCGCTTTGGTGTCGATAAGATCCTTCCACCAAGTCAGTACCTTCACACCTGGCTCCGTGTTCACCTGCGATTGGGTTGCATTAGAGGTGCGACCATTTCCGTTATTTACGTATTCAGCGCCTTGATTGGCAAAGAGCTGCTCCATGAACCAGCCATAAATCGCAAAGTTTGCCCCGGTAGCTTTACCTGATTTGGTAATGGCATCTGCAGCGACTTTTAATTCCTCGAAAGTTTTTGGAGGTTTCGCAGGATCAAGACCGGCTGCTTTAAACAAATCTTTATTATAATAAAGGACCGGATTCGACGTATTGAATGGCATCGAGTAAAGTTTGCCACCTAATGTATAGTAACCGGCGATGTTCGGCTCCAGCTGTGACAAATCCCACTTATCCGCATCAATGAAGTTTTGCATCGGTGTAATGGCTTTGGAATCAATCATGAAGCGGCTGCCGATCTCATACATCTGGACGACCGAAGGGCCTTCGCTTGTACCCATGGACGCCTTCAATTTGCTAAGCAGGTCATCGTAATTTCCTTGATACACCGCTTCTACCTTAATTTTATTCTGAGAAGCGTTATAATCGGCGACCAGTTGATCAACAACTTTCGTATTGGATCCACCCATCGCATGCCAGAAAACGACTTTCTTAGGTCCGCTTGCCTCAACTGCTCCTGATTTCGTTGCTTCTGGTTTCTTGCTTTCTGTACTTTCCCCCATATTTACGCTGCATGCCGATAGTAAAACCATCGTTGCCGTTAAAGCTAAAGCCGCTAACCTTTTTTTCCCCATTGTCTCTATCTCTCCTCGCTTAAAGTGGATACATATATATGATAAGCCTGTTAGGTAACAGACGGATCATCGCTTGCTTAACCTTTTACAGCACCTGCGGTAATGCCTCGCACTAATTGTTTCACGCCTAAAGCCAATAAAAGGAACGAAGGAAGCAGAACGATCGTAACTCCCGCCAAAATCAAATTCCAAGACATGACTTCCGCATGCTGCAGCATAGAAACCCCGATTTGCACCGTTCTCATGGACGCCCTATTTGTAATTAGCAGAGGCCATAAATAGTGGTTCCAGTGCGTAAGGAAGACATAAACCCCCAAAGTAGAAAGCGCAGGACGGGATAGCGGAAGCACGATCGAGAAAAAATTCCGGAGATGCCCGCATCCGTCAATTTTTGCTGCATCAAACAGCTCATTAGGCAGCTGGAGGAAAAACTGGCGAAGCAGGAAGACCCCGAAGGCCCCAGCCATAAAGGGAACGATCAGCCCTTGGTAGCTGTCCATCCATCCCCAATTTTTGATGGTCAAATAATTTGGAATAATGGTAACTTCCCATGGAATCATCATGGTCGAAAGAAAAACGGCGAACAATATTTTCTTTCCTTTGAAATTCAAGAACGAAAAAGCGTAAGCGGCCAAACTGGACGTAATAACCTGACTTACCGTAATCCCCGAAGATACAATAAAGCTGTTCAGGATAAAGCGCACGATTGGAAAGCCAGAGATAGCGTTCTTGAAGTTCTCAAGATACAACTGAGAAGGAAATAATGGCGGCGGGAAGTTAGAAACTTCCTTCTCTGTCATAAACGATGAGGATACCGTAAATAACAGCGGATACAAAACGACAAGGGCCAGCACAACTAGCAACAAGTAATTCAGGGTGGGTGCGATCCTTTTCGCAATCATTGATAATGCACCTTCTTTTCTAAAACTTTAAACTGCACCACAGTCAAAATCATGATAATAACGAAGAGAACCAAAGCTTGTGCGCTGCCGATTCCAAAACGGAAATTAACAAAAGCGTCCTGGTAGATGGAATACACGATCACATTGGTCGAATTCATCGGACCACCCTTTGTCAAAATATGAATTTGTCCAAAGGCTTGGAAAGCGCCGATCACGGACACAATAAGGGCAAAAAATATCGTGGGTGACAGAAGCGGCAGAACGATTTGGATAAACGTCCGCATCGGGCTTGAACCGTCAATTTTAGCGCTTTCATAAATTTCTTCCGGAACCCCTTGAAGACCACTGGACAGCACAATGAACAGAAACCCCATATTCATCCAAACCGTCAACAGAGAGATCGAAACCAACGCCCATGAAGGACTCGTTAACCAAGGGATCGGATCAATGTGTGCAATGCTTAGAAAGTAATTCAGCATGCCTGCTGTCGGATGGAATAGCAAGAACCAGATAATCGACCCCGTACCTACCGATATAACGATAGGCAGAGAAAATATGAACTGGAATATTTTCATGCCCCGCAGTTTGTTGTGGGTGATCGCTGCCAAAAATAGGGACCATACGATTGAGGTAGGTACCGTAAACAAGATAAACAGCAACGTCACTTTTAAATTCGAATAAAACTGTCCCGAAGCAAGTAAATCAATGAAATTATCAAGCCCGACAAATTCAACGACCCTACCGCGAGGGTCCGTGAGCGTCATACTCAGGTAAACAGATTTGACCATCGGATAAAATAGGAACGCAGCAAACAAGACTAAGGAAGGTGCCAGAAATAAATAAGCTAATATGTTCTCCTCCCACTTCTTTTTCCTTGCTGATACACTTGCCGTTGCTTCTCTCTTTAAAGCGCTTTCATTTACTGCCAAATTGCATACCCCTTTCTTTCAAAAAGTTACATTTTCACGCTAAGGGCATTCGGTTTCCCTGTATCGCATTTGGTAACTCGTTATTTTCCGTCTCGCTCATTTCGGAGGAAACGGGTGAAAAGAGCGAAAAAAAACACATAAATTGCCATGCCCGTTGGCATGCAATCTACGTGAATCTCCTTGTCTCCATCACAATTATTAACTTGTTCACATCATACACGCTAGCAACTGATACTGTCAACCAAGATTTTCCACGGTTTATAATTCATATGATTAGAGCAATCTTCGTAGCTTTTAAAAGTGACACTACCTATTCCGTTCGCAATTCGGGACGTATAGATCGCAAATACTTCAGGCTTCTGCCTATTCCTTCTTCGACATCGTTCACTTGTTCATATTCGATCAGATAAACACCTTGAAACGGTACTTCCTTCAGCAGCTCATCATAATTTAGATCGTCGTCACCTGGCGCACATGCCACCCAATAATCTTCGATCCGTTTCCAATCTTTCAGGTGACAGTAGTTAATCCTGTTTCCCAACAATCTAGCATAATCTATCAACGGTCTTGATGGAGCAACAGCCTTCAGATTGCCGGGATCGAAGTTAAACCCAACTGCAGACGGCAATTCTATAAGCAACCGTTCCAACGATTTCCACTCCGTAGATGTCGTATGCTCATGTATGAATCCATTGTTTACTTGTGTATTTCGCCCGTGTGTCTCTATGGAGATCACCATGCCTAATTGTGAGCAAAGGTCCTCCATCAGGGCAAATGCCTCCAGCATACTTGTCCAACGCTCCTCCGTCATCTCAGAAGCAAGCGCGAATCCTGTGAATAATCGAACATGTGAAGCACCGAGACGGGAAGCAAGATGTATATCATGAGCTACACGATCTTTCATCTTTCTTAATTGTTCAGAATCCACCAAAGTAAAATCGTTCTCCAAAACCACGAATGGGGCTTTGATACCGTAGTCATTTATACAGGTTCGGAGATTTTTTATCTCTTGTTGACTGATATCCCTTTGAATTCGACCAGGAAAATCCCCACCAATTCCCAGCTCCAAATATCGAAGATCGAATTTTCTTGCAATCCTACAATGATCTTCTATTGTGAGGTAATGCAAACCCCATTCCCCTAAGCCTACAATCATTAGAGATCCCCTCCTTATCTACTTAAAATATCGTTGGTTTTTTTACCTTTGGTCAATTTGAAGAATTGTCCGTCAGCATAGGGATTAGTTTGCCTTGCTTTGCATCAAATGAGTTAAGCAAGATTGGTCGCTATTACCTCTCTGTTAGAACATCTTTGAAAAAATTGCCAACAACCAGTGTTGTAATGTTACTACAGGTTGGTAACGTTTTCAATAAATCGATAAAAAAAGACCACCCGCAGGTGGTCTTTTTCTGTGAAGCGGGCGGCGGGAATCGAACCCGCGCGATCAGCTTGGAAGGCTGAAGTTCTACCATTAAACTACGCCCGCGTATTATAAAGGGATTGATGGTCGGGACGACACGATTTGAACATGCGACCCCCTGCTCCCAAAGCAGGTGCTCTACCAAGCTGAGCTACGTCCCGATGCGTTTTATGAAAATGGCGCGCCCTGAGAGATTCGAACTCCCGACCTTTTGATTCGTAGTCAAATACTCTATCCAGCTGAGCTAAGGGCGCAAATTAGTTGGAGCGGAAGACGGGGATCGAACCCGCGACCCTCGCCTTGGCAAGGCGATGCTCTACCGCTGAGCCACTTCCGCATCGTATAATTGCCTGTCATTCTCGCTAACGTTTCTCCGAGGCGACAAGGAATAATATATCAGGAATCGAAGACAAATGCAAATGTTTTTTCTTTCCTTTTTTTATTTGATGAAAATACCGCCAAACGGCAGTACTTCTTTGGCAATACGACGCAATAGACTGTCATTTTTCATATGCTCATCTAATTTGCGATCTGGCTTACAAGGCTGCATGAGAACATGGCCTTGCCCCGTCATTTCCCAATGATAATTCATATGCTGACTGGCCAATGTATTGCCGTAAACACACAGGCGCAGCTGAGCATTCCGCGGATAGGCAACAAGACAGCTTGTATCGACATACAAGGGCTGCTTAGCATCCAATGCCATTTGGTAAATTGGTCCTGCAGTCAGAAGTCCTAGTTTGCCTGGACCTTTAAACTGCATTTTCACAAGATCCTGCGTAATCAATGTATTCTTAACATTTTGCAGATGAGAAGTGTAGCTGACTCCCTCTGTGTAAAACAAAACATGTCGGAATTCATACAGAAGATCATCGTCCGCTCCTATAGGTATAACAGCCATGCTGTATCCTTCAGGCAGCCCTAGCATGACATTGGCGGGACCATGCAGCCGTGACTGGACAAAACGCTTCTTCCTATACATACTCGGCAGCTTCATTAAAGAATCTTCTCTCTGCTCAGACTTCCCTTGGAAAGCGACAATTTGGTTCGGATGCAGCACATGAACAGACTCACCCTGTTCGATGCACAATGTAGCTATCTTTGCATGTGAGCTTACTTCCTCGAAAGATACCTCCATACACACCGACCTCCTCGTAAGACTACATCTATCTCATTCCGCGTTTCTGCCTCCGCCAAACAATGAATCGAAACACTCGGCCCAGTACAAAATAAAAAACAACCAGCGAAACAGCCGTTACAGCCATATAGGTTAATTTCCGATTTCGCTTTTCTTTATCTAGGGCTACTTGTTCCATTGCCTTCAAGCGTTCTTGCAATTGTTCATTTTCCTTTTTAAGCGTTTCGTTTTGCCCAAGAAGCCGTTCCTCAGTTTCTTGCGAATGCCGTATGGCTTCGGAAAGCTTGTCCTTCTGATCCTCTAATTGCTGCTTTGTTGCCTCATAGTCCTTCTGAATTTGTTCCACATTCTCTGGCAATTGATAGATGTCTTTCACCCGATCCAACCATGAGGCTTGGACAGCAGAAGCTGGATACATAAACCCGAACAAGATGACAAGTATGCCAAAGACTTTTACAGCCCCCGCCAAATAACGAGTCTGCATCTGCCGTCCCTCCCCTGTGCATATCGACATTTTCTTCTATTTTACCGCAAAAGTCACCCCTTCACCACTTCTGCAGCTGCTATGGGGTATCGCAAGATCGTCTTCATTTTCGAAGATTTCACCTTTCTTGGGTCTGATAAATAAATCTCATGATGGAGACCGCGGATCTTCCGTCTATGTTCAGTTAAGAAATGCTCGATTTGCTTCAAAGATTCGGGTTCTGCTGCATATGGCCCCACATGAAGCATTTGTACACAAGCCCCCTCATGCAGGGTTTCATACTTGATATCCGAGATAATGGTTAGCTCCTTTTTCTTCGTCATTGCAATAGAACGGGCCTCTTCTACACTCTCTGCCCTCACATAATCTGGCATTCGAATCAACAGCTTCCAGTGCCATTCTTCCCTTGGTACATCCAGGGCTTTTCTATCCCCATCGACCCACCATAAGCCTTCCAGCTTTGCCACAGTAAAGTCTTTCTCCTCTTTCTTATAAATCCCCTTGATGCTGTAGGAAAGCGTGTAGAGTGCTTCAGTAGCATTTAAAAAGGCTATGCCTTCCGGATCCCCTTGACCTTGAATCGTGACATACCAGATAGGCTCAAATTCGATCAATTGTGGTTTCGTGGGTGCTGTGTAATAGCTTTTATACGTTTTAGCTAAATCCAACTTTTCCATATTGCACATCCTTTACATTTTCTCCTAGTATATAAAAGGATTCCTGACAGCAGCATGTCAGTAGACATAAAAAAACTTACCCTTCGCCAAATTTCGCGAAACAGGTAAGTCTCATCCTCATAAAAATCGTATGTAATTATACCGCTGCTGGTGGCGTGAACGAACGCTGAGCAAATTCAGCATCCAACATGTAGAAGGCGTTACTGTCTTTATCAATGCGTTTCAATTTATTAATAATGCTGTCGAACATTGCTTCTTCCTCTACCTGCTCATCAATGAACCATTTCAAGAACTGCATAGTCGCATGCTCTCTATCGTTCAATGCCAAATCTGATAGATGATAAATACGTCTTGTTACTTCTTGCTCATGTTGATAAGCATGTTCAAAAGCATCTAGGATCGATTTGTACTCATTCACAGGCGTATCCATACCAGCAAAGCTAACCTTTTTTCCACGATCATTTATGAATTTGAAAATTTTCATCGCATGGAATTTTTCTTCTTCAGCTTGTACAATAAAAAAGTTTGAAAAGCCATCTAAGCTTTCAGCAGCACAATAACCAGCAATAGCCAAGTAGACGTGCGCGGAGTAAAACTCATAGTTCATCTGCTCATTGAGCGCTTCTGTAAGTGTATCGTTTAACATAGATGCACACACCCTTTCTGTATGGTTATCTCTTGCGTATTCCCCATACATACAAGATTACCAGAACTCCGCATACAAATACAAACGGAAGTAGCAATTTAAGAAGGGTTAAGTTCAAGCCATCACGCTTTCTGCCCTAGATTCAGCAATAATTTGTTTGATCTGAGCATAAAGTAAGTCAGGCGAAGCTGCACACAACAGCTCCTTTTTACCGATCATGGCGATACATTCTTTCTTACAATGCTTGCAATTACCTAAGCAGTCTTTCTTCTTCTGCTTCAGGTCCGGATATTCGTTTTTCAAGGACTTATATATTTGTTTGGATCCGAATTTTTCATTTCTACAGCAGTATTTAATCGTTTTCATGTTCGATCTCTCCCCGCCATCGCATTTATCACTACAATTGATATTAGTGATAATAATAATCAATGTCAACTGAAATTACGGTGAGCTTGTTCAAAACCTTCGCATGAACCTCATTTCAAGCCTACTATATAGATTTCGGAAGCTGTACAGAACCTCAATCATGCAGAATTAAAACATTAAAAAAAAGTATCGGAAAAACGAGCGCCACCATTATTCATAGAAAATGAACAGGGGTGGCGCATTGTTTCATTTCCAGACTATCACTTGCTTACTTGAACAATAATCTTATCGCTGGATGTTGTTCCTGCATAATTAACAAGCTCGCCTCGATACTCGTACGTGCCAATCGGTTTATTATGGATCATCGTAGCTGCAGATTGAGCTTGTGGCGTATGATCGGTGAACGTTTGCGTATTGATAAGAACTCCGTTCTCATACAGACGATATGTGGTGCCGTTCGTGCCCCACCACATGTTCATGTTGATGTTGAAATTTCCATCCCCATCCCAGTTATCTTGGGATAGGACCATTTTGGCCGGCGCAGCTTGCGTGACGTTCACCGTTAACACATCACTTTTCGTTGTACCGAATGCATTGACGAGTTCCGCATAATACCGGTAAGTGCCATTCTTTTTGTAGGTAATGGACGTTACGGTCGTTTGGGCACTCGGCGAGTTGTCCGTGAGGATTTGTGTCTCGATTAATAAGTTATCCTCATAGAGCTTATAAATTTTACCGTTATTGCCCCACCACATATTCATTGTAACCTTGTAATTTCCATCAAGAATTCCTGTACCGTACCCATTGTCGTCCGAGAGCACGGGCTTCCCAGGTACCCCCGTACTTCTATATACGATATTCGTTACGGTAGCCGTCGCAGTGCCATGATGGCCCGCGGCATCGATAAATTCGAATGTGAAGCTGCCGTTAAAGTTGAACGTATAGCTGCTCGAACCCCCATTGTTCGTGATCGTTACAGGTTCGCTCGGCGTAATGATCGCGACCACACTGTCCGAGGTAGATGCTGCGCTGCTGTAAGCTACCGCAGCGGTCGGTACTGTCCTGTCAACATGGAAAGTAGCTGTCTGCTGAGCTTCCACATTACCCGAAAGATCTGTAGAACGGTAGCTCAGCTTATATTGCCCGTCTTGTTCGAACGTTAACGGGGTTGTATACTGCTGCCATGTGCTCCCGCCATCCAGGCTGTATTCGGTTGATGCTACTCCCGACAAGTTATCTGTGGCCGACAAACTGACCGTTACAGGCAGTACATACCAGCCATTTTGTCCATCCGGTTGTGCAGGCGACACCGTAGCTGTGGAGACGGGTGCAATCGTTTCAGGGACCGTCAACGTGAGGGATGCCGTCTTGACCGTGGATCCAATGCTCGCGGTCACCGTGATCTTCGCGATGCCCGGCTTGATCGCCGTCACTTGTCCGAGCGCGTCCACGGTCATTACTGACGTGTTATCGCTGCTATAAGCCACAGTAGCTGCGCTCATATCCGCAGAGGAGCCGTCATCCATCCTCCCGCTAAGCTGCAACTGCGCAGTCTTGCCCGCTTCCACATACGGCACAACATGAGATAAGTTTATAGACTCAAGGCCGCCCGACTGCATGGTCGTGATGGTAACGATATTGCTCAGCCCCGAGATATTACCGCTGGCATCAAACGCCCTGAGCGAATAGGCATACGTCGTTGACGGAGTAAGAAGCTGATCAGTATACGCATATACATTAGAAGCTACTGTCGTCAACGCCAGCTCATTCCGGTAAATCCAATAGCCCTTGACCGCAGTATTGTCGATGTACGGCTCCCAATGAATCCGGATCGCTTGAGCCGATAGGGCTGCTCCGTCGAGCGGCTGGCCCACGGTCGCCACAGGCGGCTCCGTATCGGGCTCAGCCTGCTTGATTGTGATCAGCAGATAAGGCTCATTCGCCTTTCCCTTGCTCTCGATGACGGCATTGATGCTCGCTACAGGCAGCGTCAGGCCTAGGCTGAGCTGCCCATTGGAGCCATCGGATTTTACCAGACGTATGGCCTCTGTCAGATCGGTCTCGCTCCATCTCCAATCGGCGGCGAGTTCAAGTCCGGCCAACCGGTCCAGCCGGGTGGGCTTCGTATTCCACGTCACCGTCCCTTCCGACCAAGCCGCGCTAGTCCGGTACACGTCCGCTGTGACCGCAGAAGGACTTCCAATGCCGTACATCATCAGCGTAGCATTCGTAATTTCGCCATCCAGACCGCTCACATCAAACTTGATGAAGCTTTCACGGGTAAAGCTCTCGCTGCCGTCCTTCTTAATCTCGAGATTACTCGTCCGGTAATTCGAGTTAGCATAGCTGCCTCCACGCACATAAGCATCATCGGTTGGCAGCAGCTTCGTCACGTTTCCGTCGATCACCTGGAGAAAGCTTTCTGCGCTTCGCGAAACTCCGTTCAGCGTTACCGTGACGCGAATGACCGCTGTGCCTTCGCCCAGCGCGGTGACCTGACCAATGGTATTGACCTCTGCCAATCCGGGCGTAAGGCTCTCATACCGGATCATCGCACTCCCAAGCTGTGCCGCGAAGCCCGAGTTCATCACTCCAGCCGTTTGCAGCTGTGCCTGCTGGCCTATGCCTAGCAGCTGCTTGTCGGATGTAAGTGTGACGCTCTCCAGCTCACGCGTTGCAGACGTCTCGATCCGTAAGTATGGCTGATGATCGCTTGCCTCCCGACTGTTGAACAGTGTGTACACGCCCAGAGTAGTATCCTGCACAACTGCAAGCGACATGATCCCCGCGGTCGCAGCGTAACCACCACCGGTATTTAGCTTTGCTCTCACATAATCCGTAGCATCGAAAACCCGCCACGCATAATCATCCTTGGTGAAGGGCGCCGTCGACAGCTTACTGCCCAACGCAGGCTTATTCGCCCAGACCATGCCGGAGCTGCCGGACTCGATCCAGTCGTCGCTGTCCACACCATACAGGCTGTTCACCGTATCGCTGCCCGTAGCCGAGGCCCTGCCGTATACCAATAGCTTGGCCGAGCTGACTGATCCGGTGAGGGTGCCCAGATCAAACTTCAGAAACGACTGGCGCGTGGAGAGGTTATTGCCTCCCTGGATGATCAACGATCTATCCGTCCCCGTATTGGTCGATGTCCCTTGTCGGACCGACACATCGGCCACTGGCAAATAATCGCGCACTGTCACCGTCCGGTTGTCATAGTCGATGCCGGTATTGCCCGACACTTCATTGCCGGACAGCACAATCCCCGTGCCCGCCTCGATAAAAATTCCGTTCGTATTGCCCACGACCCGATTGCCTTCAATCCTGATGTCGCGTGGCTCACCTGCGCCGTTGCCCCCGTCGCTCGGATTCCCGATATCGTACAAAGTATGAATAGCCCAGAAGCCCGGCCCCGTATTGTTCTCAATCACATTATCCCGAACCTGGGTGCCCGGAGCATTTTTCAATCGGATTCCCGTCGTACCGGGCTTCATAAAGTTGGCGATGACATTATGATCAATCACCGTATCTGGTGACCCCAGATAAACCTGAATCCCATACAGGGCCGAATTCTCGATACGGTTGTGATGGATGTAGTTGCCCGGTCCGGCTGCGTCATGCGTCGCCCCTGGATTGCCGACGCCGATGCCCGCTTCGCCGCTGCCGATCACTGTGTTACCAACGAATTCATTCATATATTCGTCCTCGCCGTGCATGTCGATCGAGTCCAGCTTCGTCTGGTATAGCTCATTGTCCGCAATCAGATTATTATGCGTCCAATTGCTCAGCAGGATACCATGGCGAAGGGACGGCCCATAGAAGCGGCTGTTGCGAACCACGTTGAATAGTGAATCGTTGGCCCGGCCCAACCGGCTTTCCTTTGATAACCCCTCCAACGACACCCCGTAGCCAGCTCCGCCCTCGGCGGTATCAGTCGCATTGCGCAGCGTGGCATACTGGATAACGACATCGCGGCTGCTGCGGACGAGCACGCCAACGCGCTGGAACTTCTCGATCGTCACATGGTCGAGAATGATGTCGCTCGACGGATTCCCGTTGGCCGCCGTAATCATGACAGCGACCTTCGGACCGCCCCGCTCGGGATTAGCTACCGTCGTGCTCGTCGGATACGTCCCCTGCCAGCTTGCCGTCAGCGTCATGCTCCGAATGGCAATGCCCTGCTGACCCGCGATACGCAAGATGATGCCTTCATTCGTCGCATAGTCACCGATGTTCTTGGCATGGTCGGAGACGAGCAGCACTCCGTCCTCGCTTTCCCCGCGAAGCTGAATGCCTGAGTGCAGCAGCAGGTGCGAAGCGCTGTCGCTCGCCGTGCTGGTTAACTGGTAATGCCCATTGGGAAAGTACACCTCGTCCCCGGGCTGTGCCGCTGCGATCGCAGCCCGGATCGCAACGGCGTCGTCCGTCCCGGTAGCCGACGTAGTCGCGCCGTAATCCACGACATTAAGCGTCCGCCCCGTCACCACAGGAAGCTCGGGCACCGAATGGGACGTCTCGTCCGGCTCATACAGCCCCGGCTTTGTATGCGGCAGCGCTGCAGGATCGGGACCTGTCGGGGGAAGCTCAAGCGGACTCAGCACAAAGCCGTCCGGATGCGGCTTATATACCTGGACCTCGGTAATACTGTTCCAGTCCGTCGATCCGGTGCCGAGCCCCACGATCCGCACATATCGGCCCGTCGTCGGGGTGAAACCGAACGCCTCCAGTTGCAACGAGTTGCCGCTACCGCTTCCCGAGAACACGGTCGTCCAGGTGTCGGCATCGGCGGACACCTGAATATCGAACTTCAGACTACGCTGATCACCACGATAAAAGGCCATGCCGATATAGCCAATCGTCTGTATGGCCCCTAGGTCAAGCTGCAGCCATTGGCCGACGCCACTTGCCGACCAACGGGTCGTCAGATCTTGATCGATCGCGTTGTCAGGGATATTCTCATCACTCATACTGGCGCTGGCAGCCACAACCGTAAGCGCTTTCACAATTTCGGTTGCAGAAGCAACCTGAACCTCTCGCGCAGCAGAAGAAATCTCGCCTGCCCTAAGCTCTTGTCCGCTTACTCCCTGCGTCGGTGCCCATGCCAGCGAAGAAAACAGAAGCAGCCCCGCTACTCCCGCGCTCCAAATCCGTTTTATCCTCTTCATCCCATGCCCCTCTTTCTCCTTTTGATAAGCCGATCCGTCCGCCCGGTCATCCGGGCGAACCATCAACTGTTTTCCGTATCGCAAAGCTTATTTCATATACCGGTCATAAGCAGCCTGCTGAATACTGATCACTTCATCCAGTCCCATCTCCTTGAGCTGCTGACGGAACTTCTCGAAGTTGCCAGCTACCGGCTCCGAACCCAGCACCCACTTCTGGAACTTCTCGTCGGTGAACGTCTGGATGCTCTTCATGATCGAATCAAGCTTTTTCTTCTCCCCATCCGTAAACGTCAGCACCGGAAACTGCTCGATTGGGTATTTCTTCTCGTTGTATTCCTTCACTCCGGCCAACGCCGTCTTGTTCGTCCATTGCTCCTCATAGGCAAAATCCTGATGGAAGCCAACTTCCATCTGCGCCCCATCAGCCTGCAGTGCTTCATTCACCGGCTTACTACCTGTCAGCAGACTGTCCTTGAATTTCGGCTTGCCGTCTACGAGATCGTAGTGCACGCCTTCGATCCCAAAATTCATTAGTCTCCGTCCTTCAGGAGTAAACCAGAAATCGAAATATTTGATCGTTTCGACCTGATGCTTGTTGGAGGCGGAAATAGCCCATCCGCTCTCGCTCACCGTAGCCCGCTTCGTTTCTTCGCGGACGACCCCGTCGCTGCTGGCCGGGGGGGCCATTGGTGCGAACAGGATGCCGGGTACTTTATCCTTGAGAGTATCATTATAGCCCGCCGTACTGGAGAACCAGTCATGTGAAACCCCACCGACGTTATCGCCGAGCAGCACCTCGCGCGCCTTCGCCCCGCGGGTGAAAATTTCTGGATCAATTAGACCTTCCTTATACCACTTGGCAATATTCGCGACCGCTGTCTCGTAGTTTGCCTCATAAGGGCCATACTTCACTTTGCCCTGGTCCGCATATATGCCACGGTATGAATTCCAGAACAGCAGCAGATCTTGTGCTCCTCCTTTGTTCACACGGTTGAAGTACGGAATTTCATCAGCTTTGCCATTTTTATTGGGGTCCTTCTCCTTGAACGCCTTCAGTACCTGGTACAGCTCATCAACCGTTTTTGGCTGCTGCATATTAAGCGCTTTCAACCAATCCTGACGGATAAACCAGCCCTTGGCAACCAGTCCATCTGGGACGAACGAAAGGAAATACATCTTGCCGTCAGGTGCCGTAGCGAATTTCTTCACATCCGGCCGCTGCTCCAGGAACGCCTTAATATTGGGCGCATGCTTGTCGATCAGCTCATTTAGTGGAGCGAACGCGCCCTCGGAGCCGTATTTGTTGAAATCCCCCTTTACGTTGTAATGCACAATGTCGGGAATGTCGCCGGATACCATCATCAGATTGAACATTTCCTTGCTGTTGGTCGCCGTCTGCGAAGCGGTTCCCTTCAACGTCACATTCGTACGCTTAGCCGCTTCCTTGAATACCGGGAAATTATTGTCGTAAATATACCGATCGCCGTAATGCATGTGCATCGTCAGCTCCACCGGCTTGCCCTTCTCCGTGCCTTGGTTCGGTGCAGACGAAGGCACCGCTTCCTTAGCATCCTTACCGCATCCTGCCGCCGATAAAGCCACAACCAACGTCAGCGCAGCCCCTACTCCTTTTTTCCAAACCTGTTGCTTCATATTTGTACGTCCCCCTTTTGTGTAGTGGAGCCAACTTACCCTTTCACCGAACCGACCAAGGCCCCTTTGGCAAAATATTTCTGAATCAGCGGATAGACGACCATCATCGGGATGATGGAAACAATGATAGTCGCGTAAATGACCGTCTCCTGAGAAACGAGTGTCGCGGAGCCGAAATCGACCAACTGCTCACTCAGGTTGTTTTCCACGATCAGCTTCTTCAGCAGCACCTGCAGTGGAATTTTATCTTTGTCCTTC
This sequence comes from Paenibacillus germinis, assembly GCF_013141785.1. Lineage (NCBI taxonomy): Bacteria > Bacillati > Bacillota > Bacilli > Caryophanales > Paenibacillaceae > Paenibacillus > Paenibacillus germinis. Next base: position 80,152 of record NZ_WHOC01000144.1, read on the forward strand.
AGGACAATCATCGCCCAGAAGTACCCATTCCAGCGTGTAACGGCATAGAACAACCCGACAGTCATCAGCGAAGCCCGGGACAACGGCAAGTACACCGACCATAAAATCCGGTAATCACCTGCGCCGTCAATTTTCGCCGCCTCCTCCAGTTCCACGGGCACGCTTTGGAAAAACGTGCGCAGCAGAAACACGTAGAAGGTCGTCACCGCGAACGCGATAATGATGGTAAACCGCTCATTCAGCATGCCCATATCCCGCAAATTCAGATAGAAAGGAATCATCCCGGCGTGAAACCACATCGTCAGGGCGATCAGAAAGTTGATGGCGCCCTTCCCCTTCAACCTTTTCTTGGACAGTGGGTAAGCCCCGCAAATCGTCAGAAACAAGCTTACCAACGTGCCCACAACCGTGTAATAGAGCGTGTTGGCGTAGGCCACCCAGATGCTTTTCTGCATCAGGACCTTGAAATAAGCCTCCAGATTGATGTTCACCGGCAGCAGCAGCACCTTGCCGGATACGACCGCATCGCCAGAGCTCAGCGAGGCCGACAGAACATACACGAACGGATACAGCGAGGCAAGCCCAATCACCGATAACAAGAGCGTATTGATCACATTGAAACATTTGTCACCTAACGAGGTTCTCATTCCATTCACCTACCAAAGTCCAGTCTCGGTCAGCTTCTTGCTGATCCGGTTAGCCGTAATAACGAGCAGCAGACTGACGGTGGCGTTGAACAGCCCGGCGGCTGTCGCCAGATCGTACTGCCCTTCCTGTAGGCCGGACCTGTACACATAGGTGCTGATCACGTCTGCCGTCTCATATGTTGCGGGTTGATAGAGCAGTATAATCGCTTCGTAGCCAACTTCCATCAGCTGTCCGATCTTGAGGATCAGCATGATCGCAATCGTCGGAATGATCGAAGGCAGCGTGACGTTCCATATTATCTGGAATCGGCTAGCCCCGTCGATCTTAGCCGCCTCGTACAGCGCTGGGTTCACCCCAGCCAATGCCGCAATGTACACGATGGCGCCGAAGCCCATCTCCTTCCATATATCCATGGAAATAATATAGATGGCCCGGAAGTACTCCGGCTTCGTCAGGAAATACAGCTTCTCCCCGCCCAGCAGTTGGAGGATGGAATTGACGATACCGGTGGAAGGGGCGAGAAAGTTCGTGACGATGCCTGCCACCACCACGATGGAAATAAAATGTGGCAAATACGTAAACGTCTGGACGAATTTCTGGAACAGCCGGTTTCTCACTTCGTTCAGCAGCAGCGCCAGCACGATCGGCGCTGGGAAGGCGAAGATCAGCTGGTATAAGCTGAGAAGCAGCGTGTTTTTCAGCGTTCTCCCGAAATACGGGCCATTAAAAAATTGTTTGAAATGCTCCAATCCAACCCAGGCGCTACCCTCGATGCCTTTGAACAGGCTGAAATCCTTGAAGGCGATCTGCAGTCCATACATCGGTTTGTACATAAATAACACATACCAAGCCAGGAATGGTATCAGCAGTAAATACAGCCGCCATTCCTGTACAACATGCTTTCTGATCGTTACTACCAAAAGCGCTTTCAACTCCCCCTACTTCTAGGATCATTTGTCGTATCCCGGATACAATCCTCACTATAATGAACAGGGTTAGGGGCGTCTATCACCATGATTTTGGTATCACCATCATTTCACGAAGGGGAGAAAAATCGACGTGTTTTAGCTATTTAGCTTCGTTCAGACCCACTATTACTCGCATATTGACCGGGTGAGACGCCCTCATATTTGCGGAACATGCGAATGAAGGTGTTAACGTTATTACAGCCCACCCGCAAAGCCAGCTCGGCGATTTTCACCTTCTCCGTGTCCATAATTTCTTTGGCCTTCTTCACCCGGTATAAGTTTAGGTAATCCTTGAAGTTCTCACCCGTATGCTTCTTGAAGGCTCCGCTAATATAGCCAAGTGAGAATCGGTGCATCTCCGCAATCTCCGACAAAGACAGGTCGCGAGTGTAATGCTCATGCACGTAGTCGACGATGCCCTGCATCTGCGTCTGATCCAGCATCTTCTGCTCCGAATGAATGAGTCCGATCAACCGCTCGAACAGCTCGAACAAGGCAGACCTTGCCTCGGCATCCTCAGCCGCATGATGAAGCTTCCGGAGTGCCTCCGCCACTTCGCCCTCATCCGTATCCAGTACTTTGTTCAACTGCTGGAGAATTCGGTTTACCGTATTTTGTAGAGCGTATACGAAATGCGTCCAGCCGGTTCCGCCGATCGCCTCCCTGCTTCGATTCTCATCCAACAAACGCTGCAGCAGGAGGAAAACGTTCTCCCGTTGTCCGCGAATGACACTCCCGATCAGCTCACGCTCCCCATCTAGCGGATAATAAAACCGGTCATTCATCTGGCCGTCCAAATCACTTCGGACGATGACAAGACGGGACGTTCGCAGTACCCCATAATCCAGCCACTGCACCGCCTGCCGGTAAGCCCGTTCCCACTCGCCGCCCGCCAGAACCGGGTCGCCCAGCGCAGCGACCAGACGCAAGCCGACGCTTGCCTCGATCTCCATCAGCACCGAGCTGACGATCCGCTTCGCCCGTTCGCTATCGTCCCCCTGCAGCATGATGCCCATGCGGCGGTAGTCGAAATCGAATACTTCGCATAAGCCTTCCTCACTCAGCCGCTCCGAGAGCAGCAATTGAAGCTGCGACTTAAACGTGACGAGAGCTTCCTTCGTGTAGTGACTCGCCACCTCCGAGTAGCTGGCGAATTCAACCACGCCTACCATGCTTGGCGAGGCTAGCCAGACGAGGCCGTGCTTTTCCAGCTCAGCGGCCGCCTGTTCCTGAGGCAGCAAGCCATGGAGCAAGTCCCGCAGCAGCTTGTCCTTGAGCGAAACCCTGCTTTGCATCATCGCTTCCCGCATCTGTTCGTTAGCTCTCTTCATCCGGGCTGTCGTATCGCGTATAAACGTAAATTCATCCCTTTCCTCCGACTCCTTCTCCTCTAGGTCATCATCCGAGCGCAGCAAACTGACGACATGCCCGATCGGCAGGTACATCCGGCGGGAAATCCAGTAGGCCAGGCCCCCGCCGAGCAGCAGCAGCAGTACATAGACAAAGCCCGTTACCGTCAACTGTTCCTTCATCGCCGACCAGGGGGCGAACCGTTCCGCCACGTAGACAAACGTCCACGTCGGCAACACCTGAGAGCGCAACGTATGCACGGACAGACCGTCTCGGAACGAAAGGCCGTCTTTTCCTGACTGAACCGTCGGCAGCACGTTGTCACGAACCTCATCTTTCTGCTCCGCCTGGAAAGCGGACTTGTAGGCGAGCAGCCGCTCCCCATCCAGAATGGCGATGGCACTTTCGCCATCGAGCCCGAGTACCGGAAGTAGATAACGTTCGTGGAAGGATAAATAGAAGTACAAAGTGCTACCCGAGAGCGCTTCCACTTTTTTCGTAAGTGTAATCAGAGTATCGGCTTCGTATGGCTTCGGCGTCCGGCGCACCCCCATGTCTTCGGCCTCGTCCGAATCGGGTGTCAAACCCATTTCGCTCCAGTACCGGTCCTTTGTAATCGTGTAGCTGGGCGTGATGACCAGATCGTCATTATCCTTGGTAATGTCGATCCGGTAACCGAAGTCACGGAACGCATTGCTGCTCTTCTGAAGCTCATTGTAGATGCTCGTAATGTTCGCATAGTCCCGCTGCGGATTGCGCGCATACGCGACAATCGACTCCTGTTCCTTCATCTGGTCCGACAGCGTAAGTGCGAAGCGCAGTTTCATATCCGCCTGATCGCGCATCTGTTCCAGATAGACCGCCTGCTTGCGGTACAGTTCCCGGTTGACGTGTTCGTTGCTCTGGTAAATGAACAAGCCTGCCGCGATCAGCGTGTAGAGAATCACCAGCACCAGATAGGCGGATAGCAGCTTGAGAAAAAATCTTTTTTTGATCATGGGAACCCTCCTCTATCTACGAAAGAGATTCAGATACTATAACCGGAAGGAGCCGGTCTGTCTATCGTCAATATTTTGCTATCTCGATTTCTTCACGAATCCGCTCTCGGAGCTGTCGTACTGCCGCAGATGCATTATCTTGAAGAAGACGCCTCAATTGATCAGCCTCAGATAACAGCATGTCATTCTCCAAGCGTAACTGACGGTCCTCAGCCTGCAAGCGTTATTCTCAGCATGTACATACGCGATAGCAATATCATGTAAAAGAAAAAAACCCTTCCTAAGAAGGGTTTCGTTCGTAGAGTATGATGCGGTCAAGAGGACTCGAACCTCCACGGGGGGTTAGCCCACACGGACCTGAACCGTGCGCGTCTGCCAATTCCGCCATGACCGCAAAATCAGAGAAACTTTAGACTATGTCTAAAGTTCCCTATACTACTGAGTCATGTAGGATTCGAACCTACGACACCCTGATTAAAAGTCAGGTGCTCTACCAACTGAGCTAATGACTCATGTCTGGAAATAAAAAAATGGCGGAGCTGACGGGATTCGAACCCGCGGTCTCCTGCGTGACAGGCAGGCATGTTGGGCCACTACACCACAGCTCCACACTATGTAAAACAACTCTCAAAAAGAGTTTGGTTGCGGGGGCAGGATTTGAACCTGCGGCCTTCGGGTTATGAGCCCGACGAGCTACCGGGCTGCTCCACCCCGCGACATTACTAGCATGATATTTTATTAAGTATAAAATATGGTGGAGGCTGACGGGATCGAACCGCCGACCCTCTGCTTGTAAGGCAGATGCTCTCCCAGCTGAGCTAAGCCTCCATGGGATGGAACTAGAAAATTGATGGTGACCCGTAGGGGACTCGAACCCCTGTTACCTCCGTGAAAGGGAGGTGTCTTAACCACTTGACCAACGGGCCTCGTAAACAGGCTTTTCTTATGTAAAAGTTTATTGGTGGCGGAGAGAGAGGGATTCGAACCCTCGAGACGCTTGTGACGCCTACACGATTTCCAATCGTGCTCCTTCGGCCAGCTCGGACACCTCTCCATGAAAAGCCTGATATGTTATAAA
>NZ_WHOC01000145.1:0-671 GCF_013141785.1 Paenibacillus germinis
TACCGAAATAGCTAGTTATTTAGTTAGGAGTTGTTACCCCTTTGCATATTGGAGTAGATTTAGATAACACAATTCTTGATGCCACTTCAGCTCATTTGCAATATTATAATAGAGCATCTGGATTATCATTAACACCCGACGATGTTAATGATTTTTATCTATACCGTTTATATGGGTGGGATGAGGCAGAACGTGATGCAATTTATAATAAATATGGGCATGAAATTCATTGGAACTCATCACCTTTGCCGATGGCTGTTGAAATATTACAGCAACTGTTTAATCAGCATCAAATATCAATTATTACTGCTCGACCATTACTTTTTCGCGATGTTACCATTGAATGGCTTAAACATCATAAGATTAATTATCACAATATTACACTTGTTGAAAACAAACTCCAAGAATGTATTAATTCAAAAGTAGTTGTGTTAATTGATGATGGTCCTCACTATGCAGAGGAGTTTGCTCTAGTAAATAAGCCAGTTATTTTGTATGAACAGTCATATAATTTATCCGTTACTCATGATTTGGTATTTCGTGCTTCAAATTGGATTGAGGTAAAAAAGCATCTTGATTACTTAGAATCTAAACTAAACTTGATATGATAAGAATTACTTCGTTAAACTGCCCGTCCCTCAGTTGAATGCCGTACCATTTCCATTCAAAAA
>NZ_WHOC01000146.1:0-535 GCF_013141785.1 Paenibacillus germinis
TACGAACATTACAATTTACTGCAGACAAGGGCTTCTTTCTGAACGGCAAGCCGTATTTGATAAAAGGAACATGCAATCATCAGGATTTTGCGGGTGTTGGTGTTGCTCTACCCGATCAAGTAACGGAATATAAAATCAAACTTCTTAAAGAAATGGGATGTAATGCCTACAGATGTGCTCACCATGCACCGTCACCGGAGCTTCTAGATCTATGTGATAGACTCGGCATGCTCGTGATGGACGAGAACAGGAAACTAGATATATCTCCGGATGGGATTGCAAACCTGAAAGAGGTGCTCTATCGGGATCGAAATCACCCTTCCGTCATTATGTGGAGCATGGAGAACGAGGAAATTTTGGAAGGTACCATCATGGGCTCGCGCATGTTGGATACTTTGTCACGAATTACGCACGTCATCGATCCTACTCGCCCAACCATAGCTTGCATGAATCACGGGTGGAATGACGGCGGGTACAGCAATTCCGTAGATATTACCGGATATAACTATGGCCAAAGAGAGGATCAATATATTCA
>NZ_WHOC01000147.1:0-893 GCF_013141785.1 Paenibacillus germinis
TACTATCCTTTTTAAACAAAATAATTCCAAAATGATGCTGCAGCGCCTTTGATCAAGTCTCCGAACTAGTCCGTGGATCTTGCCAAGATCAGGAATCCATCATAAAAAAAGCTTGATTTCTCAAGCTTTCTCGCATTGGTTTATGTAGGCACCTTTGTGTCATTGGACAGTTGCCGTTATACCACCGCCATGCGCTGCTTCAAAACATTAAGGTTAGCTAAAGACAGCCTGCCGTGTTTTACAACACAGCCAGGCTGTTTGGGAATTAGAGTGCCGACGCTGCTGTAAGTATCCTTTTCAAAATTACTTACCGCCTTCGACTTAAATTAAGCTCTTCATGCCCCGCAGCCACTCATAAAAACCATCATCGAAAAAGAGATCAGGAATGTATGTCTGAGTGTAACTGCAATTAGGGCAAAGAAGTACCAACCCTTGTTCAAGCACCTTAGGGTATAATTTCTCGTGTTTACTGTTGTTTCCGCAAGTAAGAGGATGCACTCCTTCTGCCTGCTGGTAATCCTTAATACGTTGCTTAACATCCTCTTTGTTCATTTATATCCCCTTTATTTGTTGAGATCAGCATTATACCAAGATATATATTGTTAGACATTGATTTCTTGCGATTCAACTCTACGATCCTTGAAAACCATCAAATAGAATTTTCGCCAATCTTTACGATATAATTATACACGATGTACTCATCTACAACATAAAATAATCTAAGCGCCCATTAAATTTCAAGCCATCATCCGCGGGGCATCAATTTAATTTGTTTTCAGAATTCTCCCTTTCTTTTTCCTTGTAAAAATCGTCACGGTAGGGGTCACCTCACGAAACGGGAAAATAATCGTCCGCTAAGCAATTCATTACATGAAAAAACCGGACCCTGTATT
>NZ_WHOC01000022.1:0-19534 GCF_013141785.1 Paenibacillus germinis
AATGAAAAAGAGGAGCTACATCGTTGCAAAATCCTCCACTCTCGTTCTCCGTTGGTTGAATCAAATATTCAGGACGACGGATGAATTTCGTCCTTTAAATGTTGCGATGTCTTTGTCTTCTCATCCACTGGGTCGCTACCCATTTTTCCCCGATTGCGACGGGATTTCCTGCATGTAATGTTAGTTCATTTAAGCGATTATCGTTATAAAAATATTCAAAATAGACGGCACTGCCTTTTTTCGGCGTTACTGCAAAACGAAGCGAAGGGAAATACGTTTCGCCGCCTTTTTCCACGTCATTTAAATACATCACCAGTGTGCTGATGCGATTGTTTACAACATTTCCGGATGTGAAATAGTCGAAATGAGGCTGATACTGTTCCCCAGCTTTATAATGTAATATTTGCAGCGGTTCAGCATGTGAGAGCGGTATATTCATCAGTTCAGAAACTCTGGTCTCAATTTTTTGAATCAATTCATTTTCGCTTTCCTCAAAAAACATGTTGCTGCTTGTTCTAATATTGCTTACTACGCGAGAATTGCCGATTTTAGCTCGCTGCATTCTGTTATTAGCTAAGTCAATCAACGCGTCACATTCTGTGTAGCTTAATACATTGTCCAAAATTAAAATAAGCGGTTCATCCATTTTGCCGACAATATGAATCTCTTTATCCTTAGTAATAATTTTGTTCCCAAATGAATTGAAAATCGTCTGCTCTATAATGGCCATCGTTGCATCCTCCATTATTGATTACTGAGGAAGTAATCTACATTATGTCAGTCGATTTAAACAGTTCTTCGTGGAATCAGGCGTTCCTCATATTATATAAAAATTATTCTATTGAAATTTTTTTAGAACAAACGAGGTTATTCTACTATTCATCTTCGTGCTATATGTACTCTCAGCAACTGAGTGTTGACTCCAAACATAAAAACACCGCCGGGGGCATACAGCCCACATGGCGATGTATTCAGCACGGTATTCCAGTAGAAAGATGTTCTAAGGTCACCCCCATCTGCTACGCAAAACGTTAACCTAATGTAAACTCAGTCATTCGCAGGATTTCATTACCCTGTATTGCTGTGATCGGCGGGAAAGTAAGCTGTATACCCCATGAGAATGTTGTTTAGGGCAGAAAAAAGGCTGCATCTGTATCAGCAGCCTCAATCGAGCTATCTTTCCCTCTGACGAGAACCAAACTTCATCGGATACTTATTTATCGGGTACATTGACAGATGACACTATTCTAAGTCATTTCGGGGATGCGGATTAATCGGCGGATATAAGAATTGATTTTCTTTCTTCGGATCATGATCATCAGGGTTTTCGCTTTCATCTGGTTTCTCAGCAGCAGTCATAGCCGACATAGCTTCAAAGCTCACGAAGTCTTCGACTTCATCAAACTGGTTGTTTTCAGTCATTGCAAGCCTCCTTAAGGTGGATTTCATTACTAGGCAATTATTCGCCTTATATTTACTTTTTATTCAGGAATTCAAGGAAGCAAAGTCCCCCGTACAGATGGACCGAGGATGACCTATGTTGGCACGTTTGATGAGCTCTTGTTTCCGTTAGCATTTTTGAATTATTTTCTTAAGTTCATCAAGTATTTCCCGATTAAACTCTTCCGACATTTCCCTTAACCCTCCCCTTTAGATCCTTGAACACGTTTACCATTATACACCATTTTTTGTTCATTTTATTTAACTATCGTCTCCGTTAGCGTAATGAGTTTATTGTCATTAGGTGCAGTCTTTTACTAGTTCACTCAGACTCCTGGCAACAACTGGACATGATGCTTCTACCATAATCCAGGACGTACTTATTTATCTCTGAGGCAAGTTTTGCGTCCGTAGCTTTGTAATAGACCTTGTTTATTACGAAGTAACCTGTACTGGAATATTTCTTATCACTCGAAAACATCAATGTGAAATTCTGCCCAACTGTATCAGGTCCTTCAACCTTTGTAAAAGTCATTGCCTTTATGTCATTCATTATCTTTCCAACAACTAATGAGTCATTTATTTGTATTTTGTTTCCGTCACCGAAAAGAACAACAGTTTGTTCAGAGACAGACAATGATTCCGCGACATTTTCTTGAACCTGATCAGTAACAGTTTGCTTTTTTGAACACGATGTAATTAGCATTGATATCAAAATAACGATAAGAATTGTTGCAATCCAAGTCCTCATCATATAGCACCCCCAATGAATTTTGACGCATTAATTTGTTGTTTAGTTGCAAGCTCAGTGCTCCACCAAACTAACAGTTACGTAATAAAGGCTGCCGATCATATGCCGGCAGCCTCGTCCTGAGTACATTCAACTATTGCTCCTCGTTAGCGGGAACTAAACTATTTTTTTAGTCAGAATAATTTCCAACGGCTCATTTTCAAGTATTAAACAGCCTGCATCCTGATATCCTAAACTTCTGTAGAAGTGCTGTGCATTTTCATTAGCCAGAGTAGAAGTCATAACCAGTTTAAAACCCTTTTTTTGCATTTCATCTTCCCAGAAGAGGACAACTTGCTTTCCTACACCCTTGCTTCGATATTGTTCGTCTACCCAAATCATATTCATGAAAGGTGTATTATCCCAGAAATATCCGAACCTCATCCATCCGATATTAATGTCTTCTTCGTTTCGCAATAAGTATATTTCATGTCCGTGTATTTTCGGCAATATTAAGCTCTGCAAAATATGATGGTCATGATCTCGTATATATTCATAGTCTGAATCGGTTGCAATTACAATTTTCATCTTGCTCCCCCTATAAATCACATTACCAATATCACCACTATAGTAATTCTTTTTCTCTAAGTAGCTTTTTTAAAACTTCGCTTGATGCAAAAGTGGCAACTGGCCCATAGAACGTTTGATAAGTAAGCACGTCACCTTGTTGTGAGTATTTTGCGAAAGCCAAGTTCTCATATTCATCAGTTTTAAAGACTAATTCCCATCCCCCCTTATTGTAAGGGATAAATCCACCTTTTTTAGCTTCTACTAACCAATACTGATTTGTTGCCAGTTTATATTTTAAATCCTTCATAAGCTCCGTTATGATTTTGCTATCTTCCGTCAAAAGGACTTCTTGTGTTTCAGTTTTTATGTACACTTGCTTTACCTTCTGAAAATCTTGATCCTGCCAAGCACGTTGTCGTTCAAATAATACCCTTTTTACATCATCATCGACAAAGTTCCAAATGGAAAATGAAATAATACCGAGTCCTAACAATAAAAACGTAATAACAGCCTTTCTTACCACAGGAACACTTCCATTCAGAGTTTTTTAAGGAAAATACACCCAAAATGACAGCTGCCGTTCTATGCTTCGTCGTTAACTCAATAGACAACGTACTTGTCTAGACTTTCATTCGTATTGCCCCTTAACCGCTGGTAGCTGCTTATACATGTCTTTAGCTTGCACAATATCGATAATTGCTTTTGCCAATTGAGTCATCAATATACCATCTTCGCTATTATCACATTCTGTCCAATGATAATGACGATTTCCACTGTTGATATTAACAGTTAAATCATAACTTACAAAAGGTTTTCGATTGCATTGGCTGGATAATTTTTTCTCACCTAAGTAATTGGCAAGAACCATTTCTTTATATATTTTTTGACGGTCTTCAATAATAAATTGAAAATCACTAACCTCGGTTACTTCCCCATTTTGGAGGTCTTTAACTAACTTTTTATTGATTGTATTTATTTCATTCTTTTGGTTTACTCCATACCTTAGATCAAATTCAAAAATATCTTGCTTCTCCACATCAAATGGTATTTGGAGAACTTCAATTTCTTTTCTATCTCCATCACACCCCGTTAGAGTATATTTCAGGAATTTATCTGTTTCGTTTCTTTCAAACTTTGCACAAGTGTATGTCTTTACAACTGGCGCACCGAATTTGTCTTTTGTTGTATCATATCGCATTTCAAACTTATTATCGTTATATTTTAAGTCGTTGAAGATAGGATCTCCCTCAATGGTGTAATGAACCACTCGTTGGGTACTGCTTGTTTTATTAATAAAAGCATCCAGCTTTTCACGATTCTTCACGATAATTCCGTGGCTACTTATTACATCTTCCTTTTCATTGATTTTGTTGCTGATTTCTTTTTCTCCATTTGTTTGTTGTTTAGAACAAGCTACTATCATCGAGAGCGCCATTACAACGATTATAAGATTGCTTAGTTTCATTTATCAGAAAACCTCCCAAATTCTTCTCCTTCCACTAATCTGCCATTTAGCTGAGAGGGCTATTGTTCTCCGTTAGCGCAATAACTCAGCTATTCACTGAGGAATATTCATATCCTTTATGGGCATCTGCACAATCATATAGTTATTAACCTACATACTGTAAACACAGGTTATTTGACTTTACGAATAGGGGATGTTTCTTCGTTCAGACAATTTTTAGGGCAGCCGTATAGTAACTATACTCATTCCAGAAACATTACTTTACTTGACCTGAAGCTAGGTGATGTAAATGGGGACGGAATCATATGATTATCTATCACAGCTTTACCATGGAAATGGAAAATTAAAACAACAAGTTCAAGGCGAGGTCCAGTAGCCTTTACTAATGTCGAAATATAAAGCTCGCTTTATGCATTATCTTTATAAAGCAATGGAGGTATTGTATGACAAATTTTTATTCTTTTTACGGGACTGTCACTATGATTAGTGATTTTTTTACAGGTCAAAATGGTGAACGAGAAGGCTGTTATAAATTAATATCTGTAGAAAACGGATTGGGAGCATTAGTAAATTTCGTGGTGTCACCCACAACTTACTTTGTAGACCATGTAATGGTGGGAGTAGGAGATCGCGTGACTGGATATTATGACGGAAATGCACCTGCTCTTCTTATTTACCCTCCACAATATCAAGCACTTGTCATGGTTAAAGATAGCCCATATCAGAATGTAAAAGTGGATTATTTTAATAGTGAGTTGGAGAGTAGTGATGGACGATTACGATTAAATATTTCTCCATATACTCAAATAGTATTAACAAATGGGCAACTCTTTTCAAGAACCCCTGCGAACCGAGATCTAATTGTTATTTACGGACCTGCCACAAAAAGTATCCCCGCCCAATCCACACCCTATAGAATTATAGTATTGTGTTAGGGGTTATTATAGATATTCCTGTTTAGAATACTAATTGGTATATAAAAACACAAAAGACTCGTCCATTTCGGCGCAGTTTTTTTAATTATATTTTGTTCTTAGACCAAAAACTTCTTCTTCAGCTTAAAGCACCCGTTATCCATCCTTGCAGCCAAGCTGTCCACTACAGAGGATGGAATAATATGCGGAATTCCTTGGTTCAACTAAACCAGATTAATTACAGAACCAATGAAGGTATCAACGATGCAGTGTGGTGTTTCCGAGGTCGATTTTAATTGTGGAACAAATAATGTACCTATGAAGAAATTGTGTTCTGGTAATTCAATTATTCTTGGGTTTCCCATGGAATCTGTTCCAACTATCTTTAATCCGCCTTCATGAATTTGAGATTCGTATTCTGGACTAAGTCCATAATTGCACCTAAACTGTTCAATTACATTTGTTTCTTGATAAATTTCAAACATTCTCGAAGGTTTCTTTATTATGACTTCGCCTATTTGACCAACTAGTGAACAAGTAAGTTTACTAATAACTAATTGAGCTGAGTGAGGATCTCGTTCTTCGTGTCCTGCTTCCTTCAACATCAATTTGTTTCTTGCATACTCCATAATGATGTATTGAAACCCACCGCAAGTTCCTAACAAAGGCACATTGTTTTCGCGAGAAAATTCAATAATACTTAATACCCCATCAATAGAATTAGGGGAACCGGGAGCTATCCAAAAACCTTGATATGTTTCTTTGATGGTATCAATTTGTTCAAATATAGTAGTTGTAGGAATCCACTCTTGCTCGATAGAGATTCCTAATTTCTTAGATGAATGAATAAGTGCATTATCTGTAGCGAGCTGTGATAGATATTCAGGATTATAGTCACCCACAATTCCTATCTTCACTAGACATGCCCCCTCTCAAAGTTAACTAGGCTGCCTAAATTTTGGAGTTTTAAAAAAAAGAACTGATTATATTTTTATATCATGTTAGCATTCGAAATGTACCAAATAGAATACAGAAAGGAAGAAGAAGGTATGAATATTAAAGTCGAAACTCTTCCAACTTATCGCATCGCATATGTGCGACAAGTAGGGCCATATGGCACTGGAAACATTCAAGCAATGGAAAAGTTAAAAAAATGGGCCAAGGAGAAAAATCTACTTACTGAATCTGCAATAATACTCGGAATTCCCCAAGATAACCCGGAAATGATACTACCTGAAAACTGTCGATATGATGCTTGCATTGTCATTTCAAACGATTATCAAATTGATAATAAACCGATTTTTGAAAGATACACTAATGATATGATTTACAACGATTATTGCGAAATATGTGTACCTGTAAAACCGTTATAGTTTGATTTGACAACTAAAGAGAAACCTACCCGTTAGGCGAACAAAGCAGCCGATCGTTCTGACCGGCTGCTGTCGTATCTTTATTCAACTATCGTTCTGCGTTAGCTTAATCATTTCGAGCAATATTACGAATAATTAGCTCGGGTGAGTTTGAAATCGAGTACCAATTAAAATGAGAATGTCCAGCAAACGAAGAAGCCAAATGTGCGCAGGAGTGGGTCAACAATTCAAGTCCTAATCTTGAGGCATTTAGGAGGACAAGGTCTTTACTAGCATCGATTCTTAACTGTTTCTCATACTTCCAACTTTCCCATTTATCCCAAAACGTCTCATTTTCGCTGCTTTCAACTGTTAAATCAATTTTTTCCTTCGACTTAGAGCGATTAAGAGCCATTTTTATTTCCTTAATAAGCTTTCGGTTTAAGGGAGTGGCAGCACCATTGAAAATAAAAAGATCAGCATTTACAGGACTTTCTCGTTGAAGATAAAGCACGTCATCAGTTTCATGACAATGCTTAAAGAGAGATGATAGAAAAAACATCTCAGGAGAATCTGCTGCGTCAATAAGTAGATGATGACCCAACTCTTCTGTCACAATTACTCCAATTTCTTGCTGGTGTAGATGTACGACTTTTAAATTGTGTGACCCTACTCGTAATTCGTTCCTACTCAATATCAATTTTGCTATGCCTCCATCAAATAGTAACTCCAGAATAGCAGGTTCACCCAGATGGAGTAAAGATTGAACTATCCAGCCCGTCCCTCGGTTCAATCATAGGTATCCTTTCCAGGTATTTCTATATCCACCTCATTCACTCCCAACCATCTGTCGGGAATGAGATAATGTTATTGTCACCCGACACACACGTCATCCGATCTCTAACACCATTAGCTTTATAAGATGTTTCGTTTCCGGCTTACATCTCAGAAGATTCAATCTTCTAGGTATAATACTTGTTGTTCGTCGTTGTTGTTCCCCGGAATGACCCACTCTCCCCATGTGTGTATTCACTTGTATGATTCACTTAGTAGAGTCGTTTTGCCTTAGCCCGCCGGTTTTCCCCCAACCCCCTAAACGCTACTACATCGAAACAACAAAAATTTAACATAATTCACTATTCGGTATTAACATATTCTAGTCCTATAAATATTAAATTCCAGCCATGTAACTGTGGCATTTTGATAGTAAACACTATTTATTAACATTTATAACGTGCTAAGCCGTAGCTCATAAAAATACTGCACAATTGGATGCTTTAACTTCATCTTCTCGGTCATGTTTAAAATTCGCTTTTTTCCAACTCTTCTGTCCACCAAAGCTAAAATATTCAATAAGATATCATTGCTCTCTAGGCTTTCCTCTATAGAAATAGATAAAAACTTATTTGCTACAACAATAAAATTGGATTTACTTAATGCTGACTGTTCTGATAAAATCTCCTTTGCATATTCTGATATTTTTCTATTTCTTGCAATTACTTTGAGACGATCCTCCGGAACTATCCCCTTGGTATCTTTTCTGACAGATTCAATATCTTCATTGTTGATAGGAATTTGGATATCTGGATCATTCTTTATTTCCAGCTCCGTATGATACCATCTGATTAAGGTAGTTATATCACTCATATTGAGTACGTTCTTTTTATCTACCGCAATATAACAAAGTCCTGCTTTATCAGGTAAATAACGGTAGCTGGTTGCGCGGTATTCGAACCTTCCATATAACGCAGGACAGAGAAAGCTCTCCAGAAGTTGCTTCAATTTGCTCCAGGCCATGTAATCCTCCTATTTAACGAGTGAACTTGCCATCTTACACCTTGAATTCCATAAAGGCTTCTATATCCTATTGAGGCAAGTCGTTCTATTATCCATAATACAATAACCAACACTTCGATCATAGTGAACCTCCCCCACTTACTTGCTAGCACAAGTTGAAGTCGGGGCTTCTTACCATCAACATCCCACTCCTATAGAAGCGGGTTTGTCACGTCTATTCCATAGAACCCTCTATGGGGTGTCATCGAAACTGCCTAAGTTGGTGTTGAAAGAAAATAAAGTATTAGACTGACCCCAATAAAAGAAACAGTGGCAGCCATGGACGAGAAAATAAAGTCCTAGACTGCCGCTGTTTTATTGAACTATCGGTTCTCCGTTAGCGTAACACTTGAACTTACTTTTTTGTTACTTTCCTACAACATGAAACACACCAATTATGGTTTACCCATCAACATCATACAGTGGGACATCACGACCAGGTTCACCGAGATAATCTTTTTTCAGCACATATATCATGGTAGATTATATCGAGTGGCCCATATTTCTGTCTCTAATATCTGGAACATTAAAGAAAGCTGTTTCAATTCGTTGATGAACAGTTCCCCAAATGCGCGCCACTAAATTGGCAATACTGTTGCTCTCAGGTGTGGGTGCCCATACAATATCTTCGTCGGATAATTGTTTATGAAATACCGTTTACTTGTGCTCACTCTAATCCTCATAGACTGAAAAAAAAACATCGTTAAGAATCGCTTTCGCTTTCTTTAAGTTGCGGGAATCCAGCTTGTTGAGCATCGCCATGATTTCGTTCATTTCCTCGGTAATCGTTAAAGAACGAAGGGCCTTGTCAGTGTCTGGCTCTTCGTTTGTGCACGCATCTCTCTGACTAGGTGCGATTGATTGCCCGTATGTCTCCGATTGAATCCATGATGTATGCAAAGTTTCGCGAAAGGCATTGACGAGAAATCGCAATTCATCTTCGTTATACCGTTGCAAGAAACGATTGACCCCGATATCAATTTGATGATGCAAAGCTTCATGCAAAAGATAAATCTGTTTGCCCAGTGATGTGGTACGGAACAGAATTTCTTTTTTGTTATCCGGAAGGTATTCAAAAAAGATGATTTGTTTATCAACCAGCCTTCTCGTGATTTTGGAGACACTCCCTTTGGAAATGCCGAATTGCTTCGAAATAGTTATACCGTTTACAGGCTCCAGCTTGCCAATCGCATCCAGCACATGCAGCATCATAACAGTCATTTCTTTCATCAACTCTGCAACAACAGGATTAGGGCTATTCTGGATCAGCCACTGTTTCTCTTCGTCATCTTCCGATTGGAATTTAAGCTGTATTTCATTCACGGTTTCCAACAATTCCTTGATTAAGCGATCTTTATTTTGCTTTTCCATTGAATGATTGATCATTAATTTCTCCTCCAATAGTTAACTTGATACCAGTATATCAAGGGAAAAGCGATAATTAAAGTTTCCTTTGAAACAATAATATTGACAAAAAAAGGGGCACAAATTAATATTGTTTCAAAGGAAACATATTGTTTCCACGGAAACAAACATTATAAAGGGGGAGCTCCCCATGAAAGTTGTCATTATCTTCGACCATCGTATTTATCTTAATCGTAGACAGCAAGAAGTTTTACGCATTCAGAAAAACAGAGAGGAAGGTTAGCAATGACAAGCATGGTATCCAATCAATTGCGTAACAAGGCAATAGGAGGTCGATCCACTTTGACCGAGCACCACGACATCGATGTACTCGTCGCCGGAGCCGGCCCGACCGGCTCCACACTGGCGGCGGACCTGCTGCGGCGCGGCCTTCGTGTGCGACTGGTTGACAAGGCACCACATGCCTTCAAGGGCTCCCGTGCCAAAGGAGTCCAGCCGCGCACCCAGGAGGTCTTCGAAGACCTCGGCGTACTTGGTGAGGCTCACGCGGAGGGCAGCCCGTACCCGCTCGCGGGCCTCCATCTCGGTCCGATCACCGTTCCGTGGAGGATGCAGCAGCGGAACAGACCGACGCCCAACGTGCCGTATCCGAATATCCTGCTGCTGCCGCAGCACCGCACTGACGCCATCTTGCACCGCCTGCTCGACCGCCTCGGGCTACGCATCGAGTTTGGCACCGCAGTGGAGGGTTTTGAACAGGATGCCGATGGGGTGACGACGACGCTCTCTTCGGGGGAGAAGGTCCGTAGCAGGTATCTGGTCGGGGCCGACGGCGGCTCGAGCACTGTCCGCAAGGCTGCGGGTATTCGGTTCGTCGGAGAGACCAATGACTCCGATCGTACGCTCATCATCGACGGCACGATCGACGGACTGTCGCGCAACCGGTGGCATATTTGGCCACGCACGCACGGCAAATCTGTCGGAGCATGCCCGCTGCCCCACTCCAACCAGTTCCAGGTCATGATCCGGCTGACACCGGACGAGACGCCTGACCTCGACGAAGCCGCGCTGGCCACCCAGTTCCACACGCTCACCGGTTTCCGGCTCCACGACATCACCTGGACCTCGGTGTTCCGGCCTAACGTCCGGCTCGTCGAGCGCTACCGTGCGGGCAGAATCTTCCTGGCGGGCGACGCCGCCCACGTCCACACCCCGGCCGGCGGACAGGGACTAAACACCGGCGTGCAGGACGCCTACAACCTCGGCTGGAAACTCGGCCAAGTCATCGCTGGAGCACCCGACAGCCTCCTCGATAGCTACGAGGCCGAACGGCAGCCGATTGCCGCACGCGTCCTCGGCAAGTCCAGCGAGCTATACGCCAGTCTCGACCAGCGCCGTCTTTCCGGCCTCAAGCGCGGCGACGAGGAGCGGCAGCTCGGAATCTCATACCACGGTGGGCCACTCGCCTCCACCAACGCACCGGCCACCAAGACCCTGCATGTGGGCGACCGGGCACCTGATGCGCCCTGCACCGGACCCGGCGGGGCACGACGTCTGTTCGACATCTACCAGGGGCCACACTTTACCCTGCTGGCGTTCGGCGCCAACGCCGCCAAGTCACTCCCCGAGCTAACCTGGTCGACCGGCAGCGCCGAATTGCGCCGCTACGCCATCGGTACCGCACGTGGAGTCGATTACAATTGCCTCAACGATACATCCGGCAAGCTGACCAGCATCTACGGCATCACCGGCGACACGTTGGTGCTGATCAGGCCAGACGGTTACATCGGCAGCATCATAACGACCGACTGGCTGGCAGCCTTCGACAACGTTGCCAGGACGATTACCCCGCCCCGGTTCAGTGCGACCCACTCGAGCTGAGGAGACAGGGTCACCCTAGTTCCAGACACAACTGTTACTACATGCTGTTCCCCATACACCAGAGGATGCTTCCGCGCTGCTTTTCCAAGTTCTTCACACGTTCCATGGTCTTCACCGTACAAGACGGGGTTCGACTCCCTCTTGTCCCTTTCGGGTTGTATATGACGATGCGGCAGGATTCACTGGCGCACTATTACGCTAAACTGCCCGTCCCTCAACCAGCAACTAACTTGCCCAAGATTACATAGCCATCCATATCTATCGGGAATGTCCGCAAGTTCTTGTCATCTAATTTTGACAAGCTAAAATAAAAAAGCTCCCGCCTCTTAAAAGTAAAAGACGAGAGCATGATTCCCGTGATATAGTTGCCACAAATGTGACGTTTTACCGTTGATAACGTGGCCTCCCCGATGTTCCTGCTAAATTGCGGAACATTAGAAAAAACATGTTTCTTCTTTGAAGTAGTATTTAATTGATATTGATCACAATTGTACGAGAATGACTGCGAAAAATCATTGGAAATCAAAACTGAGCTTTCCACGATGCGTTTGCAGAAGAAACGCCATGTGCCTTTGTCGATAAACTGGTAAATCCCCGACATTATATTTTCGTGAACCTTCTCATTCGAAATGAGCAGGTTCACAAAATCATCTACAACCTCAACTTCAACCTCAATCATCATTGACCTCATCCTCCAAGAAAGGTTAGTTTGTCAATTCTACAATCTTTGTCGCGATATTCTTGCAAAACTCGCTGTCATGCTCCACGAATAGAATGGTTGGGGTATGCTCAAGCAGCAGTTCTTCGATTTGCATACGCGAGATGACGTCAATAAAGTTAAGCGGTTCGTCCCAAATATGCAAATGCACTTGCTCGCTCAGGCTTTTGGCGATCAGCACCTTTTTCTTCTGGCCGCCGCTAAACGCCGACATATCCTTTTCAAACTGGGGTCTGGAGAAATCAAGCTTCCTAAGAATCGATTTAAACAAACTTTCGTCAATTCCATGCTCCCTAGCATAGTCCGACAAATTTCCACGAAGGTGGGAAGTATCCTGCGATACGTACGATATTCGAAGCTGACTATCCTTCCGTAAGCTTCCGGTGTAGCTTAGCCCCTCACCACATATCAGCTTGAGAATCGAAGATTTTCCCGAGCCGTTCGGGCCTATTAGCGCAATGCATTCGCCTGGCTCAATCGTAAAGCTTGCATTCTCGCATACCTGTCTTTCCCCGTAATAAATCGAAACCGCATCCAGCTCCACAAGTTGAGGCTTATGATAAGAGAGCTGCGTAATCTCCAGACTTTCTGAGCTTTCAATATTTTTCAGAAGCTTGGATTTTTCTTCGATGGCCGATTGCTGCCTTTGTTCAATCGATTTCGAGCGCTTCATCATTTTGGCGGCTTTGTGGCCTACATAGCCTTTGTCGATTTTGGAGCCTGAATTTCTTGTGCCGTTTTTGCTTTTTTCTACTGCATGCGCCCAATTCCCAGTTCGTCTAGCCGAATCGGACAACCGTTTGATGTCCTTACGGAGTTTTTCGTCCGTCGCAAGTTCGAACTGATCCTGCCTCCGCTTATTTTCCCACCAGCTCGAAAAATTGCCTTTCTGAATCTCAATATTGGTTTTGTTGATGGAGAGAATGTGATCGACGCAATGATCGAGAAACGCTCTGTCATGAGATACAAGAATGAACCCGCTCTTTGATCTCAAATATTGGCTTACAAGCTTCCTCGCATTCATATCTAAGTGGTTTGTCGGCTCGTCAATGAGCAGGAAGCTGTTTTCCTTAATGAACAAGGTCGCTAGCAGCACCTTGGTCTGTTCGCCGCTGGACAACGAATTGAAAGGGCGATACAAAACGTCCTCGGACACTTTTAGTAGCGAAAACTCCCGTATTAATTGCCAGTGCTCATAGTCCGGGAAAATATCTTCAATTACTTCATACGTAAGACTTTCCTTGCGCTCCACATGGAATGGAAAATATTCAAACTCTACCTGCGACGAAATATGGCCTCTGTATTCATGCTTGCCGAGCAATAGTTGGAGAAACGTCGTTTTCCCCCGGCCATTTCTCCCTGTAAACCCCAATTTCCAGTCAGTATCCATCATAAAACTGACGTTTTCAAAGATGTTGTCGTAGCTGCCTTCATAAGCAAACGTCAGGTTTGATATGTTAATAGTAGACACACAGATATCCTCCTTTGTCGAAAAAAAATAAGCTGCAAGAAAGTTACCTTTCCTGCAGCTCAAAAAAATACGACAAATTCAACCCTGGCTAGGGTATGAAAAAGGATATATTTTGAGTGAAAAGAATAAGGTAACTTTCTTGCTAATCAGGAATAAAACAAGTACTGTTCTATTCTTAGAAAAAGGGCAAGAAATATTACATTATCCTCTTCATCTCCAATCGTTAAATGTAGCTGAATATTATCATATTCTTTTCCTTGTTGCAACTTCCTTTAGGTTGCGTTGAATAACGGAATCCTTCCGGGGAGCAGTTGCCGCGGTGATCTGCTCCCAGGTATGCTTGAACTAACTGTTCTCCCGTTAGCTCAATAGCAAATGAATTACAACTCGTTATTTCTCCCAAAGCTCGATCAGCCGACCTTCAGGATCTTCAATCCAAATAAACTTTCCAAATTCACTAATCTCTTTTTTCTTTGCAAGAGGTACACCAATATGTTCAAGATGCTTAATAGTCTCGTTTAGATTATGTACTTGGAAATTTAACATCACTTGTTGTTCTGTTGGAAAATAACTGTCATTCTCGGTAAAGAAAGAAAAGATAGTCTCATTTCCTAATTGGGGTTTTATCACAGTCCCATTCCAATTTTCTATTTCAATCTTCAACACTTCACTGTACCATTTTTTTATAACTTCAAGATTCTTAGTTCTCCAAAATATTCCTCCGAAACCTATTATCATCGTATCTAACTCCCGTCTGTCATCAAATTTTTAGCTATCCGATTACATTAGATATTCGAGATTTAAATTTAAGTTCCTTTTTCAACTATTCTGCCCTCGTTACGTTATTCACTACGGACGGAATTCTGCTTCAACTTCGTCATTTGCAGCCGGGCAAATCCATTCCTTTTTTCCAGATTAAAATATCCTCACCTGACGTTCTGAAATATAACGATTCGATCTCCGCATCATCGCCATATTTCACTTTATAAACATGTCTTTCATGGCCCAACGTTGTGACTCCGTTTTATCTGAATTTCTGATACCTTTTCAATAGATATTGAATTAGCATATTCTTCAACTCTACTATATTTGGTATAATTTGTATTTTTATTCCGATATATGTATGATAGTGAAAGAATTATTACTATATTTTGTAATAGAAACAATGTGGAGGGAATCAAATGAAACGTTGGATGTGTACACTCGCTGCGATTGCGGTAATTACCTCGCTGACAGGGTGTAATTTTTCGGAGAAGGTTAGCGGTACTTCAAGAGAAGCCGGATCGCTTAAGAAGCTGGGGAAAGACGAGAAAGCAACGATTAAAGTGATGTATTATGACAAGAATTCCTTTTACCAACAGTACGGTAATCTTTTCATGGCCAAAAATCCGAATATTGACGTAGAGGTCATCTCGAATCAAAGCGTTTATGGACCCGGCAAAGATCCTCAGGAAGCGCTTGATAAACTCATCGATGAAGAAAAGCCGGATATTCTCCTTGTTAACGGTACCGATCAGCTTGAAAAGTTCGTACAAAAAGGACGCCTGTATGCGCTGGACGATGTCATCAAGCAGGATAAATTCGATGTGGAGCATATCCTTCCAGCTACACTGGAAACGATTAAGCTCAAAGGCGGGGGTAAGTTATATGGACTTTCTCCAGACTTCTACAGTCAGGCTCTTTACTATAACAAGGATCTATTCGAGCAGTATGGCATAGAGCTTCCGAAAAATAAGATGAGCTGGGAAGATGTCATTAATCTCGCCAAACGATTCCCGACCGACGGTCAGGGAGATCAGCGAATTTATGGATTTTCCGCTTATTCTTACATGCGTGAAGGAGTCGCCTATCAATATATGAGCAGCATCGGCACGACACTGGGTCTGTCTTACATCGATCCTGAGCAGATGAAGCTGACGATCCAGACAGATGCCTGGAAGAAGGCTTTGCAGCTTACCGCCGACTCTCTGAAATCCGGTGCGTTGTATATGCCAAAAAAACAAATCGCCGATTCTAATGCGCCACGCATGTACGAGGATTATCTCAAAGAGAATTTGTTTGCTATGGGCAAGGTTGCGATGACAATTGACGGCAGCTATATGATGCAAAATCTGCAAGAGGCCAAAGACCGCCTGAAAGATGTGAAGCCTATCAATTGGGATATCGTCACGGTTCCCGTTGATCCGCAAAATCCGGACTTTTCTAACACTGTTTCCGTATCCAATGTATTCGGTATCAATGCCCAATCGCCCAATACGCGGGCAGCCTGGGAATTCATTAAATATATCAACAGCGATGAATTCGCTAGAGTCATGTCCAAATCTTCGAACAGCCTGATGACCCGCACCACTTACTCTAAAGAGAGGGACGGCCATAATCTAGAGCCATTTTATCTCCTGAAACCTAATCCTGATAAAAGCTATAAAGGCTACGAGAAAATCCCAGGTGGCTTCTACCAGCCGTTCAGTACGCTTGCCAATCAAGAAATTCAGGCCGTCATCGATGGGAAGAAATCAGCTGATGAGGCACTTAAGACGATTCAAGATAAAGGACAAGAACAATTATTACAAGCCAAACAAGCGGATGATGCCCAGAAAGAGGTACAGTCCAAGCAGAAATAAAGCCAAGAGGCTGCCTCTAAGGTTCTTTTCAAACCTTGATTTAACCTGCCTGTTAGCTGAACATGCAGCGCAAGCGCCGCACCACAGATGATGAAAATGGGTCGAAGAATCCGTCAATACTGCTACCATGGCCGGGAGAGGAAGGTCGATGAGCTATGGTGTCTTAGAGCTCATCCGTTAGTCTGACTCCAACGATCACGGTGCATCACAGATTGCCGTTCCCTTTCGGGAAGCACTAAGTCAATTGTCAATTTACTTGAAGCTGAAGGCATTGAATTTTTAGTGGAAGCTGAGAAGGCTACCGATCTATTGCTGTCGGCAGCCTTCTCCTGTTTTTTTATTGGACTATAGTTTTCCGTCGCACAATAAGCCTTTAGCTTCCCAATCTTGTCTCTGTGAGATCACGGGGACATAAATTTTGAATTAGACGTCTACGTTATTGCCATACTCCTTTCTATTAGCCCGTTAGCGTAGAAAAGGCAGCCGATCGTTCTGACCGGCTGCCGCAGTGTCCTTATTCAACTAACGTTCTCCGAGGGAGCGTAACGTTCCTTCGGAAGACTGAGATCCACCTACTACTAATAATGCGACCCTCTTGGCGACTTCCTCTTCATTCATAGTGATGTTCTCCGTGGCCCATTGCAAGGCACCTTCATGGATGACTTGTGCAAAAATAGGCACATACATGTTCTTCTCGTTATCTGTATAGATGTGTTCCAGACTTTTCGACAAATAAATCTTCAACTCATTTAATATTTTTTCTTTCAATTGCGGTAAGACCAAGCCTACATAGCTGCTGCGACATTGAATGTTCGGTTGTTGATAAAAATCGCATACCGCTAAAACGAGTTGATTTATGCTGTCTTGATCGAATTTCACAACACCTGAAGTACGTTTTACGACGGAAGCCGAAGCGGAATCCCCCAAAATATAGTCCAATAAGTCGTATTTGTCATTAAAGTGTGTATAGAATGTAGCCCGATTAACTTGTGCTCCCTTTGTTATATCCGCTATTGTTATTTTTTCAAAATCCTTTTTGGAAACCAAATTAAAAAAAGCTTTAATCAATGACTGTTTCGTTTGTGTCATTCGTAGATTCATTACTTTTGTAGCCATTTGCTCCACCTCTTACCCGACAATTTAACAATCTGCTATGTTCCCTTTACCTTTTGTCGGGAATGGCGGAATCGTTATGTCGGGTATTCGTAATTATGCTACAAACCTGCACAATGAGTTGAAAGAAAAAGGTGTATTTGTCGGGCATCTTTCAATCGGGACCATGATACAAGCCGGAACAGCAGGGGATCCGGATGTTATTGCAGATGCTTGGTATAACCTATACGAAAAAAAGGACCGCTTTGAAGAAATATTTCCTCAAGGGTCTGATCCGACTAAAATTCCTAATTAATATAATAGAGATAAGACAACCATTGAAATATGGGTTGTCTTATCTAAGTTTCTACCAGCTCATACATCGCTTAAGATGCCCTTCTCTGTGTGAGGCCGCACCAGAAGCTATTGAGTGGAATTTGATTCCTTGCACTTTCTCACTATTACTGGGTGAATCTAACAGTTGCTTGGCTATTACATAGTGCTGTTACGAGAGGGCCAGCGGTACACTTAAACGTAACAAATACATTTAAATCAAAAGTACCAGTTCCAGCTACTTGAACTGTGTCGTCACCTACTTTACGTGAACTTCCTACAATTCTTAGATTACCTGGATTATTTTTATCCGTAGGTGTTAATTTCCAATCATACACAATATCTCGATCCCTACCTGTACACAGCCCAGAGCACTCTAAATCAGCATCTGCAAAGTACACTCCTGGGGATCTCCTTTTAATTCCTGGAGCTCTTAGATGTGAATCAGAGCAACAAGAGTTGGGTTGACCTCTTCGACGGCGTTTAAACACTATGAATCCGGTTACGCCGTTTGGCGTCTGGCTACTAGCAATAACAAAACCGTTTCTGAGTAGGCATCTTGCAGCCTGGATAAGAGATTTTCCGATAACGAGGAGGCTTCCACAAGGGGCGGCGGATCCCACGATACTAACTTTCCGAATTCTGCGTAATGACGTAGGACGCAAAGGATTCTTTGCCCAAAATAAAAATACGATATCGTTCGATATGGGGATGCTTCTCCCATTCGACTTCTTCTTACTCCCGCCGCATTTACCACAGCCACATGAACATGACATTTGTCACACACACCTTTTCTATTAGGATACTAATAGCATATGTGACAGGTTTCATATTTTCCTTGGTCTTTCGTACATATATAGCGATTTCTCGCAGAATTGTGCTAACGTGCATGAACACGTGTAAGTAGGAATTCTGGACATAGACTTGTTCATCAAATATATATTCTCCCAATATAACTACCCAATCCAAACTATAAGAATTCAATATACTATATAAGTTTAATAGGAGGGGAGTTGGAACTTAAATTGAGTACATTAACGGTAGTAGCGCTGCGAAAAGCGGCTACGAAAACGATCCCAATTTACCGTGAAATTGTTTGTAATCCGGTATATGCAACACGCTTAACCATCGCGATCCGGAACAATAATTTGGATCACTCAATCGTTTATTCAAGGAAGTTACATCTGGTTTCAACGATTTTGGAACCAATAGATTTGGATTTAGCATCGGCTTTAAAGCTCCGGCTCCCGCGGATCAAGTAGAAAATGCGACCAACACAAAAGGGAGAATCCGCTTAACGGTAATCAGCTTGAGAAGCATTTCTAAGAGGATTCTGCCGTTATACCGTAAAATTAGCAGTAACAACGCATTCGCCACCCAGCTCGTCCTAGCTGCAAGAAATAGAAACAATGCCATACTTCGCGCATTAATATCACCATTGCTCCCAGCCAATAGTTTGGTATCTGTACGGGGTGACCGCACAGGTATTATACTTGAGATTAAGTCAGTGACGGGCGTTGTGTTTATTACTCAATTTTTTGTATTATAAATTTTTATCCCAAAGCAAAGACCTCCAAATAAACGCTCAGTAGAAAACCTGTCCAACAAAAACGGGTATCCGAGAAAAGCAACCGATCATATTTATATCGGCTATTGACAACAGAGCCACGGCAGGAATCCCGCCATGGCTCTATTTCGATTGCGGTTATTGTTCCAACACCTTTTCAAGCTCGCCGCACCATTTAC
>NZ_WHOC01000005.1:0-978 GCF_013141785.1 Paenibacillus germinis
TAGTATTCGTCAGCTGCATACATTGCTGCACTTCCACCTCGAACCTATCAACCTCGTCGTCTACAAGGGGTCTTACATACTGGGAAATCTCATCTTGAGGGGGGCTTCGCGCTTAGATGCTTTCAGCGCTTATCCCCTCCGTACATAGCTACCCAGCGATGCCTCTGGCGAGACAACTGGTACACCAGCGGTACGTCCATCCCGGTCCTCTCGTACTAAGGACAGCTCCTCTCAAATTTCCTACGCCCGCGACAGATAGGGACCGAACTGTCTCACGACGTTCTGAACCCAGCTCGCGTACCGCTTTAATGGGCGAACAGCCCAACCCTTGGGACCTACTTCAGCCCCAGGATGCGATGAGCCGACATCGAGGTGCCAAACCTCCCCGTCGATGTGGACTCTTGGGGGAGATAAGCCTGTTATCCCCAGGGTAGCTTTTATCCGTTGAGCGATGGCCCTTCCATTCGGTACCACCGGATCACTAAGTCCGACTTTCGTCCCTGCTCGACTTGTAGGTCTCGCAGTCAAGCTCCCTTATGCCTTTGCACTCTGCGAATGATTTCCAACCATTCTGAGGGAACCTTTAAACGCCTCCGTTACATTTTAGGAGGCGACCGCCCCAGTCAAACTGCCCACCTGACACTGTCCCCATACCGGATCACGGTACCAGGTTAGAACTCCGATACGATCAGGGTGGTATCCCAACGATGCCTCCACCCAAGCTGGCGCTCAGGCTTCAAAGGCTCCCACCTATCCTGTACAGATCGTACCAAAGTCCAATATCAAGCTGCAGTAAAGCTCCATGGGGTCTTTCCGTCTTGTCGCGGGTAACCTGCATCTTCACAGGTATTAAAATTTCACCGGATCTCTCGTTGAGACAGCGCCCAAGTCGTTACGCCATTCGTGCGGGTCAGAATTTACCTGACAAGGAATTTCGCTACCTTAGGACCGTTATAGTTACGGCCGCCGTTTACTGGG
>NZ_WHOC01000148.1:0-50210 GCF_013141785.1 Paenibacillus germinis
TAGTTGATCGGCAGCTTTTGTTAAATTCAGACAATCGGCAACAACCTGAAATGTCTTGTATTTTCGGAAGTCCATGTTCCCTCACGCCTTTCACCCTGAATGGAGTTCCTCTATGTCCAAGAATCCTGTTTTTTCTTTAAAGCCATATAAAGGTCATTCTCTAAACCAATATACGTCGGGCCAAAGATGGACAGTCCCTTCTCACTTTCCCAGTAAGCAGGCGCCGGTAACGTAATTACGGCGACTTCCGTGCCTGTTTGGCATGAAGGATTTAGGGTCGGCATTCCAGTATGACGGTCAAGCACCGAAATCAGCTCTGGAATGACCGAAATGATTTCCTCTCCTCTTCGGGCAATCATAAATTCATTTCGGAACCATAAAGTCAATGGAGTAGTAGGATGGTCAATTTCACCTACAATAACGGTGCCTTCGATGAACCCGCCTACATCCTTCCAGGTTGCTTCCAATACGGTACCTTCGATCAGAAGCTTTCCGTTAGCGGCCAATACAATATTCCTGATCGGGGAGCGAACCTCCTCTAAACATACTCTCCTTGCTCGTCCAACACCTTCCGCTAGTGTTAATGTATTCGGAATTACGGATTGTTTCAAACGGCTTCCCTCTATTGGGTGATCGCAGACACCAGCCAAATTACCAGAAATTGTAGCAAGTAAAATAATAATTGTAGATTTTGTTTTCATTTTCTTTCCCCCCTCAATAATAGGTTCTCATAATCATTTTCTGCTTTCCTAAAGCAGCCATTGATGGAGCCAAATTCCCTATTATAAGTCCGTCACATAATAACTACCTCCCTCATAGTACTATGAGGGAGGTAGTTATTCGTCCCTCTTAAGCTTGATAACATTTGCTGTACAACGTACGCTCCGCGATCCGTTCGCGATTGTGTTCATAGCCGATCCCAGGTGTGGTTGGTACCGTAATGACGCCGTTTTCCACAGTTACCTCCGGATCAATGAATCCTTCGACCAATAGTGTGAGCAATCTGCCGTATCCCCTGGCATAATGAAGTTGGGCAATGTAGTGATCGCCACCTATCTTTACTTGTTCTTTTCCAACACATAGTAATGAACATGAACTATTCAAAGGCGAACTCCTGCTTGGCTATACAAAAAAACACCTCAATGTGCGTCAA
This sequence comes from Paenibacillus germinis, assembly GCF_013141785.1. NCBI lineage: Bacteria > Bacillati > Bacillota > Bacilli > Caryophanales > Paenibacillaceae > Paenibacillus > Paenibacillus germinis. Next base: position 1,154 of record NZ_WHOC01000148.1, read on the forward strand.
ATCGGTTGCATTGATGTCCATACCTTCTCGGCAACACGCAGATAATTACCGCCGAGGATGGCCCTGATGTCCGTTTCTGTATACCCCTTTCGAAGCAGCAACTCAGTAACCTCTGGTAGCTGATCCGGCCTGAGATTGGCAAATTTACCGGAATAAAATTCGGAAGGCCAAAACCTGGGGGATTTGGCGATAAAGTCGTCGGATTGCAAATCAAAATCATAGTCAAGACCAATTCCGACGTGTTGGACCCCGATTCGCTCTACGGTCATGTCGATTGCGCGAACGAAGCTTGCCGACGATGCCTCAATATCACCAAGAAACTGACCTATGCCGGTTACCGCGACAAGACCGCCTGTGGCTGCACAGGCACGCATCTGTTCGTCCGTTATATTCCTCGGGTGATCAGACAAAGCCTTCGGATTCGCATGAGAATACACAACGGGGGCAATAGACTTTTCCATGATTTCCATACTGGTGCGGTAGCCAGAATGAGAGAGATCGACAAGGATCCCAAGTCGGTTCGCTTCCTTCAGTAGCGAACGCCCGAATTCAGTCAACCCCTGATCGTTATCATGGCAGCCACCTGCGGCTTCATTGTTGAGGTTGTAGACGAAATGCATCTGGCGGACGCCGAGCCGATGATACAACGAAAGCATAGAGAGTTGGCCACCGAGCGGACAAGCGCCTTCGAGGTCGAAGGCGATGGCCAGTTTGCCCTCGCTCTTTGCACGCAGAATATCCCCCGTGTGCTCTACGAGTACGAAGCGATCCGGTCGTTGCTCCAGCCAGTGTCGAAATGCCGCCAGGTTTCGAATTGTTTCTTCCCATGGAATCACATCAAAACCGACATTGATCGAAAGAAAGTCGACATTGGCGTTTGTCCAGTGGGATAATTCATTCAGGTCCACTTCTACTGTAGGCCCAAAGCCAGCATGAGCATCCCAGACAAGGGCGTCACGCAGCAAGTTTTTCGCCTGACCAGTTAACATGTTCACATCGTAAGCGTCAATCATTTCTAGGGGAGATCTCAGATCACCACCAACTATTATTCTGTCACTCTGAATTGACTTGTCATTCACGTTACCATTGCCATTACTATGATCCAAACCGCTACCATTCATTTAAGAACTCTCCTTTTGTTTAATTCTCTTGCCCAGTCAAAAGTTTCGGATCATATCATCCCAGACAAGGGTGTCAACAGCATAATTTTTCGCCTTAACAGTTAACATATCCACATCGAAAACACCCATCGATTCTAGGGGAGATCTAAGATTATCACCGACTGTTTCCTAGATTCCTATTACGATGAGCATTTGACCAAAACGTACCATTGGAAAAACGATGGATATCTGCGGGACAACTCCATTTTCAAAATAGCGGTTGCATGCCTCTAGGATCGACCAAATAACCAAAGATAGTAGACCAGCCATCTTCAAGCTATACATCCAACCTAATATGAAATTGCAACACCGTTCGTGTTGACATCGGGTTTGAAAGAAACAGACCGAAGGGAGTTGAATGGTGAAGGGATATCCTATGATCGTTCTGCTTCATTTCTTATATCGACATGAAGCAGAACGATTGATTGATATTATTTGGTGATGGAAGTGTTCCAGAAAAACGGAGCGTTAAAATATGAATAACCTTTTACCTTCTTCGAAGTAGCGTCAATAATAATAGAATTACCCATCAGGACAACCGGAACTTCCTCACAAAATACTTTTCGCAATTCCATAAAGGCGGCTTTCGCTTCTGCTTGGGAAATACCTCCCTCGTAGCCTATGAGCGACTGGCTATTCGTCCCTCTTAAGCCTGATAATATTTGCTGTACAACGTACGCTCTGCAATCCGTTCGCGATTGGGTTCATAGCCGATTCCAGGCGCGGTTGGCACCGTAATGACGCCGTTTTCCACGGTTACCTCCGGATCAATGATATCCTCCGACCAATAGTGTGAGGAAGCTGCCGTATCCCCTGGCATTATGAAGTTGGGCAATGTAGTGATCGCAATGTTATGCGCTCTGCCAATTCCCGCCTCCAGCATGCCGCCGCACCATACGGGGATTTGATGTTCTGCGCACAAGTCGTGAATTTTTTTAGCTTCCGTCAATCCCCCGACTCTGCCGATTTTGATGTTGATTACCTTGCAGCTGCCCAGCTGCATCGCTTTTCGCACATCGTCTACAGAATGAATACTCTCATCCAAGCAGATAGGTGTTTTCAGTCTCGCCTGCAGCACTGCGTGGTCAATGATATCATCATGAGCAATCGGCTGTTCAATCATCATCAAGTTGAACTCATCCAGAGCAGCCAATTGTTCCAAGTCCTGCAGCGTATAGGCACTATTGGCATCAGCCATTAACTGAATATTCGGAAAATGTCTTCTGATTTCTCGGATGACGTCGACATCCCATCCTGGCTGTATTTTCACTTTGATCCGTTTATAGCCTTTCGTTACGTTTTCATCTACCAACCGCAGCAATTGCCCAACGGAATCCTGAATTCCTATGCTTATACCGACATCGATTTTCTCTTTTATGCCTCCCAATGCTTTGGCAAGTGGAATGCCCTGTTCTTTGGCGTATAGATCCCACATCGCCCCTTCCAGGGCAGATTTGGCCATGTAATTGCCCCGGATATGCTTAAAGCGTTCCGTCACTTCATCCGGATGCTCGATTGCCTTCTGAAACAAGAGCGGAATTAAAAAATCCTCCATCACATGCCAGTTCGTTTTTACTGTTTCTTCTTTATACAGAGGGTTAATACTGGCTACGGACTCTGCCCAGCCGGATATCCCTTGTTTGGATTTGATCTCTACCAGTATAAAGTCTTTATCGAGTTCTGTACCTAAACTCGTTGTAAACGGTTGCAACAATTTCATTTTCAAATGTCGCAGTACAATGTGCTTGATCTCCATGTCATATTCCTCCACCTATCGTTACTTGTTCTTTTCCAACAAATAATAATGAACGCTGCTAGTTTTTTCGTGCTCCGCAACTTCATTCTTGATAAAACCAACCACTTGCCATCCTTGTTGAAAATAATGAGTGAACACGGAACGTGTGGCCATTCGCCACGATAATGCCAACGATAAATCGTGCCCCTTGATATTTTGATAGAAAGCAGGAACCGGTACAAGAAGTCTTACGTCCTTGGTAGTCAAGCTTGTAATCGTCTCCACCGGAACAGGATATCCTTGATCATTGATGTTCACCTTAATTACGGTTGAGCAATCCGTAATGGTAACCTGTGCTCCGCCATTATGTCCTAAGGTTTCAGCGACATGATCGCTAATAATCCACCACTCCGCGAGCAACCGGTCAGATGGAATTCCTGCATTGAGGGCATCCGGCATTTCTCCGTAACAGTTCTCGATGTATTGAGAGCATATGGCCCCTAGCTTCTTAATGTTTAGATTCGCGTTGACAGTTTCCAGTGAGTCATACGTCCAGGTAATCAGGTCATAGCCTTTTTTTATAGCTTCCTCTCGCTGTGCACGTTTCAGCATCTCCCCAATCCCGCATTTTCGATAGTCAGTATGTATGCCAAGCGTGTGTGAGCATAGATAGGCTTTCTTTCCGTCGAACCCGGCAAAACTGTACTGAAATCCGACGAGCTTATCCTCGTCATAGGCTCCGAGCACTATTCCTCCATTTTTTACTGCCGTTATGGTTTGATGAATCGGAAGGGGATGATCTGCTTCCCAGACCATTCCCTCCAGTTCCTGCACCAAGGTCAATTCCTCGACGGAATGTAAAAGTCGTACATAAATGTGCGGCTCCATCTTACTATTCCCCAACATGCCAATCCCCTTTCTTGACATTTTGACAAAAAAAGAAATGAGTTATTCGATAAAAACTTCATAGCTTGAGTACAATTGCTCCAATTTTTGCTGTCGTTTTTGTATTCTCGCTTTGTCTTTGTGATTGATCCCCTCAATAATCAGAAATAGAAAACTGAAGATGGTGGCAATAGAGTCGGACTCGACATTTGTTGTCAGCGTGATATCTGAAATACGCCCTACCGGCGAAAGCATGCGATCAGTCACGGAAATCAACGGGATGCCCAGTTTCTTTGCGCATTCCGCGACGTGCAAGGCATCCTTGCTATAACGCGGGAAAGACAGGACAACGACCGCGGATTTCTCTGTGAGGTTGCATATCTTCTGATAAAATTCCCCCGTCTGATGACAAACCGTGACGTTTTCCCGAAGCATGCCAAGCGTGTAAGAAAACCAATAGGCCGCTGCATACGAAGCGCCAAACCCGGCGATCAGGATTTGATCAGCGTGGATCAAACGGTCAATCACTTTATCCATTTCTTCTGTCTTTAATTGCTCAATCATCTGTCTGAAATACAAGATCTCATTTTCAATAACCTCAGCGTATGGACTGATCTCTTTGTCTGACAGTTCGAAGTGTACCGAACTGTTTATGTCGGATACTATAGGAGACTGATGATTGCTTACAAATAATTGTCGTTGGATTTTTTCCTGCATATCTGTGAAGCCGCTAAAACCGAGCGCATACGATAAACGAATGACAGTTGTCTCGCTTACTTCCACTTTACGCCCGATCTGTGCAGCTTTGCTAAATACAGCTTCCTCTGGTTGTTGAACCAAGTACTCAGCTACTTTCTTCTGACCCGGTGATAATTCGTTAAACCTTTCTTTGACCAATTGTTCAAACGACATGTTCTCCATTGACAACTCCTGTAAGTTAAAGTTTATGCTCGGGCAGCTTCCCTACCTGCGTCTCGCACCGATCCGCCATATTTTCAGGCCTAAGAACCTTGCTGATGGATAGGTTTGAAAAATATACTCTCGCTGCTGATCCAAGTAATTATTTGATACTAGAGAACTTATGATTAACACCTCCCTTGATTTCAATGAAGTTTAAACTTCATTTTTCCTATTTGATGAAGTTATTTTATCATTTAATCCATATATACCATAACCATCACCTAAAAACAAGCTTCTTTTTGGAAAAGAATAAAGGTTCTGTTAAGCATCTTTAAAATGACTGGCAAAACAATGAACGATGCGAATGTAGTCCAAATTAACACTTGGATAATAACTATCCAGTTGAACTGTTCCATCAAAATTGAATTTCACAGCGGCTGACATAGAAGCCAAAACTAATCGTGCCAATGGTCGAATCGTTGAAGACATAGAAAAAAGAGGGCTGTTCGCCCTCTGAAACATATAGTGCTGAATATTTTGCATACTAAGCTCCATTATATGATTAATGAAACCTACATATTTCGGCGATATTGTCCCCCTACTTCATATAAAGCGGTGGTAATCTGTCCAAGGGAATTTACTTTAACCGCTTCCATCAGTTCTTCGAAAATGTTGCCATCTTGAAGGGCAACCTGTTTCAGTCGTTCGAGTGCGATACGGCCTTGTACTTCATGCTTCGACCAGAAAGCTTGAAGATTATCGATCTGGGTTCGCTTTTCTTCTTCCGTCGAACGTGCTAGCTCAATTTCAACCGCTGTCTCACCTGCATTCGGATTAATGAACGTGTTCACGCCAATAATAGGCAGCTCTCCGGAATGCTTCTTATGTTCATAATAGAGGGATTCCTCTTGAATTTTCCCTCTTTGATATTGGGTTTCCATCGCTCCCAGCACCCCGCCTCGATCGTGAATGCGTTGGAATTCAACCAAAACGGATTCTTCCACGAGGTCCGTTAGCTCATCCACAATAAAGGAACCTTGCAGCGGATTTTCGTTCTTTGCGAGACCTAACTCCTTATTAATGATCATTTGAATGGCCATAGCACGGCGCACGGAGTTCTCCGTCGGCGTCGTGACAGCTTCATCATAAGCGTTCGTATGCAAGGAGTTGCAGTTGTCATAAATCGCAATCAACGCTTGCAACGTTGTGCGGATATCATTGAAGTCCATCTCTTGAGCATGCAGGGAGCGGCCGGATGTTTGAATGTGGTACTTCAGCTTTTGGCTTCGTTCGTTTCCGCCGTATTTATTTTTGATGACGGTAGACCAAATCCGACGCGCCACACGCCCCATGACGGTATATTCCGGATCCAAACCGTTGCTAAAGAAAAAAGACAAGTTTGGAGCAAAATCATCTATATTCATGCCACGGCTTAAATAATATTCGACATAGGTAAAGCCGTTCGACAGTGTAAAGGCTAATTGGGAAATGGGATTGGCTCCCGCTTCGGCGATATGATAGCCGCTGATACTGACGGAATAGTAGTTGCGCACCTTCTGATCAATGAAATACTGCTGGATATCCCCCATCACTTTTAGCGCAAATTCGGTAGAGAAAATGCAAGTGTTTTGCCCTTGGTCCTCTTTGAGGATATCCGCTTGAACCGTGCCGCGAACTGTTTGCAGCGTATACGCTTTGATGCTCTCGTATTCTTCTTGACTTGGTTGCCTTCTGCTTCTCTCGACGAATTTTTCGACCTGCTGATGAATGGCGGTATTCATAAACATCGCCAAGATCATCGGTGCCGGTCCATTGATGGTCATGGACACACTTGTGGAAGGATGGCATAGGTCAAAACCTTCATACAGCTTCTTCATGTCATCCAATGTGCATATGCTCACACCGCTGTTGCCGATTTTCCCATAAATGTCGGGACGGTAATCAGGGTCTTGCCCATACAAGGTGACACTGTCAAAGGCTGTAGACAAACGCTTGGCTTCATCATTTTGGCACAGGTAATGGAAGCGGCGGTTCGTGCGATCCGGCGTTCCCTCTCCGGCAAACTGGCGCTTCGGATCTTCATTCGTGCGCTTGAACGGGAATACGCCCGCCGTATAAGGAAAATAACCAGGCAAGTTTTCCTTCATCAGCCAGCGTATGATTTCACCGGAGTCCTCAAATTTCGGCAGACTGACCCGCGGAATCTTATTCCCGGACAGCGATTCGGTATACAATTTGGTGAAAATTTCCTTATCGCGAACTTTGGTGACCAACTGATCCTGTTGATAGGCTTCGCGGATATTTGACCACTCTTCCAACAACTGTTTGCATTCCGGATGGAGCTTGGTTTCATAATAAGCGAGCATTTCGTCAAGCTTAGCCGTAAATTGCTGGGTTTCCGCCTCAGACATCATTTGCCCATTGTCCGATTGCAACAGCATTCTGGTTCCCCTCATTTGGAACAGCCTGCGGGCAATCGCAACTTGTTCTTCCGTAAACTTCTTATATTGCCGAACCGTTTGCACGATCTCGCCCAAGTATCCGGTTCGCTCAGGCGAGATAATCAGGTTTTTCTTCGTCACTTTCTGAACCTTATCATCATAATGGGTAGGCCAGGTGCCGCCGGTTTTCTTTTCCACGATCTTCATCAGATTGGCGAACAACACGTTGGTTCCCTGGTCGTTAAATTGGCTCGCAATCGTCCCGAATACCGGCAGCTCCTCGTCGGGAACTTCAAACAACTGATGGCTGCGCTTATATTGCTTGCGCACGTCGCGCAAAGCATCTTCGGATCCCCTGCGTTCAAACTTATTAATGACGATCACATCCGCAAAGTCGATCATATCGATTTTTTCCAGCTGAGTCGCAGCTCCAAATTCACTTGTCATCACATACATCGCCACATCGCAAAGATCAACGATGCCGGAGTCTCCTTGTCCGATCCCGCTGGTTTCAATCACGACAAAATCATAACCGGCCGCTTTTACAACATCGATGGCTTCCTTGGTGGCGTAACTTAATTCAGACTTGGATCCCCGTGTTGCCATACTGCGCATATATACGCGCGAATGATGAATCGCATTCATCCGGATCCGATCCCCCAGCAATGCTCCCCCTGTCTTCATCTTGGAAGGGTCTATGGAAATAATGGCGATGGAACGATTCGGGAATTGCTCGATATAACGCCGCACCAATTCGTCGGTCAATGAGCTCTTACCAGCTCCGCCTGTTCCTGTGATGCCCAATACAGGGATGGTGGGCGCTTCAGATTGCAATTGCTTCAAGGCAGCGGAAGCATCCACCCCTTTCTTATCCGCCTGTTCTTCCGCAAAAGTAATCAATTTCGCAATAGCGCCCCAGTTTTTGTTCAGTAAACATGCCAGCTCTTTCTCCAACTGCTTCGGTGTCGGAAAGTCGCATTCCCGAATCATATGGTTGATCATGCCTTGCAATCCAAGCTCGCGTCCATCATCAGGAGAGAAAACTTTGGCAATGCCGTATGCGCACAATTCCTTGATCTCGGAAGCGACAATCACCCCGCCACCACCAGCAAAGATCTTGATGTGACCGGCTCCCTCTTGCTGAAACAAATCATGCATGTATTTCAAATACTCGACATGACCGCCCTGATACGAGCTGATGGCGATGCCCTGTACATCTTCTTGAATCGCCGCATTCACGACCTCATGTACAGACCGGTTATGTCCCAAGTGAATGACTTCCACGCCGGAAGCCTGAAGTATGCGTCTCATGATGTTAATGGAGGCATCATGGCCATCGTATAAGGCTGCTGCCGTAACAAAACGCACATTATTGGTCGGGCGATACACCTGCGTTTCCAACGTTTATCCCACCTTTTTCCAACATGTTTTTTAGTCCTTTAACAAATATCCGGAAATGACCAAACGCTGAATTTCATTCGTTCCTTCGTAAATTTGCGTAATCTTGGCATCGCGCATATACCGTTCCACAGGATATTCGCGGGAATATCCATAGCCGCCGAAAACCTGAACAGCTTCAACCGTTACGTCCATGGCGGTATCGGATGCAAACAATTTGGACATGGCGGATTGCAAACCATATGGGATTCCTTTATCCTCGCGCCATGCGGCTTGGTACGTCAATAATCGGGCAGCTTCGATTTTCGTTGCCATATCCGCTATTTTGAATTGAATCGCTTGCAGCTTGCTAATTGGTTTGCCAAACTGAACGCGTTCCTTCGCATAACGTACCGCATGATCCAAGGCTCCTTGAGCAATCCCCAGCGCTTGTGCAGCAATCCCATTGCGGCCTCCGTCGAGCGTCGCCATCGCTATTTTGAATCCTTCGCCCACTTGACCGAGCAAGTTTTCCTTCGGAACACGGCAATCGGTAAAAATGACTTCTGTCGTGGCAGAAGAACGAATGCCAAGCTTTTTTTCCTTTTTCCCTACGGAGAAGCCAGGAAAGCTTTTTTCCACAATAAACGCGGCAATGCCTTTATGCTTCAGCTCCGAATTAGTCTGAGCGAACACGATATAAATGTCGGCATAGCCCCCGTTCGTGATGAAAACTTTGGAACCGTTCAGGACCCATTCATCCCCATCTAGATCAGCCGTTGTCTTCATGCCCACGGCATCGGATCCAGATCCCGGTTCCGTCAGACAATAGGCCCCCATGCTTCTTCCTTCCGCCATGGCCCGCAAATAGGTTTGCTTTTGCACCTCCGTACCAAACTTGTACACCGGCCATCCGGCTAATGACGTGTGGGCGGAAAGAGTCACCCCGATGGAAGCATCGACGCGGGAAAGCTCTTCGACTGCGATCACATAACCCAAATAATCGGCCCCTGCGCCACCGTACTCTTCGGGCCAGGGAATCCCACACAAGCCAAGCTCCGCCATCTTGCGCCAAATTCCTATATCAAAGGATTCATCCTCATCGCGCTGTGCTGCAGTAGGCTCGCATTCGTTTAAAGCAAACTCACGTACCATGTTTTGCATCATTTGATGCTCTTCAGATAATAGAAAATTCATCGTTCTCTCCCCTTTATGGATGGCTACTTGCCTGCTTATCAATCATCCTGAAGAATGGTCTTGGCCATTTTACCGTCCAGACTTTCGTAATCGAAATATCTGATCGTTTCGTATAGTTCCTTGCGCGTCTGCATCTGCTCTAAGCTTTGCACTTGTGATCCAGTCTGACTGATCTCCGCAAACACCCGCTCATAAGCTTTAGCCGCAACCCGAAGTGAAGTCACCGGATAAATGATCATGTTAAATCCCCAGCTTTGGAATTGCTCAGCCGTATAATAAGGGGTTTTCCCGAATTCGGTCATATTGGCTAACAGCGGAACATCGACTGCTGCACGAAATGATTTGAAGATTTCCTCGTTCTCCAACGCTTCCGGAAAAATAGCATCAGCCCCCGCCGACACGTATTTTTTGGCTCTTTCGATTGCAGCCTCCATCCCTTCTACATCCTTGGCGTCCGTTCGGGCAATGACGACGAGAGAAGGTGCGATTTCTTTGATTATCTTGATCTTCTGCATCATCTCCTCTGCGGAGATAAGCTTCTTCCCGTTTAAGTGCCCGCATTTCTTCGGCATTTCCTGATCTTCGATCTGAACGGCAGCCACCTTAGCCTCCAACATTTCTTTTGCTGTCCGAGCTACGTTCAGAACGCCTCCGAAGCCAGTATCAATATCAACCAGCAAGGGAAGGCCCGAAGCCCGAACAAGATCCCGGGCGCGGTCTGCCACTTCATTGGAATAGACCAATCCAAGATCCGGCAACCCCCGGCTGGCTGTATACGCCGCTCCAGACAAATAAATGGCCTTGAAATCGAATTGCGTGGCGATTCTGGCCGCCATAGCATCATGAGTTCCCGGAATTTTCACAATAGGCGCTGCCTGGATCATTCGCAAAAATTGTTCAGCCAACTGTTTCTGTTCAGGCTCTTTCTCAATTAACCAAGCCATTGAAGTTCCCCCATTCTTACCCTTGAGTAAAAGTCAAATGACGAACAAGCCCATATAATCTTGCACGCTCGTTTCTTCAAAACGCTGCTGATCCAAGGAAAGCTCGACAATTTGCTCCACTTTCTTTCTTGGGAAACGGGTCAATAAGCTGGATTGGAATTTTTCTGCGATTTTCGGAATTCCTTCTTCACGGCGCCTGCGATGTCCGATCGGGAATTCGCATTCGATTTTAGCCGTTTCCGTACCGTCTTTAAAATGAATCTGAACCGCGTTGGCAATGGAGCGTTTCTCCGGATCGAGATAGTCCCTGCTAAATCGTTCGTCTTCCACGACAACCATTTTGTTGCGGAGAGCGTCGATTCTCGGATTTTTTGCAACCTCATCTTCATAATGCTCGGCCGTCAAATCTCCGAATAACAGTCCGATAGCTACCATGTATTGAAGACAATGATCCCTGTCGGCGGGATTGTGGAGAGCCCCCTTCTTGTCGATAATCCGGATGGCAGACTCGTGTGTAGTCAGTGTAATTTGGCCGATGTCATCGATGCGGTCTTTCACCAGCTCATGCAGCTCGAAGGCGCACTCCACTGCCGTCTGCGCGTGGAACTCTGCCGGGAAAGTAATTTTGAACAGCACGTTCTCCATCACATAACAATCAAGCGGACGGGCAAGCTTTAACTCTTGGCCATTAAACAACACGTCCTGGAATCCCCAAAGCTTCGCGGAAAGTCCGGTAGCGTAGCCCATTTCGCCTTTCATGGCCATCAAGCCGAGTCGTACGGCACGGCTCGTCGCATCACCGGCAGCCCAAGACTTCCGCGAGCCCGTATTCGGTGCATGTCTGTAGGTACGCAAGCTGCCTCCATCCAGCCACGCATTGGAGAGGGCGTTGGTAACCTCTTCCGGGCCACCGCCTAACAATGCAGTAACGACGGCTGTTGAAGCCACTTTCACGAATAACACATGGTCCAGTCCGACACGGTTCAAGCTGTTTTCCATGGCCAGAACCCCTTGAATTTCGTGAGCTTTAATTGCAGCTGTTAGCACGTCGCGCATCTTCAGCGGCACCTTTCCTTCGGCCACCCGATTACGACTTACATAATCGGCCACTGCCAAAATGCCGCCCAGATTGTCGGAAGGATGTCCCCACTCAGCCGCAAGCCAAGTATCGTTGAAATCGAGCCAACGAATCATCGTGCCGATGTTGAATGCCCCGTGTACCGGATCGAGTTCAAATTGCGTTCCCGGCACGCGCGTGCCATTCGTCACGCTAACGCCAGGAACAATAGGCCCCAAGTGCTTCGTGCATTCCGGGAAGCGCAACGCCAGCATAGCCGTTCCGAGTGAATCCATGACGACATGACGAGCGATTCGATAGGCCTCTTTGCTTTTGATCTCATGCGAAAGCGAATATTGGGCGATATCTACCAGCAGCCTATCCGCTTTCTCCACCATATTTCCATGATCACCAATGATCGAGCTCATGTATCTCCCACCATTCCTTGGTTTATTATAGGTATTAAGGATGCAAATTGCGTGGTCCGCTGTACAGAACCCGCGGACGGAAAAGGCGATTGTTCTCATGCTGCTCGATCACATGTGCGCATACGCCAATTGTACGTGCCGCCAAGAAGACAGGCGTGAAAAGATCGATCGGAATACCGAGCAAGTAATACACCGGGGCCGCATAATAATCCAGATTAGGATGCAGTCCTTTTTCCCGGTACATGACTTCTTCTCCGATCAGACACATTTGATACAAATGCTCCTGGCCTTTTGCAGTGGCCAACGGTTGAAGAGCCTCTTTCATGAGAAGGGCGCGTGGATCCGGTTTTTTCATGTAAACCCTGTGCCCGAAACCCATAATGCGCTCTTTGCGCGACAGCTTTCCGAGAATAAGAGGCTCCATTTTATCTACAGCTCCAGCTTCCAAGAGCATATGCATAACGGCTTCGTTTGCGCCGCCGTGCAGCGTTCCTTTAAGGGAAGCAACAGCACCTGTCAAAGCGCCGATGATATCCGCTTGTGTAGAAGCGATGACACGAGCTGTAAAAGTCGAGTTCGGCATTTCATGTTCGCTGTAGACGATAAGAGATTGATCGAATATTTTTGCTTCCGTTTCCGTAGGCACTTGCCCTGTAATCATATACATGAAGTTAGCACTGTACGAAAGGTCTTGACGAGGCTCAATGGGGTCCTGGTTGTTTACAGCGCGGAAGCTGTCGGCGACGATTTGCGGGACTTTGGCCAGCAAGCGAATCGACTTCCGGTAATTTGCTGCCCAAGACCGGTCGTCGATCTCTGTTTCCTCTCCAGCCAATGCCGAAATTCCAGTTCGCAGCACATCCATCAAGTGTGTGTTTTTCGGGAGCAGCCTGAGCAACTGAATCGTTTCTTTCGGCAAACCGGCTTCTCTCTTCAAATCTTGTTCAAGCCCCTTGTATTGCTCTTCGTTGGGCAAATTGCCGTTCAACAGCAAGAAGACGATATCGAGGTAAGTCACTTTATGTGCTAATTCAATCAGGTCATAGCCACGCAGCACAATTTCTTCGTTGTCGACATCCAGAAATGAAATCCGGGTCTCGCTCGCGATAACATTTTCAAGACCGGGATAATATAATTCGCTCATTTGATCCAACTCCCTCAATGAATTAACGTTTTAGCACTTTAACAAATATTCGGAAATGACCAAACGCTGAATCTCATTCGTTCCTTCATAAATTTGCGTAATCTTGGCGTCACGCATATACCGTTCCACAGGATATTCGCGGGTATATCCATAGCCGCCGAAAACCTGAACGGCTTCAATCGTCACGTCCATGGCGGTATCGGATGCAAACAATTTGGACATAGCGGATTGCAAACTATAGGGAATCCCTTGATCCTCGCGCCATGCGGCTTGATACGTCAATAATCGGGCAGCTTCGATTTTCGTTGCCATATCCGCTATTTTGAATTGAATAGCTTGCAGCTTGCTAATCGGTTTGCCAAACTGAACGCGTTCCTTCGCATAACGTGCCGCATGGTCCAAGGCTCCTTGAGCAATTCCCAGGGCTTGTGCTGCAATCCCGTTACGGCCTCCGTCAATCGCCACCATCGCAATTTTAAATCCTTCGCCCACTTGCCCTAACAAGTTTTCCTTCGGAACACGGCAATCAGTAAGAATGACTTCTGTCGTGGCGGAAGAACGAATTCCGAGCTTTTTCTCCTTCTTTCCTATGGAGAAGCCAGGGAAGCTTTTTTCCACAATAAACGCAGCAATGCCTTTATGCTTCAGCTCCGGATTTGTCTGAGCGAACACGACATAAATGTCGGCATAGCCCCCGTTCGTAACAAAAATCTTGGAACCGTTCAGGACCCATTCATCCCCTACCGTAACAGCCGCTGTCTTCATGCCGACGGCATCGGATCCGGATCCCGGTTCCGTCAGGCAATAAGCCCCCATGCTTTTCCCTTCCGCCATGGCCCGTAGATATTTTTGCTTTTGCGTCTCCGTACCAAACTTATACACCGACCATCCGGCTAACGACGTGTTGACGGAGAGGGTCACCCCGATGGAAGCATCGACGCGGGAAAGCTCTTCGACTGCGATCACATAGCCCAAATAATCGGCCCCTGCGCCGCCGTACTTTTCTGGCCAAGGAATCCCACACAAGCCAAGCTTCGCCATCTTATGCCATATTTCCATATCAAAGGATTCATCCTCGTCACGTTGTGCTGCAGTAGGCCCGCATTCGTTTAAAGCAAACTCGCGTACCATGTTTTGCATCATTTGATGCTCTTCAGATAATAGAAAATTCATCGTTCTCTCCACCCTTTATGGATAGCTATAAAAGCCGCGTCCGGATTTCCTTCCCAACCAGCCTGCTTTGACATATTTGCGCAGCAGCGGGCATGGGCGATATTTGGAATCGCCCAATCCTTCATGTAAAACTTCCATAATCGAAAGGCATGTGTCCAAACCGATAAAATCCGCCAGCGTTAATGGACCCATCGGGTGATTCATCCCCAATTTCATGATTTCATCCACCGCTTCAGGTGTAGCTACGCCTTCATAGACACAATAAATCGCCTCATTGATCATCGGCAGCAAAATCCGATTGGCTACGAAACCGGGAAAGTCATGGACTTCGACCGCCGTCTTGCCCATTCTTTTCGCCAAGTCTTCTACGATGGCATACGTTTCATAAGATGTGGCCAATCCGCGGATGACCTCAATCAGCTTCATGACCGGCACCGGATTCATAAAGTGTATGCCAATCACTTTGTCCGGACGTTTCGTGACAGAGGCGATTTCAGTAATTGGCAATGAGGAGGTATTGCTGGCCAAAATCGCATGTGGAGGGCTGATTTCATCCAGTTTTCGAAATATGTCCGATTTGATTTGCATATTCTCAATGACTGCTTCCACAACAACATCCACGTCTTTGGCGTCAGTCAAATCCGTCGATAACGTGATACGACTGACAATCTCATCCATTTCTTCTTGGCGTTTTCGACCCTTTTCCACATCGCGAGAAAGATTTTTCTTGATGGAGTTGAAACCTTTTTCCACAAACTCCGCTTTGATATCATGTACAATGACTTGCAGGCCGGCCGTTGCAGCTACCTGAGCAATCCCACTGCCCATTTGTCCCGCTCCGATCACCATTAGCTTTTGAATGGTCATGCTTTGCTCTCCCTCATTTCCCCTATTCATTTCAAGGATACATTCCGTTTCCTAGTCTACTTGAACCAGTATCGCATCTCCTTGTGCAGCTCCACTGCATATGGCGGCAACGCCTAATCCCCCGCCACGGCGGCGCAGCTCGTAAATGAGGGTCATCAAAATACGCGCGCCACTGGCGCCGATCGGATGGCCTAAAGCAATGGCGCCGCCATTGACATTCACCTTTTCCGGATCCCAACCGACTAGTTTTCCGCTGGTCAACGTGACCGACGCAAATGCTTCATTGACTTCGAACAATGCAATATCTTGTAAGGATACCCCGGTTTTCTTTAATACCTTTTGGATGGCGAAGCCCGGAGAAGTGGCAAGATAAGGGGCTTCCAGCCCAACGGTGGCATGCCCAATGATGGTAGCGAGCGGTTGTTTCCCCAATTCTCTTGCCTTTTGTTCCGACATCAACACGAAGGCTCCTGCCCCGTCGTTCACACCCGGAGCATTCCCTGCTGTAACAGTTCCATCTTTGACAAAAATCGGAGCCAATCGGGTTAGAACTTCTAAAGTCGTATCCTTCCGGGGGGCTTCATCCGTCTCTACGATGATGGGATCCCCTTTTCTTTGCGGGATCATGACCGGTACGATTTCATCCTTGAATTTCCCTTCCGCTATCGCCTGAACCGCTCTCTGATGGCTGCGGATAGCCCAAGTATCTTGATCCGTACGGGAAATCTCGTATTCCGCCGCAACCGTGCTGCCATGAACCGCCATATGGACTTGCTGGAAGGCACAAGTTAATCCGTCATGAACCATGAGATCCTTCAAGACCGCATCGCCCATTCGCCAACCCCATCGGCCGCTCGGCATCGCATAGGGGGCATTGCTCATACTTTCCATTCCGCCCGCAACGATAATGTCCGCATCCCCGGCACGGATGATTTGATCAGCCAGCGTAACCGCACGTAAACCGGATCCGCACACCTTATTGATCGTCTCCGTGCTTACTTCCCAAGGCAGGCCCCCCAAGCGCGCCGCTTGGCGGGAGGGGATTTGTCCGGCGCCAGCTTGAACGACCATTCCCATAATGACTTCATCTACCTGATCCCCATCAACACCAGCACGAACAACTGCTTCGTGAATCGCCATTCCGCCCAAATCGACGGCTTGCAATTGTTTCAAGGAACCTCCAAATTTTCCGAAAGGGGTTCTTGCGGCACTAACAATGACTGTTTTCGACATCATTGATCCCGTCCTCCCATAAACAGTTATAGTGATCTTTCGACGATTTCGGCAATATCCAACGTTTTAACTTGGTTTTCCACTTCTTTAGCTTTTGTGCCGTCGCTCATCATCGTCAAGCAATAAGGACAATTGCTTCCAATGGTTGTTGGGCTTAGGGTAAGCGCCTGTTCGGTACGTTCCATATTCACTCGCTTCCCTTGGGTTTCTTCCATCCACATCATGCCGCCTCCGGCTCCGCAGCACATCGAGTCCTCACGGTTGCGCTCCATCTCCAGCACTTGTACGCCAGGGATACTATTTAGGATTTGTCTCGGAATATCATAAATATCGTTGTACCGCCCAATATAGCAAGAGTCGTGATAAGCGATCGCTTCCTTGACCTCCTTGGTCGGCTTGATGCTGCCTTCCCGAATCAGCTTCCAGACGAGCTCGGTATGATGGTACACTTCCGCTTCTAGTCCGAATTCAGGGTATTCGTTCTTAAATGTGTTATACGTATGCGGGCAAATCGTCACAATCTTTTTGACATGATTATCCTGAAAGTTTGCGATATTTTCCTTGCATAGCTGTTGAAATAGAAATTCATTGCCTATGCGGCGTGCGGTTTCCCCGGAATTCCTCTCTTCATTGCCCAGGATGGCAAACTTCACACCGGCTGTGTTCATGATTTTGGCAAAGGATTGGGCGATTTTCTGGCTGCGGATATCAAAGGATCCCATCGAGCCGACGAAAAACAAATATTCAAAATCAGGTTCCTCATCCACGGTGGGTGCGTAAATATCGTTCCGTCCTTCACGCCATTTGTTCCGCTCTTTGCGGTTGATCCCCCACGGGTTGCTTTGCCGATCGATATTTTGGAAATAGCGGCTCGCCTCATGCGGCATCTTTCCTTCTGTCAACACGAGATAACGGCGCATGTCGACAATTTTATCCACGTGTTCGTTGGCTACCGGACATTGATCTTCGCAGTTGCGGCATGTGGTACAGGCCCATAACTCTTCTTCCGTAATGACATCGCCGATCAAATTGGTCGCATACGTTTCTACGGTAGCCGCCAGCTCCGATCGCAAAGAAGGAGAGAATGCGAGACTCGGCACCCATGGTGTACTCGACGTGATCACAGACCCTTTTTCCGTCAAGTGATCGCGCATTTTAACAATCAAATCCATAGGAGATAAGGTCTTGCCTGTCCCGGAAGCTGGACACATTTGGGTGCATCTCCCGCATTCCACACAGGCATACAAATCGATTAATTGATTTTGCCGAAAATCTTCGATTTTTCCAACGCCATAAGTTTCCTGAGTTTCATCATCAAGGTCGATGGATGTTAATTTTCCCGCCGGCTTTGTGTCTCTTAGTAAAATATTCACCGGCGCAAACAATATGTGAGCATGCTTGGATTGCGGAACATATACCAAAAAGGATAGGAGGGTCAGCAGATGAACCCACCAGCATACATAGAACCAAATTCCGGCATTATTTGCGCTCATCCCTGCGAATAGCCCGGCAATCACCGAGGAAAAAGGCGTATAGACGCTTCCCGCCCCACCCAGCCAAATATGCTCGAAGGTAAGCGTCAGGAAAATCGACACCATCAATACGGTCAAGAATATAATGACCAGACCGGATTTCAGACCGCGCTTAAGCCTCGGCAATTTTTCAATAAAGCGGCGATAGAACGCATAGATCACCGCCAATAATACGAGGAACGTAGTGATTTCTTGCGATACACTGAAATAAGGATGAGCATTCCCGAGAGGGAGTTCAAAGCCTTTAACAAATCCTTTGAGAATCAATTCCAAAGCACCCATTTGCAAAATAAGAAATCCATAGAACATGACGATATGCATCACGCCGCTTTTGGAATCCTTCAGGAGCTTCTTTTGTCCAAATACTTGAACCACGAATTCATTTATCCGGGTACCGAGGTCTTTCTGCAAATCCGCCTTTTTGCCGAGTCGAATAAAGGTCACCCGGCTATAAACGATGCTGCAAAATACAAAAAGGGCATACCCGGTTACCGCCATGAATGCCAAAAAGTGAAGTAGAGACAGCATACCTCATCCCTCTAATCCTTAGTATTTAACATATTTTTGAACTCTTCCGTTAAGAGGGGAATGACTTCGAATAGATCACCGACAATTCCATAGTCGGCTATTTTAAAGATCGGTGCTTCCGGATCCTTGTTGATCGCCACAATCACTTTCGCGTTTGACATTCCGGCTACATGCTGGATGGCCCCGGAAATGCCGCAAGCGATATAAAGATCCGGGGTCACCACTTTGCCGGTTTGGCCAATTTGTAGAGAATAATCGCAGTACTCGGCATCGCACGCTCCGCGGGATGCACCTACTGCACCACCCAATACTTCGGCCAGCTCTCGCAATGGATCAAAGCCTTCCGCGCTTTTCACGCCTCTTCCCCCGGATACGACAACCTTAGCTTCGGCCAGGTCAACGCCATTCGCAGCCTTTCGAACAATTTCCTTGATCGTGGTTTTTAAATCTCTAATATCTGCTGCAAAATCAACTTGGTTGGCCATACGATGAACATCCGCTTCTTGCATGGGTATATTATTCGGACGGATGGTCGCTAGAATCGTATTTTCAACTGACTTTTTCTTTTGGAACGCCTTTCCAGCATAAATGGGACGGGTGAAAACAACTTCACCATCATCCACCGATATATCCGTAACATCGGATACCAGACCTAATCCTAATCTGGCAGCGACACGTGGAGCCAAATCCTTCCCCAATGCTGTATGTCCAATCAAGATAACATCAGGTTGGACTGCGCTCAGCAATTGAGTAAAAGCCTGTGTATAGGCTTCTGCTGTATATGGATCCAATTGATTGTTGGATACGACATACACTTGACTAGCTCCATATTGAGCCAATGAAGTCACCTGCTGCGAGGGATTACTGTCAAAAACAGCCGCAACAATCTCTCCGCCTTCCGCTATCCGATGAGCAGCGGATAAACATTCATACGATACCTTTCTTACATTTCCTTCGCGAGTCTCAGCAAAGACAAGAATCTTTTTACTCATCTATTCTCCCCCTTAGATTACCTTGGCTTCTTGATGAAGCAGTTTGACCAGCTCTTTTGCCTGATCCTGTAGGTTGCCTGCCAAGATCCGTCCTGCATCCTTGGGTTTCGGTAAAAATTGATCGATAATTGTCGTCTTAGCTTTCATATCATCCGGATGCAGACCAAGCTGATTCGCATTTACTTTTTCGATTGGCTTTTTCTTAGCTTTCATGATGCCCGGAAGAGACGGATATCGGGGTTCATTCAATCCTTGCTGTGCCGTAATGAGGACAGGTAGCGACGTCTCGATGATTTCGGTATCTCCTTCCACATCCCGAACCACGGTTGCCAAGTGGCCTTCAACGGTTAATTTCGTAACGGAGGAGATGTGGGGAATCCCTAATTCCTCGGCCAAACGAATACCGACTTGCCCGGCTCCATTATCCACAGACGTATTCCCTGCTAATACAATGTCAAACGATACATGTTTGATGATCGAAGAAATCACTTTGGAAATCGTATGCTCATCTCCCGACAGGGATTCATCATCAACCAGAATCCCTTTGTCCGCTCCCATGGCCAACGCCGTTCGGACGGCACTTTCAGCCCCGGATGGACCTAGAGTAATAACGGTCACTTCCCCGCCAAACTTCTCTTTCAATTGAAGACCTTCCTCAACTGCATATTCGTCATAAGGATTAATAATATGGTTTAATCCCTCGCTCTGTACGAGTCCATTGCTAATCGTTATTTTTTCCTCCGTATCCAGCGTTTGCTTCAAGATCACAACAATGTTCATTCCATTTACCTCCTTATCCCTTTGCGCTTACTGGTCTTTGAATATAGGACGTCTTTTCTCAAGAAAGGCTTGAATGCCTTCCTTTGTATCTTTACTTTCGAACAACTTTCCAAATAGCTCCGCTTCCCGCTGCAGCCCCTTCTCTTGCCCTTCAACACATCCCCGCTCAACCGCGGATAATGCGGCACGAATCGTGAGCAAGCTTTTTGCAGTTATTTTCTCAGCCAAGGCAGTAACCGTAGCTTCCAATTCCTCTAAAGCTACAGCCTTGGAGACCAAACCAATAAGATGAGCTTCCTCTCCGTCAATGATATCGCTTGAGAGTATGAGTTCGATTGCTTTCTCCCGATTGGTCAAACGGGCTAGCCTTTGCGTTCCGCCGTAACCGGGAATCAATCCTAAATTCAATTCCGGCAGGCCGATTTTGGCAGAATATGCCGCAACCCGTACATGGCAAGCCATGGCCAGCTCCAGCCCTCCGCCTAAACAAGCTCCGTTAATCATCGCAATAACCGGTTTCGAGAGCTGCTCGATTTTTGTAAAGAGATTCTGCCCATATTTCGACAGTTCTTCTCCCTGTTGTGAATACTCGATAGTTGTAAACTCTTTAATTTCGGCACCTGCTATAAAAAATTTCCCTTCCCCCGTCAGGATGATGACCTGAATGTTGTCATCCCCCGCTACCCTCTCGATCACCTTACTCAACTCTTCCAGGGTTTGGCGGTTTAATGCATTCGCCGGTGGATTGGCAACAGTGATCGTTGCAATTCGCTTTCTGACGGCTACCTTCACCTTTTGGAATTCCATCCCGATTCTCTCCTAACCTCATTTATGTATCTTCAATAAAGATTGATATCCTCTGGGCCCAAGCTTTCGATCTTTTGCTTCAGCCTTTGCAGGAAACGTCCACATACAAGACCGTCTAACACCCGGTGATCCAAGGAGAGGCAGATATTCATCATATCTCGAATCGCAATCATCTGATTATCAATCACAACGGGTTGTTTGACGATGGACTCGACACTTAAAATAGCTGTTTGAGGCTGGTTAATGATAGGGGCAGAGAGCACTGAGCCAAAAGAACCGGTGTTCGTGATTGTAAATGTTCCGCCTGACATCTCTTCCATAGTAAGCTTGCCTTCCCTACTATTCTTGGCTAAGTCATCAACCGCTTTCGCCAGACCCAGAATGCTTTTCTGGTCGGCATCTTTGATGACTGGAACGAAGAGCGAGTCCTCCGTTGCCACGGCAATCGAGATGTGAATCGCTTTTTTCACGATAATGCTGTCGTCTGCCCACTGTGAGTTCAACAACGGAAATTCTTTGAGCGCCTCTACGACAGCCTTGATAAAGAATGGCATATAGGTAAGCGCTAATCCTTCTTTTTTCTTAAAATCATCTTTGACCCGGTTGCGGAAACGAACCAGATGGGTAACATCACAGGGAACCGAGAGCCAAGCGTGAGGCGTGTCATGCTTGCTTTGCACCATCCGATTCGCGATGGTTCTGCGGACAGCAGTCAAGGGAATAACCCGATCCACTTGATTGACCGAAATATCAGCAGTAGTGGAGACACTTTTCGGTGCAAACGGTTTCGCAGCTTCCGAGACGATTTCATTCGAAGTGGCTGCCTTAAGAACAGAAGCTTCCGACTCTTGAACAGCCGTTGCCACTACTTGCCTCTTTCCTTCCACAAGCTCCAAAATGTCGATGCGGGTAATCCGACCACCAGCTCCCGTTCCTTGGAGCATAGACAAATCCACATTGTGCTCTTGCGCCAACTTGAACACGGCAGGCGACAACCGCTGTTTGGCTCCTTCCGAGATCGAAACGGCGGCGGCCGCAGCCGGAGCATGGTGAACCGGCGTTGAAGCTGCCGTATCTTCTAAGACAATGGAGCAAATCAAAGCTCCAACAGGAACTGTTTCGCCTTCTTGGACCACAATCTCCGAAATCGTACCCGCGAACGTAGAAGGTACTTCGGCTACGACTTTATCTGTTGTTACCTCGCAGATAGGGTCATACTTCTTCACTTGATTACCAGTCTCTACCAGCCACTTGGAAACAGTACCTTCTGTGACGCTTTCTCCAAGCTGGGGCATGATCACTTTTTCAGCCATGGTTATCTCCTCGTTCTATGATTAACTTTGGGCTAATTCCTTCATCGCATCGTATACTTTGTCTTGATTTAGCATAAAGAACTTTTCCATGATGCCATTATAAGGCGTAGCAGGGACATCGGGTCCGCAAAGGCGTTTGATTGGTGCATCAAGCTCAAACAAGATTTCCTCTGCGATTACGGCGGAAATTTCGCCCCCAAGACCTCCCTCTTTATTGTCCTCATGAACAATGAGCACTTTCCCAGTCTTACGGGCGGCCTCGACAATTGATTCCTTATCCATCGGATACAGCGTGCGCAAATCCAAAATATGGGCGCTGTACCCGTCTTCTTTCGCTAACTTTTCGGCAGCTTGCAGAGCGAAATGCAAGGTTAGTCCATACGTGATCACCGTAATATGTTTGCCTTCGCGCTTGACATCCGCCTTACCGATCGGGACAACATAATCCGTGTTCGGCACTTCTCCTTTAATCAAACGATAGCAGCGCTTGTGTTCGAAAAACAGAACCGGATCTTCATCGCGGATCGCTGATTTTAGCAATCCTTTAACGTCGTAAGGAGTCGATGGGGCAACGACCTTTAAGCCCGGAATATTGCAAAACATGGCTTCCACGCATTGCGAATGATAAGGTCCACCGTGAATGCCGCCCCCATAAGGAGCCCGGATTACCAAGGGGCAGTTCCAATCCCCATTCGAACGATACCTCATTTTTGCTGCTTCACTTACAATCTGATTGACAGCGGGCATTATAAAATCGGCAAATTGCATCTCAGCCACAGGCCTGAACCCATATGCCGAAACTCCGACCGCAACCCCGACAATCGCCGATTCAGCAAGGGGAGTATCGAGCACCCGCTCTTCCCCGAACTGTTCATAAAGCCCTTGTGTAGCTTTAAATACGCCTCCCTTTAAGCCTACATCTTCTCCTAAAACGAACACTTTAGGATCGCGAGCCATCTCCTCACGAAGTGCCAAATTAACCGCCTCAATATACGAAATGACTGTCATTGTTTATTCCCCCTTATTCCGCGTATACATGCTTCAGTGTATCTTCCGGTGCTGGAGCCGCTGCAGCCTCGGCATATTCCGTCGCCTCATCCACTTCCCTTGCAACCCAGTCTTGAATCTCCTTCTCTATCTCATCCGTCAGGACGCCTGTTTCTCTAAGGTATCGGTAAAAAAGCGGAAGGGGATCTTTCTTCTTCTCTTCCTCCACTTCTCCCTTCGGACGATAGTGTCGGTCATCATCATCGGAGGAATGAGAGGTGAAACGGAAGCAACGGGCTTCGATTAAAGTTGGCCCTTCTCCTCTTCTTGCGCGATCTACAGCCTCTTTCATGACCCTGTATACTTCCAGCGGGTCACTTCCGTCGACACTGAAACCTGGAAACCCATATCCGCTAGCACGGTCAGCAATGCTATGGCAAGCTACTTGCTTAGAAAACGGGACTGAAATGGCGTATTTATTATTCTCGCAGAAGAAGATGACGGGCAATTTGAAAACACCTGCAAAATTAGCTCCTTCATGAAAATCGCCTTGATTGCTGGATCCTTCGCCAAAAGAGGCAAACACGACCAGATCCTTGCCCTCCATCCTTCCTGCTAAAGCCAAACCCACGGCATGGGGAACTTGGGTGGTTACCGGACTGGAACCGGATAAAATCCGATATTTTTTGCCTCCAAAATGTCCTGGCATCTGTCGTCCTCCACTATTCGGATCCTCAGCCTTAGCGAACGAATTGAGCATCAAATCCCTTGCCGTCATGCCAAAGGAGATGACCAGCCCGATATCCCGGTAATACGGACAAAGAAAATCATTGCTTTTATCCAGCGCATAGGCCGCTCCGACTTGAGCCGCTTCCTGTCCTTGACAAGAGAGTACAAACGGAATTTTGCCTGCACGGTTAAGGAGCCACGTCCGCTCGTCTACCTTACGGGCTAACAGCATATCCCGATACATGCCGAGTACTTGTTCAGCGGATAAACCTAAAGCTTGGTGCCTGTTATCTACATTGCTGATTCCTGATTTAACCATCGCATGACCCTCCTAGACATTTCTTATAACCGATGATGTTCATAAATGAATAGCCCTTCGGTCTACAGCCAGCGCAGCTTCTCCCAGTATCTCTGCCAAGGAAGGATGAGCATGAATCGTTTGGGCAATTTCCCAAGGAGTAGCATCCAACGATTTGGCTAATGCCCCTTCTGCGATCAAATCCGAAACATGCGGACCAATCATATGAATGCCTAATATATCCTCTGATTTGGTGTCCGTGACTATTTTGACAAAACCATCGTGTTCCCCATAAATCAGAGCTTTACCAATTGCTTTGAATGGAAATTTGCCTGTTGTAATCGAATAGCCCTTATTCTTCGCTTCTTCTTCCGTCCATCCGATACTGGCAATCTCAGGGCGGCTATAGGTCACCTTAGGCACCTTGGTGTAATCCAGAGGATGAGGGTTTAGACCTGCTATATGCTCTACAGCTATAATCCCCTCATGAGCAGCAACGTGAGCCAATTGCAAGCCTCCAATGACATCCCCAATGGCATAAATATGATTTTCAGCCGTTTGAAAATATTCGTTTACCTGAATGACGCCCTGCTCCACTTTCACTTCGGTATTTTCGATGCCAATATGATCGACATTCGCCGTACGCCCCACGGAAACCAAAATCTTCTCTGCTTGCAAGGCAAGAAGCTCTCCGCCTTGATCGGCTTGAATCGTAACCGTGTTCCCTTCCTTCAAAAGGGTATCAGGCAACACCTTCGCACCTGTATGGATTTGGATGTTGCGGCTTTTCAATAATCGAGTCATTTCCTTGCTAATCTGGGCGTCTTCCAAGGGGAGAATACGTTCTGCAAACTCTACGATTTGCACCTCTACCCCCAAATCATTCAGTAAGGAAGCCCATTCAATTCCTAACACCCCACCGCCAACGACGAGCATAGATGTTGGTAAGGCGTCCAATTGGAGCGCTTCGTTGCTTGTTAACACATAGTGTCCATCCGCTTCCAGTCCGGGGAGAACACGCGGTCTGGATCCCGTGGCAATGAGCAAAAACTTAGGAACTAAAATCTCCGATTGCCCATCCGCACGAGTGACGGCCACCGCTCCAGCTTGCGGAGAAAAAATGGAAGGTCCCATGGCTCGACCTTCACCTTCAAACACGGAGATATTCCCTTTTTTCATTAAATATTGAACACCTTTATGCAGTTGATCGACGATGCTTTGTTTCCTTTCTTGCATTTTCAAAAAATGGATCGATATATCACGAGCCTCTACTCCAAATTCAGCGCATTGGGTAACGGTGTGATACACCTCAGCTGAACGAAGAAGCGCTTTACTAGGAATGCATCCCCGATGAAGGCAAGTTCCGCCAAGTTTATCCTTTTCGACAACCGCTACCTTCATGCCTAATTGGCTGGCGCGAATTGCGGCCACATAACCGCCGGTCCCAGCTCCTAAGACGACTAAATCAAATTCGTTTGCTGACATGGCTGAAACTCCTCTCGCCATAATTTGAAATCGCTTTCATTTCGTCGCCTATATGTGACCCCGAACCTGATCTATCCTCCATGTAAGCTATATTTTTATGATATCATTCAAAAAAATAGATAGAAAATACCGGTTTTGTTGGATGATCATACCTTTTAGGAATACATGTTTTCAGTAAAACCAGAACGAAAACGCGTGTTGCTTTTAGTGAAAAGGAATACCGCTAGCTTGCCGAGGAGAGGAAGGCGACGGATTCATGTTTTTCGTTCGTTCCTCGATGGCTCCACCCGCTGATCTTTCGATATCCGAAGCGCTCAAGCCTCGGATCACCAAGCTGCTGAACAGGTCACGTACGTCTGCGCCATATTTGCCGAGCAAGGGAAGGGTAGTGAACAAAGAATTGCCTCGAATGCCCATAATACCTAAAGATAACGCGCCTTTTTCAATATATTGCGGTCTGGGCATCACCTTCAGCAGCATTTCATCGGCAGCTTGCAGAAGAATGCTTGCATCTATGCCTGTTTCATAGCCCATTTTGTGAAGCGCGGCTACAAGCACTTCCGTAGGAGCATTGCCGGCACCAGCGCCAAAACCGGCAAGGCATCCGTCAACCAAATCTGCCCCCTCCTCCACAGCGATAAGCGTGTTGCCGATAGCGAGTCCCAAGTTGTTATGGCCGTGAAATCCGATGCGAATGGATAGATGCTGCCGTAATAGGCTCACTTTGGCGCGAACCTCATCTATCGTCATCGCCCCTGCAGAATCCACGATATACACAGCATTCGCGCCGTAAGACTCCAGTTTCTTCCCCTGCTCCAAAAGCTGTTCCGGTGAGGCCGCAGAACTCAGCATGAGGAAGCCGAACGCTTCGAGCTCCAGCGCATGGGCTGCTTTCATGTATCTTTGCGCAAGATCGGCTTCCGCAGCTAGTGTAGCCACGCGGACGACTTGTGCTCCGGCTAGCTTCGCCGTTTCCAGATCGGTCAACCTGCCGACGCCGGGCAGCAGCAAGGCGGTAATACGCGCTTTGCGAGCTGACGCCCTCGCAGTGTCAATGGCTTCCGCATCCAATAGAAGACTTTTGCCAAAATGGAGGCTAGACCCGCCCACGCCATCTCCATGGGAAACCTCAAGGTAAGGAGTACCAGCTTGATCTAAACTGGAAGCCAGGAAAGATAAGTTCTCCGCAGTGTATTGGTGTAAAAGAGGATGACACCCGTCTCTCATCGTGGCATCTAACACTTGCACAAATCGCTTAGTCCCCATGGTAGAGCCCCCTTTCTTGTTGCTGCTTAACCCAGCGCTCGCCCGCCCGACATGCGGATGAAGTTAACAGATCCATGTGGCCGTAGTCTTGAGACAATGGCTTGCTCCATGACCGCACCTCAATCATGAATGTGAGGATCGAACCGGAATAGGAAGGCGTATACTTCAAACGATAACCTGGAAAATCGTTTGAAATCTCAGCAGCAGCTTGTGATAATGACAGGGTAACCGTAGATGGATCGACCCCTCCCTCCAGTTTAAGGTGCACGATATATCGATTCACGGCGGACTCCTCATCCGGATTAAGGAAAATCATCGACTTCGCCTGCAAGGCTCCTCCTATTCCTGTCAGTGCAAGCTCTGTGGCTGACATATATTCGTCCAAATGAGCTCTGAATTCGCTATCAGCAGCTTTACTCGGAATATCACTGATCACCTCCGCTTCTTGAATCAAGCAAATCTGAGATAGCGCAGCAACCAGAGGCACAATCGCTTGTGCGGCTGGGGATACAAGCTGGATGTGGGCACACTCCTGCGGAAGCTCGGGAAGAAGCCCATAAAAGTCTCCTCTCCCTTGCATTTCCGGCACCAGATGAATATATCGTCTAGTGGATCGATGATCAGGTTTATTTGCAAATTCACCTAATCCCGTGTAGCTCGTATTGAACACAAGTTGAATCTGTTCATTATTCAGCACTTCTTCGATGCTATTCGCGCAGGAAATATTGAGTTTACCAAGGCCCTGTATGCAAGAATCCCCGACTGGCGTCCATACGCATTCAAGAATAAAGCTATGGTTATGATTCATTATTTTCATCAAAAGCTCTTGTCCCAACTGCCCTTGCCCTATCAACGCCGCTTTCATTAGCATGGAGTCTTCATCCATCCTTTCTCGTAAAAAGCCTGCAAACAGCAAGATAAGTCAAGCTGTTTCTGCTTAACTTATCTCTCCTATCGACCAAGCTATGTTTTTTTGGTAAACGCAGCTACGAATACATCACGGTAACCATCGACTCCATCCGGCAAAATCGCGCTTACCCCGTGCATCACTTTATTGTCATCGGCAAAAATCAGATCAAGCGGCTGCAGCGTGACGCTTTTCAGTGGATTTCGTTCATTATCATAAATCGTGCTTTCTCCGCCGAGAACGTTATCGCGCGCCACGACCATCATAAAGATGTATGTGACGCCGTCCCGATGGACTCCCTCCGGAGCCGGTTCTCCCTGCTCATTGGTTCTGGCCAAGATGCGGATGGGGTGAAGCGATACTTCCCAATTGCTTGACCCTTCCAATTGCTCCACCACGTTGAATGCCCATTGGAGCAATCCTCTTAGAAATCGGTTGTCAGTAGTCTCCGCTTCCATAGGATCAAAGTGTCTCACCACGCCGCCGTTCAAGTAATTAATATCCGTAGGCTGGTAGTAAGGGCGATCGAGGAAGAAGTTCATGGAGCGATCCGAGGTGGAATATTCAATCGTCGCAAACCGGCGAAGCCGGTAGGTCCCATTATCCTTCATATATTTATCCACCGGCTGATTATTGAAGCTTTGGGCAAATTCCTTCCAATCGTCCTCACGGAAAAAATCAGCTTGCTTAAAGAAATCGCTTTCAATTGAACAAAAGCCTTTAGCCTTCAGTTGAGCGGAAACATGGCTCACATCCAGCGCTGTTTGTACCCCTTTTTTCACTTGTTCCATCTCTGATTTCACTCCTTATATGGTAAATGTCGTTACAAAAATTCCCGGATCACGGCTGCCAAACGGGGAATACCCTCCCTAATTTTCTCATCCAGCATATTGGAAAAGTTCAGACGCAATGCGTTCTCATGACCGCCATTTGGATAGAAGGAACCTCCCGGCACAAAAGCGACGCCCTTTTCCAAGCTTTTCTTTAGAATCTCCCGAGCATTGACCGTCGTTGGCAGTTCAACCCAGATGAACAATCCCCCTCTGGGCTTCTTAAACGAGACTTCTTTTGGGAATTCCCGCTCTATGATCTCCAGCATCAAATCTCTTCTATTCCTGTACACGTCTTTCATTTTTTCGATGTTTTCGTCCAAATCGAAACGTTCCATGTACGTATGGACAATTCGTTGACAGAACGTCGACGTATGCGTATCCGCCGCTTGTTTGGCAACGACATACTTTTCCATCAATTGCGGGGAAGCGCACACCCAACCGATCCTAAAACCGGGACATAGAACTTTGGAGAAAGAGCCGAGAAACACGACCTGGCCTTTCCGATCGAACGAAGCCAGCGACGGAAGCATCTCGCCTTCGTACGTTAATTCGCCATATGGATTATCCTCGACGACTACGATGTCATAACGACCTGCAATCTCCATTAATGCTTTGCGTCTTGCTATAGACCATGAGCGTCCCGTAGGATTCTGGAAATCCGGAATGACATAAATCAGCTTCACCCGATCCGTTGTCTCCAATATACGGGTCAGTTCCTCCATGATCATCCCTTGATCGTCCGTAGGCACTTCGATAAATCTCGGATTGTAGACGCGAAACGCCTGGAAAGCACCTAAAAAAGACGGGCTTTCACATAATACGACATCTTCATCATCGAGGAATAGCTTGCCGGACAACTCGATACCCTGCTGCGACCCGCTTGTGATCAATATGTCCTGGGGCGAGTACGATACAGAGAACTTGGCGAGCATTCGCTGCGCAATCTGCTCTCTTAAAGGCAGGAACCCTTCGGTTGTCGTGTACTGTAACGATTGTTTGCCGTGATCAGTCAATACTTGCACAGACGCTGCTTTGATCTCTTCGATCGGAAAAAGCTCCGGTGCCGGCATCCCCCCAGCAAAAGAAATCATTCCCGGCTGCTCCGTCATTTTCAAGATCGCCCGAATGTCTGATCCATGCAAATGATTCATTCTTTTGGAAAATTTCATCCTTCCTACTTTCCTCCTTTCGTTCGTGAAAAAGCATGCTACATCCCTTATTTTACTGCCCCCTATTCCATTCGTTAAATACATATCATGCATAGAAACCATTCAAAAAAGCTATAGTCCTGGTTTATTAGGCAGGTTTGCCTGGATATAGGCAATAAACTCCCGAGAAGCATAAGAAAGGTATTTATCCCGGCGATAAATCAGCGCCAACTCCCAAGCAATATGAGGATGGGAAATCGAAACGACATGAACCGCGAGATAATTCAAACGGCTCGCCATCGATCTTGGAATCAACGAGATTCCTAATTGAGACGCCACCATCTCACAGCAGAAATCCCACAATGAGGTCATATGGGCCACCTTGGGTTCAAACCCCGACTGCACGCAGGCTTGCCAAACCACGTCGTGAAGGACGAATTCTTTGGTAAACAGAATGAACGGTTCATTCGTTAATTCGAATAAACTTACGGACTCTCTTCCAACCAGCCAGTGCTCACTTCCGACAATGGCAACCAGCTCTTCAGACAACAATGAAACCGTCCCATAATGCTGGGTACTCACCGGCAACACGGTGACCCCAAAATCGACATTTCCTTGCTCCAGCTGCATCTCTACATGTTTCGCGCTGAATTCTACCATTTGAATCTCAATCCTGGGGTACTTCTTCTTGAACCCGGTTATAATTTGGGGAAAAAGCAATGCGCTGACCGTAGGCAATATTCCCATCTTCACTTTTCCTCTTTGTAAATGGACCAGCTCATTCACAGAAGAAGACAAGTCCTCCATCAACTGCAAAATTTTCAAAGCCTGCTCGTAAACGAGTCCCCCCGTATCCGTGAGATCAACTTCCCGCTCCGAACGGTCCAGCAAAGTAACTCCCAATTCATCTTCGAGGCTTTTGATCATCTTGCTGATGGAGGGTTGAGAAACGAACAGGACTTGCGAAGCTTTTGTGAAATTCTTATGTCTGGCGACTTCTACAAAGTATTGAAGCTGTCTAATATCCATCTCTCTGGACTTTCCCCCCCACTTTTCCCCAAGTCAATGTCTTAACGTTTAGAACGTTTGTACGCTCTTGGAAAGATACCAATATGTACGAAAACGCATGTCGCTTGTGGCAACATGCGCTTTCGATTCAATCAGCAAATATTCTGGTTTTTTCATCTTATTCTTCTATAAGGTTAACCGAAATAACCTCAATAATTTTCTCTATTTGGAGGGCTATTCTGGAAAGTCGAGCTTCATCTCCGCTGATGGTGACCTTAATTTTGTTAACACCCTCCTCTACTTTCCCCCATGTTAATGACTCAATGTTTAGAACCCTTCTCATAATTACCCCAATTACTCTGAGAAGAACATCTTGATTATCATTCACCAAAATGCAAAAAGTCTGAGACATCATGCAAGGCCTCCCATTACACGTTATCAAATATATCGATAAATGTTTGTGCGCTCTTGGAAAGGTACCGGTTTTGAAGCCAGACAATCCCTACATCGGATTGAAAAGAGGTATCGTAGATATCAAGTATTTGTATGTCCGGTATCCGAAAAGAAGTCATAACGGACTTTGGCAAAATTGTGGCTCCGATACCGGCTACAACTAATGCGATAATGATCGCCACACTCGAACATTCGCAGATCATATTCGGTTCAAATCCAAAACGTCTGCATTCATTTACGATTTTTTCATGCAACCTGATAGTTTTATCACTTTTTACAGCTAAAAGCTGCAAATCTGCGAGTTCTTTCATGGAAATGGAGTCTTGTAAAGGAAAACAGTTCCATTGTCGAGGTACAACAGCCACAAAGGGGTCAGAAGGTAATCGCTTTATGGCATATTTGTCTGAATCATAATTCGATTCAAAAGGAAGTCTCGTGATCACGAGCTCAATATTTCGATGCTCCAAATATTCCGCGAGTGTAACATGATCCCCCTCCAAAATTTTAAAGGTAACACGCGGGTATCTCTGACGGAATTCACCAATTTTTAGCGGAAGCAGCGAGATGCATGAAAAAACGGAACCGACCGATAACGTTCCCTGCAATCCGTTTTCAATATCTTTCACTTCTTTTACAGCCTCATTCAAATCGTGCAGCAAACTTTCCGCCCATCTTTGCAGAACCTCTCCCGCTTGGGTTAGCTTCATTTGCTTTCCATTGCGATCAAATAAGGTTACGCCGAGTTCTTCTTCCATCAATTTAAGCTGCCGACTTA
Source organism: Paenibacillus germinis (assembly GCF_013141785.1). Lineage (NCBI taxonomy): Bacteria > Bacillati > Bacillota > Bacilli > Caryophanales > Paenibacillaceae > Paenibacillus > Paenibacillus germinis. The sequence goes on from NZ_WHOC01000148.1 coordinate 33,536, forward strand.
AGGGTGGTTGTTCCATATGCAGCGCTTGGGCAGCGCGAGTAATTTGTTCTTCTTTGGCAATAGCCAAAAAGTAGTTCAGTTGGCGAACATCCATGATTCCCCCCCCCTTACGGCATACTCAACGTGATTTTCCCGAAGCTTTGATTCCCCTCCAAATCGAATAGAGCTTCTGCCGCTTCTTCGAGGGAATATGTACGGCTTAGAACCGGACGAATGTGATGTTCTTCAAAAACGCGGAGCATGTGCCCAAACTCCTGTGGGCTTCCCATAGTTGTCCCTTTAATATCCAGTTGCTTAAAAAACATTTTGGCGGGCGCTATCTCCGGAATGGGTCCGCTTGTCGCCCCGAAGATGACGATGCGTCCGGCCGGCTTGGCCAGATAGAGCAGCTGGTGGAAGGTAGGCCCACCAACGCCATCAATGATGAGGTCGGCCTCACCCATCACGTTTTTCAAATCCTTGGCCCAATGCGCTGAACGATAGTTGACTCCCCCTTTCGCTCCGAGCATTTTCGCTTTCTCGAGTTTATCTTCGCTGCCGGAAGTGACAAACACATTTGCCCCTTTCAGCACGGCCAATTGCAGGGCGAACAGGGCTACCCCGCCGCCGATTCCGGGAATCAATACCGTCTCCCCTTTTTGCACACAACCCCTAGTGATCATGGCTCTATAAGCAGTTAAACCGGCCAAAGGGAGCGCTGATGCTTCCTTCCAAGAAAGATATGCAGGTTTAACATATACATTTTGACTCGGAACGGTGACATATTGCGCGTAAGTTCCATCCGTCGGCATACCCAATATGGAGAATCCGGGACCGTAGTAAGCCAGATGCTCCCCCCAGTTCAAAGCTGGATTGATAATAACAGAACCGCCAAGCGGAATGTTCTGCACACCATCACCCAAGGCGACGACTTCACCGGCTCCGTCCGCTCCCAGAATCGAGGGAAGCTTCAGTCCGGGATACAATCCATGAGTAATCCACAAATCTCTACGATTAATAGCGGCGTACTTTAATCGCACCAACACTTCGCCTGACTTGGGCTCTGGTGTATGCACCTCTTCGTAACGAAGCTGACGTGGACCGCCAAGATCTCGTAATATCACGGCTTTCATATGAACCTCCACCTCTCCTATGGCAGCCTCAGAGACTCGATCTAGTCGGCACCGCCAAATTTATACTTTGCAACTGGCTTTTCGTCGTGAATGAATGCGTTCCTCAGCAAGACGATCTGCCGCCATATAAGTAGGTATACCATCGCGCTTTGAAATTTCGAAGATTAAGGAAGTGGTGTTATATATTTCTTTCACTTTGTTAAATGCCCGTTCACGATCATAACCGTCCAATTCATCGGCAATATTAATCACTCCTCCGGCATTAATGACATAATCAGGTGCATACAAAATGCCCATGTTATGAATCAGATCACCGATCCGCGTTTCTTTCAATTGATTGTTCGCCGCACCCGCAATGACTTTCGCTTGCAATCGAACGATTGTTTCGTCATTGATGGTGGCTCCCAAAGCACAAGGAGCATAGATGTCGCAACGAACGCCATAAATATCTTTCGGATCAACCGCTTTGGCATTATATTGTTCTACGACCTTCTTTACTGCCTCCTTGTTGATGTCGGTCACAATCAACTGCGCTCCTTCTTTGTGCAGATAATCGCAGAGAAAGTTGGCAACGTTTCCTACGCCTTGGACGGCTACTGTTTTTCCTGCCAACGAATCGGAACCAAATGCTTCTTTGGCCGCAGCTTTCATGCCTTGGTAGACACCGAATGCCGTTGCTGGAGAAGGATTACCCGAAGACCCGTATTTGGCAGATTTACCTGACACGTACTTCGTTTCCTGGTGAATGATATCCATATCCTCGACCGTAGTGCCTACATCCTCAGCAGTAATGTAGCGTCCGTTCAGGTGTTGAATATATCGTCCGAATGCGCGAAGCATTTCTACATTTTTATCTTTTTTCGGATCACCAAGAATGACGCTTTTTCCCCCACCGAAGTTAAGCGACGATACGGCGTTTTTATAGGTCATTCCTCTGGCCAACCGCAGAGCATCTTCGATTGCAGCGTCATCGGAAGCATAATTCCACATTCTCGCTCCACCCAGTGCCGGACCCAATGTGGTATTGTGAATAGCAATGATCGCCTTTAGTCCCGAACGCTTATCCTGGCAAAACAAAACCTCTTCGTAATCATCTTTCACCATAGATTGAAAAATTTCCATATCGCCCCTCCTTAAACGGTCATTTTTTCAACCACATAATAATGAACCGGATCCTCGCTGCGCAATAACCCTGTGACTACATATCCATTTGCCAAAGCATGTTGAAATTGATCGCGCAGAGTAAATCGCCATTCTTTCGCCAAATCTATCTGGTCTCGTTTCATATCATGAAGATAGCGTGGTACCGGAATGATATACTCATTCTCATTCCCAAGCACTTGGCCAATAACAGGGCGGGCAAAGCTCCCTGATTGCAACCACTTCACCAGTGACGGATAGCTCTGCCATCTTTCACTGGTAATGGATTTACCTGCAGCGGCATCAACTGCTCGCACGGATTCCAGTTCCCACTCGACCAGAAAGCGGTCTGACGGCAATCCTTTATTCACTTCGTCAGCCAAATCTCCGTAATAAGCAGGTAGATACGTCCGTATCGTACCGCCTAATTTGCAGAGATTGAGATAAGCATTTCGCGTCTCGAGCGGGTCGAACGTCCAGATAATTTTTTTATAGCCGTAATCAATTGCCCAGAGGCGCTGTTTGTGTTTTAGCTGATAACCGATGCCTAGATCGCGATATTCGGGGTCTATCGCCATCATGTGAGAACATAGCGATACTTCACCGTTTTTATATCCGGCAAACCCGTAGCAAAAACCAACTAATTGGTCTTGGTCGTACGCTCCAATAACGACCCCGCCATTGTGAATTGCCGCTACAAGCTGCGCCAACGGCGTTGTAGCCATGTTTCCCCAAACTTGACGTTGCAACGCTTCGACATCTGGCATGTGTTCTGGTTCGGTTACTATTGCGTAACGAATCACAGGTTTCATTCTCTCACTCCTGCTATTTGGCGATTGTAACTCTCTTGGCGGACGAGGAACTTCTTAACACTCTCTGGTTTGAGGTCGTAGCCGATTCCCGCCCCTGTCGGGACAGCAAGCACTCCTGGTGCAAACAAGGCTACTTCCGGTTCTACGATGTCTTCTACCCAGTAGCGATTGGATGCCGAGGTATCGCCTGGAATTGTGAAATTGGTCAGTGAGGTTATCGCTATGTTATGGGCGCGCCCCACTCCGGTTTCAAACATTCCTCCACACCAGACAGGAATATCGTGCGCCTGACACAAGTCATGTATTTTTTTCGATTCAGTTAAACCACCTACACGGCCTACTTTAATGTTAATAATCCTGCAGCTGCCCAGTTCAATCGCTTTCCGCGCATCCTCCACCGAGTGAATGCTCTCGTCCAAACATATCGGGGTTTGCAGCTCTTTTTGCAGCTTAGCGTGGTCAATGATATCGTCATGGGAAAGCGGTTGCTCGATCATGATCAAATTGAACTGATCCAGTTCCTTTAAAATGTTTAGTTGATCCATCGTATAGGCGGAATTGGCGTCTGCCATCAGCGGCACATCCGGCCCAAACTGTTTGCGAATGGCCCGTATCGGTTCGATATCGAAGCCGGGTTTGATCTTCACTTTGATTTTTTTATAGCCTTCATTGATAAAACCTTCTACTTTCGCCAACAACAGGTCTATGGTCGGCTCAATCCCGATACTTACACCAACATCGATGGTCGTCTTTTTCCCACCCAAACCGACTGCCAGTGAGATACCTTTCTGCTTGCAGTACAAATCCCATACAGCACCTTCCAATGCTGCTTTTGCCATATTGTTACGGCGAATCGGGGCAAAGAGGTCGTTCACTTCTTCCGGTGACGTAATCTCTGCCGAGAGCAGTGTGGGAATAAGAAACCTCTCCAGCATATACCAGACCGTGTCCGTTGTCTCCTCGTTGTACATAGGGAATGGAAAAGATGTGCTTTCCCCGTATCCTGCATTTCCGTCCGTATCATAAACGGTTACCAGCACCAAATCTCTTTTGTCCATCCGTCCAATGCTCGCTTCAAAAGAAGCCTTAAAAGGCATAATTAATCGTTGTAGTTCTACTCGTTCAATGTTCATCGATACGTCACCGCTTTCATTTTAAATTACTCCTGTTTGCTGAAGTTTATGCTCGGGCAGCTTCCGACACTGCGTTTGATAAAATTTGTGTGCCGTATACCAAAGATTCCATTGCAAACGACATGTGGGGATGGTGCAGACCGGGCTTTAAATCGCAACCGAGTCCAACCATCGTCGATGCTAGACCGTTCATCTCCAGAGGGTAGAAATGAAAATCCTCCCCTCCCTGCGTCAGGCACCGATCCGCCACATTCTCAGGCCCAAGAACCTTGCTGATGGCTTCTTCCGTGAGCTTTATCATCGTCTCATTCACTGTTGCTGCCGGTACATAGCTGCCATACTTCCACTCCACGCAAGTAGTGGTTAAAGCTGCAACCGTGTGAAGCACATGTGCGGTTTTTTCTTTTAACTCGGCCATTCCCTCGTTGGTCTGGGCTCTCAGATCGAGCGTAAATTCAGCTCTTTCCGGTATGACATTGGAGGTTTCACCTCCTCCTTGCAATTGCGTGATTTTTACAGAGAATGGGCACCGTTCTTGCAGGCGAATTCCCTGTAATGCTTGAATGATCAAGGCTGCTGCTTCAAGAGGATTTTTCCCCTTTTCCGGGCGAGCAGCGTGGGCTTGCAGACCCTGAATCACTCCTCGAATGGACGTAGACGCGCCGTGCACAATAACGGGAGCGGCTTTGCCATACGGCACTTCCATACTAGGACGCAAATGCACCCCTAAGAGCATCGTTACTCCATCCAAGGCGCCGTCGCGGATCATTTGAAGCGCTCCCTCCCCTTTCTCCTCCGCAGGCTGAAAAATAAAGCGAATCGTTTTATGGGGGCGAATCTGACACGCAGAGAGAGCTAATGCGGTATGGAGTACCATCGTGCTGTGAGCATCATGGCCACAGGAATGGTTAGCCTTCACAACTCCGTCTACCTCTTGTACCAATGCATCCATGTCGGCACGAAGAGCTACGACTTCTGTTGTTTCCCCTGGAATCTCCGCTACAAAACCATAGTGCCCGGCAAACGTGTGAACTGAAAAACCAGCCTCTTGCAAGCGTTCTTGCAAGTAGTGCGAGGTTTTCTCTTCTTTCCAGCTGGGCTCTGCCAAATCATGCAAATCGCGATAGGTTTGAACAATATGTTCACGCTGTTGATTCACGTAATCATTCGGCATGTAAGTACTCATTGGTTAACTCCGTCCCCTACCTTTTATAAAGTTTCTGCTTGGAATGTTACTTCGTCAAGCGGATAAATCGGTCGCGATAATCGTTTGTAATCAAAGAAAGAAAACTGAAGTGTCGTTAAGCCTGGTGAATCTACCGTAATGATTTGTTTGCTGATGAGTTCAAATGCTGCCCGGAAATGCTGACTTGACTTCAAAGCGACAATTTTATACGTGTTGACGTCGATTCCATGCAGCAGGTAAATTTGTTCATCAAATACTTGTGCTCTGACAGAACAGACGATAATGTCGAGACCGCCTGCTTGTAAGCGTACCGATTTGCCGAGGTTAACATGCAAGCCTTTCCACATCGACGAAGATGTAATGAAGCTGCCATCTGTGAGCGATTTGACAGTGGCGGTTAACGCGATCGGCTCCCCGTGCAGCTTATCTACTTTCCCGCCCAATTTCACAGTAATCGTCGTTCCCACTCCCGCTTCATGGGCGATTTGTGCTACTTCAGGGTCGTAGATGAAGGCGAAACAGGCATTTTGCAAATTAGCTTCCAGCATCGTCCGTAGTAAATACGTGCCGTCGCCTGATGACCCGCCGCCGGGATTGTCTGATGTCTCGTTGATGACAATCGGCAGCCCATCAGCCGCAAGGGCCTGCGTGATGCCAACCGTCGGCGATAGGACTTGAGGAGTGAATTCTTCCCGCTTGGCCCATATTTGGTTCGCTACGTCGTCAGCCACCCCTTTGGCTAGTAGCTGGTTGCCTTTGGTAACAACAACAACGGAAACGCTAACGTACGGATGGTCGGTATAAGGGAAGCCATGAAAGAAAGCACAGTCAATAACGTCAGGGTGTTTTTCCCATTCCCAGCAAATCGCGTTGATATCTTTAGCCGGAGAGAGGTTCGTCGTCGAGGTGGGGATCATCAGCGGCAGTTTGATCAAGTGAATGGCCGTTTGAAGTCCGTCCTTAACCATTTGCTCAGCAATGTCAACGGCTTCCATGCCCCGTTCGTAGCAATCCGTATGCGGGTACAGATGCACACCGAGCATTACATTTACTTCTGCAGCCATTTTTTCCGTAAGATTTCCATGCAAATCAAGCGTTACGATCAGGGGCAGTTCGTAACCGATCAGACTGCGAACGTATTGTAATAGATCGCCTTCCATATCATCAATGCCATCGACAACGCCCGCTCCGTGTAGTGAGAGGCAGAACGCATCAACAGCTCCGGCTGCTTGAATACCCGCCGCCAATTCGCTTTTAATCATTTCGTAAGTCTCTCTGGTTATCTTTCCGGCAGGCTCAGCTATCGCAGCAAATGTAGGAACTACTTCTATCCCCAACGCTTCTGCGCGATTGATCATGCCTCCCAAATAATCGCGCACACCTCTGTGATTGGAAAGTATGGTTTCACCCCGTTCCCACGCCAGTTGCTTGAACAATTCTACGGTTGTCTCAACGCTCGAAAAGGTGTTGGTCTCATGCCATACTTCACCAATTGCAATTTTCATAATTTTGTTCCTCCTCAATGTTTGAAATTCTGAACTTCACGGAAGCTGGGGGCTACCCATATAAATGACAGGCAACAAAGTGGCCCGGCTCCGCTTCTATCTCTTTCGGACGATCGGTTTTACAAATGTCCATACACTGGCTGCAACGGGGATGAAAGGTACATCCCGTTGGCGGATTGACCGGACTTGGAACGTCCCCCGGTAATACGATTCGCTCTTTTTTCTGCAGCGGACTTCGAATCGGTATCGCCGATAACAACGCTTGGGAATATGGATGCAATGGATTTGAATAGAGCTGATGCTTTCCCGCATTCTCTATCATCCTTCCCAGATACATCACGCCGATCCGGTCGCTGATGTGCTTAACCACACTTAAATCGTGAGAAATAAAAATGTAGGTCAGCTGCAGACTCTTTTGCAAATCCTGCAATTGGTTCAAAATCTGTGCCTGAATGGAAACATCCAGCGCAGAAACAGGTTCATCTGCAACGATTAAGGAGGGCTTTACGGCAATGGCCCGGGCAATGCCGATACGCTGACGCTGTCCACCGCTGAATTCATGCGGATACCGATCAACAAAGGTAGGATTTAACCCCACCTGATTCAGCAATTCTATCACTCTATCACGGCGCAGATGCTTGTTGCTTTCGGGGGCGTAAACGGACAGCGCTTCATCGAGAGTTTCATAGACAGTCATCCTAGGATTCAAGGAACCATACGGATCTTGAAAAACAATTTGCATCTGTCTCCGCAGCTTTTTCATTTCGCTCTGCGATAACGTTGTCATCTCTTGTCCTTCATATTTGACAGATCCGCCTGTTGGTTTGATCAGACTCATGATGCTTCTGCCGGTCGTGGATTTCCCACAGCCGCTTTCCCCGACGATCCCCAGCGTCTCTCCTTTTTTTAAGCGAAAGGAAACCCCATCTACCGCTTTGATGAAACTGGCTTCTCTTTGAAATAGTCCTTTCTTCAGCGGGAAATAGGTTTTCAAATCGTCTACTTCCAACAACCATTTGCTCATATGACCATCTCCTCGTTTGCGTATAGCCAGCATTTCACAGCATGTTTGGCAACTCTCATAAGAGGAGGATTTTCATTAGCACATTTCTCATGCGCATGCTCGCAACGAGAACGGAACGGGCAACCGGTCGTCACTTCCCCCATGACAGGGACATTCCCCTCAATCGATACAAGTCTGTCTCTTTCTTCTTCCAAATCCGGAACGGACTGAAGCAACCCTTTCGTATAGGGATGTTTGGGATTCGTAAAAATCGTCGCTACATCCGCTTCCTCTACGATCTCCCCGTAGTACATGACGAGAACTCGGTCTGCCATTTCCGCTACCACGCCAAGATCATGGGTAATCAGCAAAAGTGATGTATGGATACTTGCTTTCAACCCGTTCATCAAATCGAGAATTTGTGCCTGAATCGTCACATCCAGCGCTGTTGTCGGTTCATCTGCAATCAAAAGATCAGGATTACAAGCCATAGCCATTGCAATCATCACCCTTTGCTTCATACCTCCTGACAACTGATGGGGATATTCATCCACAATTTTATCTGGACGCGGAATCCCTACTTTTTTCAACATCTCAATGGACTTGCCACGGCGTTCCTTTTTGGACAAAGCTGTATGGATGCTGAATACCTCACCGATTTGCTGTCCGATGGTATGAACCGGATTAAGTGAAGTCATCGGTTCCTGAAAAATCATCGAAATTTCGTTCCCGCGAATGGAACGCATTTCTTTTTCAGACAGGCGATTGATGACTTTGTCTTTAAATCGGATAGTGCCGTCCACCTGACCAGCATTTGGTTTGATCAGTCCCATGATCGCGAGCGAGGTGATGCTTTTTCCACAGCCTGACTCGCCGACAAGTGCCACCGTCTCTCCCTTATTGATTTGGAAACAAATTGATTTTACCGCAGAAACATGACCCTTCTCTGTTTTGAAATGCATGGATAATTGGCTTACGTCGAGAAGAACATTGCTCATCCCTATCTCTCCTCCTCTGTCCGCATATGTAGCTTCAGGACATGCTCACCCGCTCGTTTTAGTTCCCCATGAAGTGATCATAGGCAGCTTTGGCCAGACGGGCGATTGCCTGTTCCCCTTCAAGCCTGAATAAATCCCCTTCTGAAAATACAGTAATGGTAAAAACACCCTTTTCCTCAGGCAAGTATACAATTCCTACATCATTGACGGCACTTCCGATCGTTCCCGTTTTAGAAGCAACTTTCACTTGTTCCGGCAAAAGGTAAGGGATTCGGTTCCTAAATTGCTGTTTACACATGATATCAAGAACGCCATTACTTGAACTTTCAGAAAACAACTCTTTTTGGGCGATCATTTCCAACAATTTGCCCATATCACGAGGTGTCGCCACATTATGGTCCGGGGATGTGAGATCCACATCATTTATTTTTTTCTCATATCCACTGGTTTCCACAATTTCCACAAATTCGTCATAAGCTTCTGGTGACACTGCCTGAGGCTCCATCCCTATAAATTGAGTCAGAAGATCCCAACAGCTCTGATTTACGAGAATATGGTTCAGACCCAGCTCTTTCATATAAGCCTCTACTTGCTTGGGACCACCAACCAGATCCAATACTCTGTCTGTTGCATAATTGTCGCTGACAATAATCATGAGCATGGCCATATCCCTGATAGATACCTCTGCTTCCGGATCAAGCAGTTGTAAAACACCTGAACCTGGAACGCGCTCTTCCCACTTGAGCTTAACACGCTCATCCAACCGAATTTTTCCGGCCTCGACATCCCGATAAAGAGTCGTCAGGATCGGAACCTTAAACGAACTGGCCATCTGAAACAATCGTTCTTCGTTGATGTTTGCTTCTTCCTTTGTTGCCAAATGCTTGACGGCTACCCCAAATGTACCCCGTTCGTCCTTCACGGCATTCTCCAGTTTTTGCTGCAGATTCATCTTTCAAGTTCCTCCCAACATTTGTTTTATTTCCGTGCGAGTTTTGGATCCAGGGCATCTCGCAGTCCGTCTCCCAACAGGTTGAAGCTAAGCACGACGAGCATGATCGCAAGTCCTGGAAACAATGACATCCACCAGGCCTTACTGAGATACGCTTTTCCTACATACACCATTGCCCCCCATTCAGGTGTCGGCGGCTGTGCTCCCAAACCGAGAAAACTCAGGGCAGAGGCAGCCAATATACTGCTGCCAAACATCAAGGTCGATAACACAATAATCGGAGAACTTACATTGGGAAGTATATGTCTGACCAAGATTTTGAAGTCGCTGATTCCAAGCGCGCGAACAGCTTCCACATATTCCTTTTCCCGTATGGACAAAACAGATGCGCGTACGACTCTTACATAGAGGGGAATGACCCCAATCACGATAGCCAGCATAGCATGGGTCAGACCGGGACCAAGAATGGCAATGATGACAATGGCCAGCAGAAGAGCGGGCAGGCAAAGCAAGATATCCATTACCTGCATGATGTAGATGTCAATTTTGCGATAGTAGCCGGAAATGACTCCCAGCGTTGTTCCGATCACTGAAGCACACGCAACCGTAACCAAACCCGTTAACAGTGAGATGCGCCCACCGTATAAGATTCGTGAGAAGATATCCCGACCATATTCGTCTGTTCCAAGCAGATGAGCGGTACTTGGTCCAAGCATACGATCCTGAAAATTCATTTGGCTGTACGGATACGGTGCCAACACAGGAGCTGCCAGTGTACAGATGATAAAAATAAGTAAAATGATGCCGCCGCCTACAGCCGTTTTGTTTTTTCGAAGCCGTTTCCCAACCGTTCCCCAGTAGGACTGAGGTTTGATCATCGTGGTTTCATCCGGCTCATTGAGATGTGTTGTGATTTGTTTAGCATTCACTTGTGTCACGTTGCTGCTCAACATTTTCCCTCCTCCCTATTCGTACTTAATTCGTGGATCCACATAGCTATAGATGAAATCAACAACGAGGTTTGTCAGAACGAACAGGACTGCAAGGAAAAAGGTCATTCCTTGAATCGTCGTAATATCCCGCTTGCCGATCGCCTCTATCGCCATACTGCCTATTCCATGCAAGCTGAACACTGTTTCCGTGACGACAGCTCCTGCGAGCATCGAGCCGAATTCCAATCCGACCACTGTAATAACGGGAATGAGCGCATTCTTCAGGCCATGGCGGAAGACGACAGCATAATAGGCGGCACCTTTGGCTTCAGCGGTTCTCATGTAATCTTGCTTGATGACGTCCAGCATGCTGGAGCGGGTCATCCGCGCAATAGCTCCCACTGTCGACATGGCAATCGTGATGGCCGGTAGAATCAGGGAACGTATCCCCTCATAACCGGAAATCGGAACCAAGGCGAGTTTATAAGCAAAAACCCAGATCAGCAAAAGAGCAACCCAGAAGCCGGGAGCAGAAATCCCTACGAGGGAGCAAATGACCATCAACCGGTCGATGATCGTATTATGCTTGACAGCGGAAATAACCCCAAGTATAACTCCTGCAACTACAGCAATCACAATACTTAAGGCCGCAAGCTGCAATGTAATGGGGAAGCGGTTCACAATCTGGCTCCAAATGGTCTCATGTGTCATATAGGATGTCCCCAGATTCCCTTGAAGCAATTTCCCTGCATAACTCACATACTGAATAAGCAACGGTTTATCCAGGCCGAGTTCCGTCCTCAGTTCCTTAATGGCCTCCTGAGTCGTATGCTCTCCCAATATATGTTCAGCGGGGTCGCCTGGGATCAAGTGAACGATGAGAAAAACGAGAACGGATACGCCAAAGAGTGTGCCAAACAAGGATAGCAGTCTTTTTATCAAGTACCTTTGCAATTGACTTCCCTCCTAACTTATAGATTTAAATAAAGACTCAAGTCACAGTGTTTATTGCAGACTCCGACTGCGTCAGCCTTGTAGTATCGACGCAGTCGAGTTGTCATCCTTCGTTATTTCGTCAAGCGTATATCGTTAAGCGACATAATGCCTGTGTATGGATTTAGTTTGAATCCTTCAATACCTTGTGTCGCTGTCACCGTCTGAGGAGTAAACAACGGGATCCAAGGCGTTTCTTTCACTAGAATTTCCTGCGCTTGTTCGTACACCTTCATACGTTCATCCACATTCGTCTCTACACTCCCTTTGAGGAGCAGTTTCTCTAGTTCCGGATTATCGATATGCATGCGGTTAATACCTTTAGTACCAAACACTAAGTTCATGATTTCTGGATCATTATAGTACCAATACAGGAGGAACATATCGTAGTTGCCTTTAGTCGCTCTGTCTTTCAACGTAGCGAAATCGGTTATAGTGATCTTCATATCAACCCCGATTTCCCTGAACTGGCTTTGCAGGATTTGTGCGGTTCGCTGGAAAACAGGCTCCTCCGTCACCAACAGTTCAAAGGAGAATGGTTTTCCGTCCTTTTTGCTGTCCTTATATCCGGCTTCAGCCAATAACGATTTTGCCTTTTCCAAATTTTTGGCGTACATACCTTTTGCCAAGCCTTCGATCTTTTCATTGTAACCAGGAACGGTCGGCGGCAACGGGCCAAAGAGCGGCTGGGCGTAGCCGGAATGGGCAACCTGATTGATCGGATCACGATCAACCGCCATTGCAAGAGCCTGTCTGACCCTAACATCCCGGAACATCGGATTTTGATTATTCATCCCTAGATATTCCATCCCTAGTCCCAATGTGCTTTCAATTTTGACTCCCGGAACCTTTTTCAGATCGTCCACGTAAGTAGTCGGTACGTCAGACAGCACTTGAATCGTGCCCTTTTTAAATTCCAGAATTCTCGTATCGTCATCCTTTAGAAAGCGGAAGACAACTTCATCTACATGTAGAGGCCCTTTGTTTTCAACCGATGAACCGCCCCAATTGTAATCCGGGTTTTTCTTGTAGGATACAGATTGACCGCGTTCGAATTTATCAAACATAATCGGTCCAGTTGCAGAAGGGTTTTTTCCGAAATTATCCGGGTTTTCCTTGTGACGTTTCGGATCTATCGGCGTCAAAAAATGCCCTACGACTGTCGACATAAATGGAGCGAACGGTTCAGAAAAGAAAATCTTGAACGTTTGCTCATTTATTACATCTACCTTCGTAACCGGACCCAGAAGCGATTTAATCGGGGAATCCTTTAGCATTGTTTCAATCGTGTACTTCATTGCTTCCGCGTTGAGCGGTTCGCCGGAATGGAATTTCACCCCTTTGCGCAATGTAAATGTCCATATCTTTCCATCCTCTGAGATATTGTAGCTTTCAGCCAACCAGGGGATGATTTTACCTGAGTTATCAAGTGTGATCAAAGGGTCGTACATCGTTCCATTTGCAGAGTCAAACCAAGTTGACCTTGTCGCATCCAAAGTTTCTGGTTCAATCATTGAGGAGATTACCAGCGTTCCCCCTTCTTTTGGAGTAGCTTTAGCGGTTGGATCACCGTCTGGCTTGGGTGATGATGTGCACCCAGTCAAGAGAATCGCAAAGATAACGAACATCATGGAGATACGATGGAACCTGCGAGATGGATTAAAATTAAACATTTAAAACCCTCCTTTTGTTGTCGATCGTAATCGGATACAACAGTTGTCTCGCCAATCAATTAAATTCAGTTATGACAACTACTCTTCTCCTTTAAAATGAATGAACAGAAAATTCGTCAAGTGGATAAATCGGTCGAGTTAACCGTTTGTAATCAAAGAAAGAAAACTGTAGTGTCGTTAAACCTGGTGAATCTACCGTGATGATTTGGTTGCTGATGGGTTCGAATGCTGCCCGGAAATGCTGACTGGACTTCAAAGCGACAATTTTATAAGTGTTGACGTCGATTCCATGCAGCAGGTAAATTTGTTCATCTATTACCTGTGTTCTGACGGAACAGACGAGAATGTCGAGGCCCCCTACCTGTAAACGTACTGATTTACCGAGGTCCATATGTGTACCTTTACCCACCGACGAAGATATAATGAAGCGGCCATCTGTGAGCGATTTGACAGTGGCGGTCAACGCAATCGGCTCCCCGTGCAGCTTATCTACTTTTCCGCCTAATTTCACAGTAATTGTCGCTCCCACTCCTGCTTCATGGGCGATTTGAGCAACTTCAGGGTCGTAGATAAAGGCGAAGCAAGCATTTTGCAAATTGGCTTCCAGCATCGCCCGAAGCAGATACGTGCCATCACCTGCAGTTCCGCCGCCGGGATTGTCTGATGTCTCGTTGATGACAATCGGCAGCCCTTCAGCCGCAAGCGCCTGCCGGATGCCTTCTGCCGGTGATAGGAATTGTGGGGTGAATTCTTCCCGCTTGGCCCATATTTGGTTCGCTACGTCATCCGCCACCTCTTTGGCTAGTAGCTGGTCGCCACGGGTAACTACAACGACGGAAACGCCAACTCCCGGATGGTCGGTATAAGGGAAGCCGTGAAAGAAAGCGCAGTCAATAACTTCAGGGTGTTTTTCCCATTCCAAACAAATCGCGTTGATATCTTTAGCAGGAGAAAGGTTCGTCGTCGAGGTGGGGATCATCAGTGGCAGCTTGGTCAAGTGCATGGCCGTTTGAAGTCCGCCCTTCACTATTTGCTCAGCGATTTCGACGGCTTCCGCGCCTCGTTCATAGCAATCCGTATGCGGGTACAGATGCACGCCGAGCAGTACATTTGCTTCTGCAACCATTTTTTCCGTAAGATTACCATGCAAATCAAGCGTTACGATCAGGGGCAGCTCGTAACCGACCAGACTGCGAACGTATTGTAAAAGATCGCCTTCCATATCGTCGATGCCTTCGACAACGCCCGCTCCGTGCAGGGACAGGCAGATCGCATCAACCATTCCGGCTCCTTGAATGCCCGTCGCCAATTCGCTTTTGATCGTTTCGTAGGTCTCTCTCGTTATCTTTCCGGCAGGCTCCGCGGACGCAGCAAACGTAGGTATCACTTCAATGCTCAACGATTCTGCACGATCGATCATGCCTCCCAAATAATCGCGCACACCTCTGTGATTGGAAAGAATGGTTTCACCCCGTTCCCACTCCCCTTGCTTGAACAATTCTACAGTTGTCTCAACGCTCGAAAAGGTGTTGATCTCATTCACCACTGCACCGATTGCAATCTTCATGACAGTTTTTCTCCTTTTAATTTCGGCATTTGGCGAAAACCAAAGCTGATGCGGACAACGTCGTGATTACTGTCACGAATGTGTCTCACACAAGTTTCCGCTCTTCTCCTTTTGATCAAAAAAAGGTCTTCACCAATTGGCTGCATGGGTAATTCTTGCATATCTCCGGTTCGTAGAACGTGCTTGCCGTTTTCCCATTTGATGCTGCACTGCATGCCTTCGTCTGATTGAAAGTCTCCTGTAAATTCCTCCGCCCGCTCCGTAGGAACTTGGAAGTGAGAAAACGACAGGTAAGATGCTTCGGCAGCTCGACCAGCATAAGCATTCAAAGCTCCATTTATCAGCGCAGTAGCAGGTGTTCCTTGCAGATTGATAAGTGAGACACCAGTTATCCCCAGTTCTGGAAGCACATGCATTTGTGCTGCAATCCCTTTGAGGGCTCCGCCATGTTCAACAAGCAGACTGCCGTGATAATCGGGAGTAAGCATTAGTCCGTAACCGTAAAAACGCCCAGGTTCAATCTCGATATGCAGGGCAATCATTTGTTTCACACTTTCCTCACTAAGGATTCGCTCCCCTCCGGCAAGTCCGCCTGTTCGGTAAATGTCAGCGTATTTCAACATATCCCGTAGTGTCGATTTGAGGAAACCGGCTGCTCTCATTGCAGGAGCATCATACCAATAGTCGGAAAGAAACACTTGCTCATCGCCATCGTTCTTTTTACTGGCGTAAATGGACGTAATATTATCGTCTCCTTTTAATTCCTCCAGGAAAAAGACGCTTCGATTCATTCCCGCCGGTTGCAGAATGTGCTCTTTTATATAGGATTCATAGCGCTTTCCGCTGACTCGTTCCACAATAAGACCCAGCAAAGCATAGGAATCATTGGAGTAACTAAACTGCGTACCGGGCAAACCGAGCAGTTCGAAATCCAATTCGGCCATATACTTCAACATTTCTGCATATGTTTCGATCATCGGCCCGTTATTAACCATGTTAAAGGCGCGTTCCCCAAGTATTTGCAGACTATCAGGATCGAGTTGCAAGCTCCGTTTAATCGCCAGGTACAAAGTAGATAGCGGCGGCAGCCCTGCTGTATGCGTCATCAGGTGGTGGATCGTCATTTGCTCAACTATGTTTCCCGCCTTCAGACGAAATTCCGGGAGATAGGTCACAATCGGATCGTGCACGGAAAGCTTACCCGCATCCTGCAGTTGCATAATCGCTACGCATGTAAAAGACTTGGTTATGGAGCCTATGCCAAACACTGTATCTGCTGTGTCTGCATGTCTGCTTTCAGCGTCACTAAATCCAAACCCTTTCTGATAGAAGGGCTTTCCATCTTTTGCGATGCCGATAACGGCATTAGGAATTTGATGCTCTTCAACCAGCTGTTGTGCATATTCCTCAAACGTGTTGATCCATTCCTGATTATACATAAGAAACCCTCCCGTAATTTTCATCTCATTGGTACAGGTGAACGCTGCAAGCAGCTTGCACCAGTTGGCCTTTCTCTTTATCATAGCAACCGCCTACTAATCGCTGTGAACGTTGTTGTCTTATTGGTACGTCGACGCAAACGGATAAAACTGTTGACTGGTCTGATCATACTTGTTAAAGCGTTCTTCCACGTTTTCCCAGTCCGCTTGTGTCACACCGGCGATAAGAA
>NZ_WHOC01000149.1:0-280198 GCF_013141785.1 Paenibacillus germinis
TAGTTGATCGGCAGCTTTTGTTAAATTCAGACAATCGGCAACAACCTGAAATGTCTTGTATTTTCTGAAGTCCATGTTCCCTCACGCCTCTTCCCCTGAATGGAGTTCCTCTATGTCCAAGAATCCTATTTTTTCTTTAAAGCTATATAAAGGTCATTCTCTAAACCGTTATACGTTGGGCCAAAGATGGACAGTCCCTTCAATCAGAAGCTTTCCGTTTCCGGACAATACGATATTCTCGATCGGGGAACGAATCTCCTCTAAACCTACTCGTCTTCCTCGTCCAACACTTTCCGCTAGAGTTAATGTATTCGGAATTACGGATTGTTTCAAGCGGTTCCCATCGATTGGGTGATACGGCACGGCCCTCAGGATCCGCATTGATTAAAGGAACGTTTCAACGAATCGCGGTTTCGATGGCACATGATGTATTTCCTCACTTGGAGGCGCGACCGAATGACATAATACGGAGAAGCAATGAGCCAATCATCGCCTATTTCTTCGGGTGAAGCAAGAGTAACTTGGTTACCCTCGGCATACAGCCTGCGGACAGTCTCAAGCGCTTCGTCAAGACTTCCTCCTCCTATTCCATAGATACACGCACTATACTCTCCTCCTAATCAATATAAAAAGAAAAAAACGCCCCATTCTCCCTTGAACGCGAGAAGATTAGGACGTTTTTCTAATTATCTGGATTGTCTGAATCTTTGTGAATATTCCTTGGCTTGGTCCACAGTCGCCACTCGATTGCGGCTCCATTCCAGTAATATCCGGTCAATATAACGGAAGTGTACTTTACCTGCAAATACAGCTTCTTTGAGAGCTGTCATAATGAGCTCTTCTTTGTACATATCCTTATCCAGCCAACCGCTGATTGTCTCCAGCTCCATTGGCGTTAATGGACGTGCGAATTCTTTTTCGAACGTTGTATAAATATTTTTGGCACTCTCATCAGACGGAATGGATGCACGGATCGTACTTAACTCTGCCATCTGCCGCTCAGCTACCTGTTTGGCTAATTTTTGGTATAACGGTGTAAGATTGTATCGCTCACTGCGTATCCCCGTTATTTCTGCTGTATCCTCATCAATCGCGATGAACTGCTCATGAATCAATTTCTGCAAGCTAGCAATGACCAAATCTGGTGAAGCTGACATGCGGAATTGAATCTCATCCGTGGTTGGAAAGTCGTTCTTTTCCTTTTCCAGAAATGAGATCAAATGAATCAGTGTCATGACTTCAATTTCGCTCAACTGAAGGGCGCGGTAATTTTTGAGAAGAAGGCTTGGGACTCCAACATTCCCTTCCAGAAAGCCGGCCACAAGGACAGCTTCTATCTGCTGCTGTGTACTAGATTGTATACTCATCCGATCCCCTTTCTACCCATGGTCGATAAACCCGGTTACGGGTATAAACGGTATAAGAGACGTGGAAATGGAATTGTTTCGCGCACGTGATCCAAACCACAAATCCAAGCAACCGTACGTTCCAGTCCAAGTCCGAAACCGGAGTGCGGCACAGTACCATATTTCCGAAGATCAAGGTACCATTGATAGGCTTCTTTCGATAACTCATGCTCCTGGAAGCGTTGCTCCATTAGCTCGGGATCATCAATCCTTTGACTGCCTCCAATGATTTCTCCATACCCCTCAGGTGCAATCATATCGGCACAAAGCACGACTTCAGGACGGCTAGGATCAGGTTTCATATAGAACGCTTTAATTTCTGTCGGCCAATGCGTAATGAAAACCGGTGTTTCATATTGAGCAGCAATTGCTGTTTCATGCGGAGCGCCGAAATCCTCACCCCATTTGAATTCATGACCGTTCTTTTGTAAATAGTCTACAGCCTCATCATACGTAATTCGCGGGAAGCTGCCTTGAATTTTCTCCAGCTTCGATGTGTCTCTTTCTAAGGTTTCCAGCTCTGCTCCACAATTCTTGAGCACGGTTTGAACGATATAAGAAACGAATTGCTCCTGTACCTCCAGGTTCTCGACATGATCGACAAAAGCCATTTCCGGTTCAATCATCCAGAACTCGATAAGATGTCTGCGTGTTTTGGACTTTTCTGCCCGGAATGTAGGACCGAAAGAGTACACACGGCCAAGTGCCATCGCGGCTGCTTCCATATAGAGCTGTCCACTTTGTGTAAGGAAGGCATCCTCATCAAAGTATTTGGTATGAAATAAATTCGTTGTTCCTTCACATGAGGAAGGGGTTAGAATCGGCGGATCGACCAAATGGAAACCACGCTCATTGAAAAATTGCTGTACAGCTTGAATAATTTGAGCGCGAATTACGAGCACCGCACGCTGACGTGGACTCCGAATCCACAAGTGGCGGTTATCCATCAAGAAATCAACGCCATGTTCCTTCGGTGTTATTGGATATTCTTCCGTCACTTGGATGATTTCAATGCCTAGGACATCAAGTTCAAAGCCGCCTTTACTCCTCGTATCCTCTTTCACTTTTCCTGTTATGTAAAGCGAGCTTTCCTGTGTTAGCTTAGAAGCGGCTTCCCAGACGTCTTCTCCTACATCACTTTTGACTACAACACCTTGTATATATCCGGATCCGTCTCTTAGTTGTAAAAACTGAATTTTACCACTTGAACGTTTCTTGTTTAGCCAACAGCCAATGGTAACCGACTCGCCGACATGATGTTTAACTTCGCTTATCGTACATTTCATTCTGCTTTTGAACCTCCTTAAAGTTTTCGTGAAAACCTAACTTCCTACTTATATTCAATAAAATCCCGAAACCTCGGCCTACTGAACACTTCTTTATTGTACACTATTTCCATGAGAAAACCTCTATCAAGACCATTCAAAATCAGACCGTTTGTGACTGAATGAGACCAAATGTATCTCGAGCGATCACCCACTCCTCATTCGTTGGGATCACAAGCACTTCCACTTTCGAGCCTTGCTTCGTAATCCGTCGCTCCAGACCTCTCCCTTTGCAGTTCGCTTCTTCATCGAATTCCACTCCGAGGAATGTCAGGCGTTCGCAGACCTTTTGACGAAGCAGCTCAGAGTTTTCTCCGACGCCAGCTGTAAAAACAATCGCATCGATGCCATTCATCGCCGCGGCGTAAGCGCCTATGTATTTGCGCAGCCGATACTCATACATCTCAAAAGCAAGCGCGGCATTCTTATCGCCCGCCTCCAGTGCTTCGACGATCTCCCGCATATCACTGGAGATCCCCGAGATCGCCTGCAGCCCGCTGTGCTTATTCAGCATGGAGCTGATCTCGCCCAGCGTCAAATCCTCCTTGCCCATCGCATAGGGCACGATGGCCGGATCGAGATCGCCGCTGCGCGTGCCCATCATCAGCCCTTCGAGCGGTGTCATCCCCATGCTCGTATCCACCGACTTGCCGCCCATCACGGCGGCGCAGGAAGCTCCGTTACCGATGTGACAGGTAACGAGCTTCAGCTGCTCCAGCGGGCGGCCTAGGAAGGCTGCGGCACGCTCGCTCACGTAGTTGTGCGAGGTGCCGTGGAAGCCATAGCGGCGCACCTTGTGCTTCCGATACAGGGCCATCGGTACCGGATATAGGTAGGCATGCGCCGGCATGGACTGATGGAAGGCGGTGTCGAAGACGACGGCCTGCGGCACGCCGGGCATGTTCGCCTCCACCGCTGAGATGCCGAGCATATGCGCCGGATTGTGGAGCGGCGCCAAGTCGAAGAGCCGCTTAATCTCCTTCTTCACCTCGTCATTCACGAGGACGGAGTTTTTGAAGGATTCGCCACCGTGAACGACTCGGTGGCCGACGGCGTCGATTTCCGACGTGGATACTAGCACGCCGTGTTCAGGGTGCACCAGCAACTCCAGCACCTTGCGAATGGCTGTCGTGTGCTCGAGAATCTCCCTAACCTCATGAACTTCGGCTTTCCCCGTAGGTTCATGTATCAATATTGCCGTTTCCATCCCGATTCGCTCTACTTTGCCTTTGGCGAGAACAGCTTCATTTTCCATTTGGAATAGTTGGTATTTAAGCGAAGAGCTTCCTGCATTAATTACGAGAATATTCACAAACGGTCACCATCCTTGTCATAACGGAAAAAGCCTTCTCCTGTTTTGACTCCTAGATGCCCTGCTCGTACCATTTGTTTCAATAGGAAGGATGGACGGTACTTCATGTCTCCATAATCGCGGAACATGCCTTCAAGCGCTGCATGTACCGAATCTAACCCGAATCGGTCACACATTTCCAGAGGACCATATTTGAAATCATAACCGATCCGCATGGCATTATCGATATCCTCAGCCGAAGCTACTCCTTCGGACAGCGTGTGTAGCGCTTCATTGATCAATGTGCAAATAAGCCTTGTTGTAATGAAGCCAGGCGACTCCGTGACCTTAATACTTTTCTTTAAAATAAGCTCGTCCACAAAACGGCGGGTTTGTTCAAAGGTTTCGTCCGACGTTTTCATCGCTCGGATAATTTCGACGAGATCAATTTTCGCCACGGGATGTAAAAAATGAAGTCCTATCACACGTTCAGGATTCGTGGTGACCGCAGCAATCTCAGTCACGCTAAGAGTGGATGTATTCGTTGCTAAAATAATGGCTGGCGAACAAATTTGATTCAGTTGAAAAAATACATGCTTTTTAGCATTCAAATCTTCCGAAATCGTCTCTATAACCATATCGCAAGCAGCCATATCTTGTAGTGAATCAGCTTTTCTGATTTTGGCTAAAATCAGCTTTTTCTCCACTTCTGTCAATGACCACCGTTCTATTTGCTTATCTAAGCTGACCGCAATCTGTTCCAAGGCTCGGTCGAGCTTATCTGTTGTTTTCTCAACGAGTAATACGTCCAAACCACGGGCAGCGAGCATTTCTGCAATCCCCTGTCCCATCGTTCCCCCACCGATTACACCTATTGTTTTGAATACCATACCACGTTTCTCCTTCTCCCACGCTGCGTCTTACCAACTTCTTAATTTTCCACTTTCTTAATCGATCACATTCTCAAAGAATTCTCAATCCAGTCTCGTCTCGAAAACCCAATCATATCATACAATTTTTGTTCCCCAATTTCATTAGTATACACAAAACATCTCAGCTTTGACACAATTCTTGCTCGTTGGAGGGAGATCAACTAATTATTAAACCCTAATCATTATAAACACTTTATCGAAGTATCTTCGTGCTGAATAGCTCCCATAAAAGTAAACCGCAAATTATCCACAGTTAGTTACTGGGCATAATATGTAACTGCTGCGTGATATCTATCGGTACAGTGCAGTACAATGTTGTACACTTGAGACCGTCGATTCATTCATCCAATCTTGTTCTACATGGAGGTCTCTCAAATCGGAAACCGTCGTCGTATGTGCTCACTTGAGGTTGACAGATGAATGAATCCATTATTCGCGGTTGAATGATGTTGTAAAAAGTGCAACAATTGCTGCCTAAATCTCGCCTTTCCCCCTTCGTTGTTGCATTATGTACAACAATTTGGTCCTATATAGGCCATTTCGCAACAAATGGGCTCGAAAATGTTGTACAAACTGCAACTTCAAGTTGCGAAATAGCCTTTTGGCGTGTGAATTGTTGTAGAAAATGCAACATTGGTTCAACAATAAGTAATCAAAACCTCATTTTCCCCGCGAAAGCCGAATGATGGCCCAGAACATACATGGTTAATAAGCTCCAACATACGAAAAAAACCGCTGGCCACAGGGCCAACGGTCAACTTATGCACTCTTCGTAACAGAATCATCAAACAATTTGCGGAAAGTGTCACCGGAAAGAACTTCTTCCTTCATCAAAATCGCAAAGGAATGGTCGAATACACTACGCTGCTGCTCTAAAAGCTCCTTTGTGCGAATCATGAGCGCATCTAGGATGCTCGTGTTCTCTTTCATGAGTTGATCCTTCGTCACCATATCGCGGTCAATGATACCAAGGGAAGTAAGTCCGGAATCCATCATATTACGAACCATGGAAAGTGATTGCTCGAAATCGTTACGCGAACCTGTACTGCGTCCACCATAGAAGATTTCTTCAGCCGCGGCGCCGCCGAGAGCAATCATGATTTGCTGCTCTATATAATCCTTGGTGTACAAATAATGATCTTTAGGCGGATTATGTCGCACATATCCCAGCGCTTTCCCCCGCGGACTAACGGTAACCTGAGAAACAGAACCAGGGCGAACAATTTCAGCAACAATCGCGTGGCCCAATTCGTGATAGGCGACGCGCTCTTTTTCCTCTTGCGCCGTTTCTTTATCCGTTCTTTCCCCCATCATCACTTTATCAATCGCGGAAGCTAGATGGTGCTGTTCAATAGCTAGTTTATCTTCTCGCATGGCATAAATGGCGGCCTCATTCAGAACGCCTTCTAGCTGTGCACCAGAGAAACCAAAGGTTTGATCAGCGATCATATCCAAAGAAACGCCTTGAGCCAGCGGTTTATTTTTTACATGAATATCTAGAATGGAAAGACGTCCTTTCTTATCCGGTAAGTCCACTTCAATATGACGGTCGAAACGTCCCGGACGCAATAAAGCACTGTCGAGAATTTCTTTGCGGTTCGTTGCTGCAATGATCAAAATACGGGGAGCATCATTCGTATGAATACCATCCATTTCAGTTAATAACTGATTCAGCGTCTGATCGTACTCACGATGTTGACCACCATCACGTTTACCACCGATAACATCAATCTCATCAATAAAAATAATCGCATTGTCTTTGCCCTCTTTAACAGCGCGTGTTCGAGCTTCCTTAAAAAGGTCACGTACACGACTTGCACCGACACCGACGTACATTTCAACAAATTCACTACCTGAAGCGGCCATATATACAGAATTCGTATAATGCGCAGCTGCTTTAGCCATTAGCGTTTTCCCTGTTCCAGGAGGGCCAGTAAGCAGAATCCCTTTGAGTGGACGAATACCTAATTTCTTAATTTCTTCATGCTTGATTAGAAAATCAAGAGCTTCCATCAATTCTTTCTTAGCGCGATCTTGTCCGCCGATCTCATCAAACGTTAAATACGAAGGCGTACGATTTTTGCTTTTACGATCACCACCACCAGTAGATATCCCAGCACCGCCGCGGCCTTTAATCATGTAAAACAAGGAAACACCCAATACACTAACAAACAGGATAGGTATCACATTAACACCTAGGAAAACTAAAAAGATCAGTAGAACCGGTATAAATCCAATCCCAATTTCTTTATAAATTTTACTCATTCGGCCACACTCCTATCTGGGAAGTTCTAGGTAGCATGATGAATTTGGTGGCATCACCATCTGTCAAACGAATATATACATTAGTTTGATCCATTTCACTGTCTACTTTCATATTTGGAACACCCTCAGCGTATTTCTGCAGTGTTGTTGGAATGTCTGCATAATGCTTTGTCTCCATTGCTTGTGCTACCTCAAATAATGCTTTAGACCACCACTGATCCAGTTTCTCAGACGGGTTACTCTTCACATTTATATTCACAGAACGCTTGCCGATTATTGATGCACCTTCTTTATGAATACGTTCAACAACATTTCTTAAATTGGCATCTGGGTTTAGACTAACTTCTATGTCAACTTGGTTATTGTCCAATTTCATCGTTGAGCTCGTTACACCGGGAACCTTGCTAATGATATCAGATAATGGATTCTCCATAGCTAAACTTGTATAAGCGAACCAACCACCGAATAAAACTCCAGCAGAAATTACAACACTCATGACGACAGGTAAGAGACGCAGCTTCATCAGTCAACGTCCCCCTTTCTACACGTATTTTATTGCCTCATTTGCTATACGAAGAGTATATCACGCGATACATACATTAGCTTTATGAAATGAGTGGAAACAACAAAACTCAGCCTAATGCAGGCTGAGTCGGTACGTATCCATATAGAGTCCATCTTTGAATTTGTAATAATCATAGAAATAGCGAATACCGCTATTTTCATTCTTTTTATAGAAAACTTCCCAGACATAGTCATTACCAAGCTTACCTGGCAGCACACGTTCTATTTCAATCTCTGGAGCTTTTTTAAGCACGGTTTCCCGGACTTGCGCTTCGGAGAACGATTCTGCAGTCATCTCAGCGTGTATCCCTTTGTCTGAAACCCAAACGATAACGCCTTGCCCCAGCTTGTCTTCACCATAAACGATTTGAAGCGGTTCATCTCCATAGAAGAAATCCACCTTGGTTGCTTTCGTCATAATACTTTTCTCATAAGCTGTTTCTACCGCTTTGCGCTTATCATCCCAGTGCTCATTCTGAACATTTAAATAAAAGCGACTAAGCACTACACCAAGAGTCAAAATAATAAATACACCGAATGCTATGATCCTTGTTCGCTTCGCATTCATGAACGCCGCTCACCTCCCCAGACGAACTTACAAGGAATCACTTAGCCAATGAGCTTATCAAAGCATTGTTCAAACTCACGCTTAATTTTTTCTTCATCCAGTGTTAAACATTCACCCTTGCGGACAATCCAATTTCCGTCTACACACACATCAACTACATCTTTTGCACAGGCAGAGTAAACAATATGGGAAACGAAGTCCGTCTTCGGAAGGAAATGAGGTTGGTCGATATCCAGTGCGATAAAGTCTGCCTTCATGCCAGCCTGCAGTAGGCCTACATTGTCTAACCATATTGATTCTGCACCCATTTTTGTTCCCATTAGAAGCGCTTCTGCAGCCGGCACAGCTAGAGGATCGCCAGAAACACCTTTGTGAATCAACGCGGCGAGTCTCATTTCTTCGAACATATCCAAGTTATTATTGGAGGCCGCTCCATCCGTTCCAAGCGAAACCTTCACGCCTGCACGAAGTAGTTCAGGAACTCGTGCAACACCGCTAGCAAGCTTCAGATTGCTTCCTGGGTTGTGGGAAATACGAACATCATATTGCTTAAGGATACTGATTTCTTCATCTGTGAGATGAACACCATGCGCGATGAGCGTCGGTCTGCTGAACACGCCATGCTTTTTTAGGTGTGCAACGGGTCTCAAACCGTATTGATCAACATTTCCTTGAACTTCACGACTTGTCTCCGACATGTGGGTATGAATGGGCAGGTTTAAATCATGAGCTACTTGAACAAT
This sequence comes from Paenibacillus germinis, assembly GCF_013141785.1. Lineage (NCBI taxonomy): Bacteria > Bacillati > Bacillota > Bacilli > Caryophanales > Paenibacillaceae > Paenibacillus > Paenibacillus germinis. The sequence continues at coordinate 9,095 of NZ_WHOC01000149.1, forward strand.
CCGCTCTATATAGTCTGGTGGACATGTATAGGGAGCATGTGGGGACATCATGGTCGTGATTCTTCCATTCGCACCGCCATGCCAGTTTTTTGCGAACTCGGTGGCTTCCTTCAATTTAGCAGCTTGTACGTCCGGTGGACAAAGACCAATAATTCCTCGGGTCAGCACACCGCGCATACCTGACTCTTCAACGGCCTTAGCAACTTCGTTCATATGGTCATACATATCTACAAAAGTCGTCGTACCGCCTTTAATCATTTCTAGAATAGATAACTGCGTCCCCCACTTCACATCTTGGGCGCTGAATTTAGCTTCCATTGGCCACATTTTCTCTTCTAACCAAATTTGGAGAGCAAGATCGTCACCGTATCCGCGTAAAAGTGACATCGCTGCGTGACCATGGGTATTCACAAGACCAGGCATATAAAGCTTGTTCGTACCGTCAATGACTTCGTCATAATTTTCTCGAGGTTCAGGTATTTCCTCACCGATGTATGTAATCTGGCTGCCCTCTATAACCATACAGCCTTTTATAGACGATTTCGCTTCATTATTTGAAATAAAAAGACCGTTCATAATTAATGTTTTTTTCATACTAAAAATCCCTCTCTATGCTCATTCTATTAAAGACATTGCTTTATAAACTTTACATCTTCGGGCTTGTAAAATCAAGGAAGCCAAATGATGTTAAGAAATTGTTAAATGTCACGGAATTTTCGTTGCTTTCAATGCAATTGTTATGATACTTTTAACTTTGTGAGTTTTTTCTACCATTTGGTCTGTTTATCATAAATATTCGATCAAAAACTAGTACATATAGTAAAATATAGGAGGATTATATGACAACGTTATTCACGAAAAAGAACGAAGTCGATTTCTTGCAGCTTCTCATCCGTGCTGCAGAAAACGCATTGCAAACTGCTCAACTATTTCGCACAGCCATGATGGGTGATAAACCGCCAATTGAGTATGTAAAAGCGATTAACGATTTAGAGCATGCAGGCGATTCCATTACTCACGAAATTTTTAAAGGTTTAAACAAAGTATTTATTACACCGATTGATCGTGAAGATATTATGGTTCTAGCCTCCAAAGTGGATGATGTAACAGACGGTATTGAAGCTACAATTGCTCGTTTCGACTATCTTTCTGTGTCCCATACAGATTCTTATATGAAAGAGTTTTCTGCTGTCATTGTAGATTCTTGCCAGCATATGCTGGATGCGTTCAAGCTTCTAGCGAAGAAAAAATACATGCAAATTCCTGAGCATACGGTTGCTATTAATTCCCTCGAGAATGACGGAGACCGTTTGATGCGCGAAGGGATTCGCCAAATTTTCATCACACGTAAAGACCTGTACGAAGATTTTAAATTAAAAGAAATTTATGAGCGTTTGGAAGAAACAACAGATGCTTGTGAAGATGTAGCCAATATCCTTGATAGCGTTGTACTTCGTTATTCATAAGGCACTTTCGTGTCCATGTTTACGAAGAAAGTTTTCCAAATGGAAAACTCTTAGGAGGAAATCATGTTAACTTATTTAATCGTTATCGTTGTGCTTGCCTTACTTTTTGATTTCATTAATGGATTTCACGATACGGCTAATGCGATTGCAACTTCCATTTCCACACGTGCATTAAGCCCGCGTGTAGCCATCGCAATGGCCGCCACACTCAACTTTGTCGGAGCCATGGTTTCCTCTAAGGTGGCCAAAACCGTTGGAGGAAGTATAGCGAACCCAGCCAAAATTGAAAACGGTGTTGAAATCGTCATTGCTACCTTACTTGCGGCTATCATTTGGAACTTGTTGACCTGGTATCTGGCGATTCCCTCATCTTCTTCGCATACACTCCTTGGTTCGCTAGCTGGAGCTGTTATCGCTGGCGCTGGGGTCCATTCGGTGAATTGGAATGGTTTTACTCAAATTATTATCATTTTGGTACTATCGCCCATTATTGCTTTCGCCCTAGGTTACCTAATTATGATTTTGATCAAATACATCGTATTATGGTCAGGCAACACATCTAGATCGAAGCTAAATCGCATATTCCGTACCTTGCAAATTTTATCCGCGGGATTACTTTCATACTCCCATGGTGGAAACGATGCACAAAAAGCAATGGGGATTATCGTTTTCGGATTAGTAGCGGCCGGTGTTCAAACGGATCTGGAAGTACCGCTTTGGGTGAAAATCTCCGCAGCTTTGGCTATGGGACTGGGAACGTCCATCGGTGGATGGCGAATTATTAAAACCGTTTCAGGAAAGATTGTTAAAATCGAACCGATTAACGGCTTTGCATCGGACTTAACGTCAGCACTTGTTATTCAATTCTCAACTCATATTGGTAAACCATTGTCAACAACACATGTTATTTCCTCCGCGATTATCGGAACAGGCAGTGTCATGCGTTTCCATGAAGTTCAATGGGGCACGGTTGGACGCATGTTGATCACTTGGGTTATTACGATTCCAATCAGCATCGCTCTCGCATTCTCGATCTACTTCGTTTTGTTCAGACTCATTTTCTAAAAATAAAGGCACGACCCAAGCAAATCGGGTCATGCCTTTTTCTATTCCAAATAATAAGCTAAACTTTGCAATTCGGTTGTAAAATCCGCATGATGCACTCGAACTTCGGGAGGAACCTTAATAATGACCGGAGCAAAATTCAATATCGCTTCAATCCCGCAGTCTACGAATTGATTGGCTACATTTTGAGCTTCGTTCGCTGGAACCGTAATGATGCCGATGCGAACGCCTAATTCAGATAAAACACTCTTCATCTCATGCATCGGTTGAACAATGAGATTGTTGATCGATTCCCCTGCTTTGCTTGGCATTGCATCAAAAACAGCGACAATTTTCATATCATTCCGTAAGTAAGTATTATAATTGCATAAAGCACGGCCTAGGTTACCCGCTCCAACAAGAGCAACTTGAATATGGCGATCCAACTTCAGGATCTGTCTAATCTTCTCAATTAGATAAGCAATATCGTAACCGATTCCCTTTTTGCCGAATTCCCCGAAATAAGCCAAATCCTTGCGAATCTGTGCCGGATTCAGATCGAGTTTTTGACCCAAATCCTGCGAAGATACCGTCGAAACATTTTTCATTGCAAGTTCATTCAGAAAGCGTAAATAAATGGGCAGCCTCCGAACGACGGCTTCCGATATTTTTTGTGTTTTCAACTTTACGCCTCCCCCATCCACTCTTCAATCCTAGGTAACATTTGCTCGGTCGTCATATGTTCTATCTTCGGACCAGGCAATGAATAAAGGAAGTGCTTGCCATAATACGTATCAATGACACGAGTATCATAGATGATAACGATGCCTTTATCGGATGCACGTCTGACAAGTCGCCCAAAGCCCTGCTTAAATCGAATGACAGCCTGTGGCACAGAAAATTTCATAAATGGATTCTCATTGCGTTTTTTTATATTTTCACATTTCGCCTCGACAAGAGGATGATTTGGCGGTTGAAACGGCAGTCGTATAATCGCAAGACAGCTTAGCGCATCTCCTGGAATATCGACACCCTCCCAGAACGAGCTGGTGCCCAGTAGAACGCACATTTTGTTATCTTGGAACATCCGGGTCAGTTTACTCCGATTGCCGCTATCAACCCCCTGCCCGAGCACGGTAATTCCATGTGGCTTCAAGAGATCCTTCATACCAGCATAAATTTGCTTAAGCATACGATTCGAAGTGCACAAAATCAACATACGTCCTTTGGTAATTCGCGCAACATCACTAAGCGACTCAATAAGTGCGTTGATAAAAACAGGATCACCGGCACCTTTGATTGTTGGGAAGTTCCGAGGAATGACGACGAGAGCTTGTTCTCTATAATTAAATGGAGACGGCAATTGAACGGTTTTCAGCTTGCCCGATTCTTCATCCTCAGGGATAACTAACCCTAATTGATCCGCTGAATATTGAAAAGATTTATTAACAGACAACGTCGCGGAGGTCAGGATAATACTGTCTTTAGTCTCAAAGAAATGCTGCTGCAGCAGACCACTTACATCCGTTGGCACCGAAACAAGCTGCAGCGACTTTGATTTGGCATAGGTGCCCGCTTCCATCCAATACACATAACCCTCATCGGCCATTTTCATAAAAAAGTGCAGGGCATCTCGATGGTTGTACAATTCCTTTACCGTGCCATTCAAATCGGTGACTAAACCTTGGACCCCGAAAACTTCCTGCATGTCCTTCACTTCATTTAACAATTTATCCAGCGTGCGGAGTAAATCATTCGCATTCAAATAAATATTGTCTTCCATGATCAGAAGCTCTCGCCACTCGGGTGGAAGCGTTTCGGGCTTCATCCGCAGTACGTACTGTGAGTTTTCAGACTGCGAAGGATCGCTCCTAGAAGATAACAGTTCATAGAGCGCTTCGCTGAGCCGATCCCAATCCTCTTTGATTTGCACAATTTTGGGAAAGAGCCCGTCAATGGTTTGACTCCAAGCAGCCGCGCGTTCCGGCTGCTCATCCGATTTCTGCAATCGAAACCGCAGCATCGGTAATTGGCCGCTTCGATTATCTTTATAAAGCCATAGCAACGAATGATAAAATGCGGAAGAATGCAGCTCAATACCAAGATGTTTACTGGCCACTTCTTCGAAGTGATGAGCCTCATCAATGACAAGGTGCTTGTAAGACGGTAGAAGACGGTTCTCAGCCTTCATATCCGTGAAAAGGAGGGAATGGTTCGTAATGATCACATCGGCCGTATTGGCGTCATTCCGAGCGCGATGATAGAAGCACTTCTTGTACCAAGGACACATGCGATTCAAACAAGAATCAGTGTCACTTGCAACCGAATACCAGAATTGAGCACCCTTATTTCCAAAATGCAGCTCCTCTTCATCTCCATGCTCCGTCTCACTCAGCCATACAACCATTTGCGCTGCCGTGATCGGATCTTCCTTGCCATTCTCGTAATCACGTGTTGTTAGCTTTGTCTCAAATTTACGCAAGCATAAGTAATGACTTCTGCCTTTGAGTACAGCAGCTTTGAATGGGATAGGGAAAATCTCCTTCAAGAGAGGAATATCCCGCTCACGGAGTTGTTCTTGCAAGTTAATCGTATGCGTAGAGACGATCACTTTCTTCTCATACTTGATGCCATAATAAATAGATGGTATTAAATACCCTAGTGACTTCCCTGTCCCGGTTCCCGCTTCAATCATCAAATGCTGATCCTGCTCGAGTGACTTTTCAACTTCCCGGATCATCTGCTCTTGGGATTCGCGGTCTTCAAAGATCTCGAATTTTTCTCGTAAGGCTGTTTTCAAACCTTGATGGAACTCTGTAAAAGAAGAACCTAAACCATCCGCATCGGAGTCTTTGCGCGTATCTTCCTCATCACCCCAATCGGTGACACCCAGCGTAAATTGCCTGAAATATCGATTCGTATCCATATCCACACTGGTGATAGACTCTTTGTAGATGCATATTTCATCGAGGAACCAGCCTAAATCGCTGTTGCCGTTTTCGAAAATATGCTGCAAACGTTGAATCGTTAGAAGTGGCAACCCAAGCAAGCGTTCCAAACAAATTATCCATATGGCTGCCGTTACTTCCGCATCACTATCCGCCTGGTGTGGCCTTTCATGATCAATACCAAACAAACCGGCTACCATGCTGAGTTGAAGACTCGAAATCGATGGAAATAGGATGCGCAGCAAATCCATCGTATCCAGCACACGTCCTGTGAAAGGCGGGTATCCTGTTTTCGTGAGTCCTTTTTGCAAAAAGGATAAATCAAAAGCCGCATGGTGCGCCACAAGTACACAATCAAACAACAGCGGAAACATATCCGCCATGACTTGGTCAAGTGGGGGAGCATCAACAACCATGTCTTCCGTAATCCCTGTAAGTGTTGTAATCGAAGAAGGTATACTTACCCCTGGTTTGACCAGAGAAGTATACCTGTGAGTAATTTGAAATTGATCTATAATGACGAGTCCAACCTGAATAATTTCATCCGCAGGCTGACTTCCTGTCGTTTCAAAATCCAAAACTGCAAATTTCATGACGTGTATCTTCAACCCTTTCGTCCTGCACTTCTCCTAGCATACCAAATCTTATTAGGAAAAGGGAATACCCAGTTAGCCGCTTCCGTTTTAGGATTCGTCCAAATTGATCAGCGGCTCCATGCAAGAAGGATCAGTGTGATACGCTTTTTGAAAATATTCAAAGGCTTTTTCCATATTCTGATTTTGCACTTGAATGCAGCCCATTGCGTTGTAGGAAATGGCCTTCATCTTGGTATTGTCGGTCAAGGGCAAAAGGAACTTGAAGTGTTGATACGCTTCTCCAAACTCCCCTTTGCGCAAATGACCCATCGCTAAATATACCCTAGCTAGCAAGAAATCCGGCTGCCTTTGAATCAGCACTTGGAATTCTTTGATCGCTTGATCGTACATATAAAGCTTGTAATATCCCTGGCCCCGCATGAATTCATCCGTCTGCTTTCCCGACACATCTAGATCCATCAGCTCATCATGAAGGGTTTGGGTACTCATCGGTACGGCCCCATAAAACTTTCCCAATTTCTCCTCAAAAAGCAGCCACGCTTCGATGAACTCATCGCTCATCGTTTTCAACACCTGCAATTGTTCGTCGAGCTCCGCCTTTTTTTCCACGTCACTATTCGGATATTCTTTTTGGATTTCTTCCAAAACCTCGTTCATTGTGGAAAATAAATGCTTAAACATTTGGCATCCCACCTTTGCTTCGAAAGCTTATCCTCATTCTTTGTAAACAGAGCCGATTTCATGCATGGAAGTGATCCCTCTTAAAGGATGGTGGAATGCTCTTCTTCTTTGAGAAGCTGCGCAACTTTATTATTATCACCCATAATGGCAATCGTTGGTTGATGCTTCTTCGCTTCTTCATCGGTCATCATCGCATAAGAAATAATAATAACCGTATCACCGGTCTGAACTAACCTAGCCGCAGCCCCATTTAAACAAATCACACCTGTGCCGCGCGGCCCCGGAATAATATAAGTTTCGAGACGTGCACCATTGTTGTTGTTCACGATTTGCACTTTCTCATTCGGCAGCATACCAACCAAATCGATCAAATCTTCATCAATCGTAATGCTTCCGATATAATTCAAATTCGCTTCCGTAACGGTTGCCCGGTGGATCTTAGCTTTCATCATTGTTCGAAACATGGAAGTCACTTCCCTACTTGTAAAATTAAATTATCGATCAAACGCGTTTTGCCGAATTTGACAGCCAAAGCAATGATAATAGAATGGGTATGATGGCTATTTTTAAAAGGTTCTAAAGTCGGATAAGCTAGTACCTCTACATAGTCAATGATGGCTAAAGATGAAGTAGCAATATGTTGGCTGACCAAACTTTCAAGCTCCTGCGGCGTGAAAGCTGTATGTGATTCCACAAATGCCTTTGCTTTCTGTAAGGATTGAGACAAAACTAAAGCTTCCTTACGCTCTTCCTCAGAAAGATACACATTGCGCGAGCTCATAGCAAGCCCGTCTGCTTCACGCAATATAGGACATGGAACAATCTCGATGCCGAGATTGAGATCCTGCACCATTTGCTCAATGACAGCAACCTGCTGGGCATCCTTCAGGCCAAAAAAGGCTTGATCAGGCTGTACAATATGAAACAACTTGCTAACGACAGTTGCGACCCCATCAAAGTGTCCAGGCCGCGATGCTCCGCAAAGTCTAGAGGTAAGACCTGTCACACTGACCGTAGTGCGTGTCGGTGACGGATACATTTCGCTCACTGATGGCATGAACACTAGGTCAACGCCTGCGGCTTCAGCTAATTGCAGGTCCCGCTCCGTATTACGCGGGTATCGCTCGAAATCCTCACCTGGACCGAACTGGAGCGGATTAACAAATATACTTAGCACGACAAGTCCACTTTGAGCACGTGCTTTGCGCAGTAAACTAGCATGACCTTCGTGTAAATAGCCCATTGTGGGTACAAACCCAACGGATTGGTCGTTCTTGCGTCGATAGTCCTTTATGCGAGAACGCAAATCAGCAATTGAATGAATCACTTCCATTGTCTGGATCGCTTCCATGCCTCTCACTTCTCCTTATCGCCATATAAGTATTCAACAACATCATTGTCCATATGAAACGTATGCTCTGGCGCAGGGAATGCCCGTGCTTTCACTTCTTTCACATATTCCCCAATACCTGCACGAATAGTTTCCCCTATATTCGCGTATGCTTTTACAAACTTTCTGGCAGCACTGTCAGAACCATACTGGAGAAGATCATGATAAACAAGTACCTGGCCATCGCAATGAATCCCAGAACCAATTCCAATTGTAGGAATTGATAGCTGCTTTGTTATCCACTCAGCTAGTTCATCAGTCACCAGCTCTAAGACCACAGCAAAAGCTCCCGCTTCCTCAAGAGCCTTAGCGTCACTGAGCAGTTTCTCCGCTTGTTCGGAGCTGCGTCCTTGTACACGGAATCCACCAAGTTGATGTACGGATTGCGGAGTTAAACCCAAATGTCCGACGACCGGCACACCGGCCTCCGTAATCGCTTTGACAGTTGCAGCAATCTCAGCTCCGCCTTCCAGCTTAACCGCCTTTGCTCCACCCTCTTGCATTAATCGGGCAACACCACGAAATGTTGAGTCCAAGCTTCCATGGTAAGTCAAGAAAGGCATATCCGCTACAATGAACGTATTTGAAGCTCCACGCACCGCGGCTCGCGTCTGGTAAACCATATCATCCAGTGTGACAGGCAGGGTTGAATCGTAGCCTAGTACTACATTCCCCAAAGAATCTCCTACAAGGATGACATCAATACCAGCCTCTTCCGCCAAGCGGGCTGAGGGATAATCATAAGCAGTTACCATTGTTATGGGAACGCCATCTTGCTTCATTTTTCTCATCTTAGCTGTCGTAAGCGGCTTACGTTGTTCCATTGTTATCCCAGCTTCCTCATATAAAATAAAAAACCTTTTAGCTAAGAGCTAAAAGGATCGCATGCAGAAAGAATCCAATGATCCCTCTGTCTCGGTCCCATAAGGCTCAGAGCAGAATCCAACATCTTGTTTCAAGTCCTATTCCTTTGTAAAAAAAACTACCAACGTCAAGCTGCAAGTGCAGTTCCTTTAAGGATACCGCCTTGTCTTGCTATTATACCAAATGTTGCTTCCATTTGATACCTTTACTTCAGTTCAATATCTCCGGAATAGATCTTTATTTTCTCTCCAGCTTGCGTTATTACCGTTAATGCACCTGAATCATCCAACGAATCAGCGATGCCTTCAATGACTCCTGAAGGTGTATTCGTACGGATTGGACGCTTCAAAGTTACACTAAGAGCCTCCCATAGCAAACGGATTGGTGCGAAGCCCTTCTCCATATAAAGCGCATAAAGATCTTCAAATTCTAAAAGAAAAGCTTGTACCAAACTTTCTCTTGGGATGTCAGTGCCCGATTCAATCGCAAGTGAGGTCGCAATATTCCGAAGTTCCTCGGGATAATCTTCCCTTTTCAAATTTACACTGATGCCAATCCCTGCAACCACATACTTGAGCCGTTCATCTTCCCCACTGCTTTCAAGTAAGATGCCGCTTACCTTCTTACCTTTAATTAGAAGATCATTTGGCCACTTAATGCCGATGTCTACCTGGCAAACCTTTTGGATGGAGCGACACAGCGCTACCGCACTAAGCAGTGTTAATTGAGGCATGAAATAGACCGGAATGCGCGGCTTTAACACAAGACTCATCCAGATCCCTTTACCGGCCGGAGAATGCCACGTGCGCCCCATTCGGCCTCTTCCAGCTGTCTGTGCCTCTGCCAGCACAATCGTGCCTTCAGGAGCACCTGATGCAATGAGAGCGTGGGCAATCGTCTGTGTAGACTCAACTTCCCCGTAAACATGAATTTTTTGGCCAAGTACCTTGGTTTTTAAACCGCTTAACAATTCGTTCACTTGCCATGAATTAGGCTTGCTCCGCAATCGGTACCCTTTACGAGGCGCAGCTTCAAATTCATAGCCTGCCGATCGAAGCTCTTCAATATGCTTCCAGATCGCGGTGCGGCTAACGTTAAGTCGGCGGCTGATTTCCTCGCCGGAAACGTATGCTTCCGGGAACTCTTGGAACAGCTCTAATATACGTTTGTTCATACGATTTCACTCACGATCTATCGGGAATTTAAGGATGGGCTATAGTGTGCAGGAATGTTGTAATTTTTACAACAATTCATCCTCCCAAAGGCTAATTTGCAAGTTGAAGTTGCAGTTTGTACAACATTTCTAGCCCATTTGTTGCGAAATGGCCTTTTTAGGGACAAATTGTTGTACATTATGCAACATCGAAGGGACAGAAGCCGGATTTAGGCAGCAATTGTTGCAATATCTACAACATCAATCTACAGAGATTATGGATTCATTATTATATCATCATCATTCAAATAATAAAAAAACCGCGCTGCGCTGCTACTTCGCAGCACGCGCGGCTAGTAAAAGAGATTCTCGCTCGTTCGGAATTTCACCGAGCGCGGTTCGTTCAAGCAGCTGCTGCAGCAGTATGCCCATCCATGGGCCCGGCTGCCGGCCAAGCTCTTCCGCCAAATCCGTGCCGGATATGGCGAGTTCCTTCAGGCTGAAGCAGGGAACCTCCTTCAGCCAAGCATCCCCGCGGCGCAGCAGCTCCGGCGCGGCGGTTTGCAAGAAGCGCGCGAGCTCGCCGCGCTGCTCAAGGCTTTGCGGCAGCACGCTCAGCAGCCGCAGCAAAGCGCGGGCAGCGGCTTCGCCGCGGCGCACCGCGCCAAGCTTCCAGACCCGCTCCAGCGGAGCCGGGTCTGGAACCATTGCGGCGTTCTGCGAAGCGCCGCTCATAAGCTGCGCGGCAACAGCCTCGCGCAGGGCCAGCACCGCCACGACCGCTTCGCAATCGGCGCGGGAGAAGGTCAGCTCCTGGAGCGCCGTGCGGACCGTGTCCGCCGGCATCTCCAGAAGCATCAGCAGCATGGCCCAGCGGTCATGCTGCCCTTCCAGCGCGCTGACAGCGTCCAGCGCGTCATCCCACGCGAGCCAGCGCTCAAAAGGCAGCGGCAGCTGCTTTTTGAGGTGCGCCGTGAGGCGGCTCGCCAGGAGCAACCGCACAGCCCGTGCGGGGGCTGTGCCTTCGACCATGCGCTGCAGCTCGCTGCGCACGCGCTCCATAGCGATGTGGCGCAGCAGCGGAGCTTGCGCAAGCAGTGCTTGCCAAGTGCTTGATTCGACCTCCAATCCATAGGTCGAGGCAAAACGAACACAGCGAAGCATGCGCAGCGCATCTTCGCCGAATCGCTCCTCTGCAGCCCCTACGCAGCGCAGCACACCTAGTTCCAGATCCTTCTGCCCTGCAAAAGGATCCAATACAACGCCCACCGCGTCCATCGCCATAGCGTTCATCGTAAAATCGCGCCGCTTCAAATCCTCCGTCAAATCCGAAATGTATTCGACAGATGTTGGGCGGCGGAAGCCCTCATACTCCGTTTCCTTCCGGAACGTCGTCACCTCATAGGTCCCCTGTGACAGGATGACGGTTACAGTGCCGTGCTGCAGCCCTGTCGGCGCTGTCCGCGGGAAACAAGACATAACCTGCTCCGGCAATGCTGACGTCGCAATGTCGATATCCTTAATCGGTCGGCCTAGCACAGCATCACGAACGCAACCACCTACAAGATACGCCTCATACCCAGCTTCTGTAAGCTTAGAGAGAACTAAGGAAGCACCACGATCTATTACTTCTATTTTAACAACATCCGACATGTTACTCCTAACCTGCTAACATCCTCTTATTGACAGGACGAAGCTGTAATGCGATGAGATTCTGGAAGCTCTCTTCCCAGCACGCGATAATAAATTTCCTCATATTGAACCGTCGTTATATCATTACAAAATGTATGCCGAGCACGAGTCAAACAATTCTGCGCCACTTGTTCATACAATACTTGATTACTAAGCAAGTTTACGACATGTTCGGCCATTTTATCAGTATCCCCAACATCTGCTAAATACCCGGTTTCACCGTGCGTAATGAGCTCGGGAATCCCCCCGGCATTGGAGCCGACCGTTGGTACCCCGCATGCCATCGCTTCTAGGGCGACGAGACCGAAGCTCTCTTTTTCAGAAGGAAGCAGCATCACGTCGGCAAGGGAAATCACTTGCGCTACGTCATCCTGTTTACCACAAAACGTTACCTTATCTGTAAGGCCAAGTTCCTTTACCTTAGAAATCATTTTGGATAAATCAGGACCTTCTCCCACGAACAAAAGACGCGACGGAATCTGCTTGCTCACTTTTGCAAAAATATCAATAACATCCTGCACACGTTTAACTGGTCTGAAATTAGAAATATGAATAAGAATCTTCTCTTCAGGCCGGGCAAACTCGCCTCTAAGCTTTGAAATATCCCGCGGGTAATACACCCGTTTATCGACGAAATTATAAGTTAGATCTATGTCACGGTCGATGTCCAATAATTCTCTTGTTTCTTTGATTAAATCTTTCGAAACCGCTGTAACCGCATCGCTTTCATTAATCGCATAACGAATTAAGTCGGAAATCGATTGATCCTGTCCTAGAACGGTTATATCCGTTCCATGGAGTGTCGTGACAACCTTGAGCTTGCTACCAACCATCTGTTTCGCCAGAAGTGCACATACAGCATGAGGAATGGCATAATGAACATGTAGTAAATCTAACTCTTCCATCTTGGCGACCTGCGCTAATTTACTGGCGAGAGAAAGGTCATAAGGCGGATACCGAAAGACATAATATTGACTGACTTCCACTTCATGATAAAAAATATTTTTATGAAATTTACCCAAACGAAAAGGCATACTGTGAGTAATAAAATGAACCTCATGTCCTTTTTCGGCAAGCAGCTTGCCAAGTTCAGTAGCGACAACACCTGAACCACCTAAAGTCGGATAACAGGTAATTCCAATCTTAAGTTTATCTTTCATCATGCACCTCTTTTCCGATCAAATGAATCGATCTACCACTAATGGCAGCTTAGAAACGAAACCTTCTGCATAAGTTAACAAGCGCTTTTGACCTAATATGCGATCTCGAGCTTCCACTCGTTCGATATAGCCTTGATTTAAGGGCGTGGCTACCGTACCTTGACCCGTTATAAATTGTGAGCGATAAGCGCTCAATGCAGCAATTTTTTCATCGTAACAATCGGTTACATCTACCATGAGATCAGCTTCGTAAACGTCATTTATAAAATAAAAGTACATCTGCTCCACGTTCACAGGCTCAGAATCAGGCAAATACTTGCGAAGCTTAGCGTTAAAAACAGCTTCCTGAACCAACCCCGAACAAGCAACATGGTCTGGATGCCGATCCTGCCAGTAGGGTGCAAATACGATTCTCGGCTTAAATTTACGAATTTCTTGCGTAATACGCTCAATATTTGCCTGTGTGGCAAATAATCCACGATCCTCTAGCCCCAGATTCGTACGAACCTTCACTCCTAGAATGCTCGCAGCCAGTTCAGCCTCCTCGATCCTTGTTTCTACTGTGCCATTAGAAGACATTTCGGCATAAGTTAAATCACAAAGTCCAACCTTAAGCCCACGCTTGGTATGTTTGGCAATGGTGGCACCCATGCCAATTTCAGCATCATCTGCATGTGCGCCAAATATAAGAATATCGAGAGATTCGCTCATCTTATTCAATACCTGGCTTATATTTATGTACTAACTCTCTCCAACCGAAATCACCGCGATCAAGCGCTCTGACAAGTAGTTCTGCTGTTGCTACATTCGTTGCGCATGGAATCCCCTGAACGTCACAAAGACGCAGCAGAGCAATAATGTCCGGTTCATGTGGTTGAGCCATTAATGGATCTCGAAGGAAAATAATAAAATCCATCTCATTTTCAGCTACCAATGCGCCAATTTGCTGGTCTCCCCCAAGAGGACCTGACATAAATCGATGTACGTCTAATTTCGTGCCATCCATAATCCGCTGTGCTGTCGTACCAGTACCATATAACTTATGACCCTCGAATACATGTTCATACGCTGTAACGAAGTTCACCATTTCATCTTTCTTACGATCATGGGCAATTAATGCTATCTTTAACATCTTGTCTTCCACTCCCCTAGGGCTCTTTAATCTATAAAATGCTCGAATCCATAAATCATTCCGCTATATGTCATCACTTTACGTACAGCAATGGCAACGCCCGGCATATAGGCTGCACGATCATAGGAGTCATGTCTAATTTTGAGCGCTTGGCCTTGCTCCGCCATAATCACTTCCTGCTGAGCAAAGACACCAGGCAGTCGAACACTATGTATTCTAAATCCATTGTAATACCCGCCGCGCGAACCTTCAATTGTTTCTTCTTCATTCGGATTACCTTGACGCAGTTCTCCTCTAACTTCGGAGATAAGTTCTGCCGTTTTCACTGCCGTTCCTGAAGGCGCGTCCAGCTTTTGATCCCCGTGATACTCAATTATTTCGAGATTCGGGAAATATTTAGACGCTTGAGCTGCAAATCTCATCATTAGTATAGCCCCTATTGAGAAATTCGGAGCTATTATTCCGCCAATTCCATTTTCTTGACACTGCTTGTCCAATTCAGCAATAGCTTCCGGCGTAAATCCTGTTGTTCCCATTACTGGGCGAATTCCTAGGCGAATAGCCAAGTTTGTATGTGAAACCGCTGTTTGCGGTCCTGTAAAATCTACTAAAACGTCTGGCCTGGATTCTGTGAGAGCTTGTTCCAAATCATTGCTCATTATAACCCCACATTCTTCAAATCCTACCATCCTTCCCAAATCAATTGGGCCAGAGGAGCGGTTAACCCCCGCCACCAGTTCCATATCGGACTCTGTGAGAACGGTCTTCACGACCTCTCGCCCCATTCTTCCACTTGCACCAATAACGGCTACTCGAATTTTACGATCCATGTTGAGAATATCTCCTTTTCGTATGTTTCAAGGCTATAATTTCATCTTTTGTTGATAGAGCGCCGCATGCTGTTTCGCAATTTCATGGTGAGGCTCCAAACGCACCGCTTCCATAACGGTTTGATAGGCTCTCCCATAATCCTTTCGAAAAGCAAAAGCTTCTCCTAGAATAAGATACGCTTCAATAGCCAGAGGATCAAGAGTAATCGCTTCTTTTAGTAAAAAAATTGCGCGTTCCGCATGCTCAGACTGGGCACTTAGCTGTTTTTGTGCTTGTTCAACTAATTCTCTTGCATGCAGGACTTGCAGATGGTAACGATAAACTTCATTATCTTTAACCAACTCTAGTGCCTTTGAAGCATGCTCAATGGCTTTAAACAATTTGTTACTTCTTGCGAAAGTAATCGATAACTTGTAGTGATAGGCAGCATTGTTTGGTTCTTCAGCTATCGCTTTTTCAAACCATTCAATGGCTTTTTCAAAATCATGACCAAGTATGGATTCGTACGCTTTCTGTATTTGAGTTTCTCCATTCATCTGCCCATCCTCCTCCACCCGAAATCGAGTCTCCCGTTATTGGGGATGGTATAGTTTATGAAGGTTATGTAGTTTCGGTGTTAATTTTAGTCCATCGACCTGCGTCACGCGTGTTGAATTTATGCATGATTTTATCATGTGCTTCCGTCAAATCAATGCCCAAAGAGTTCGCGAAACAGATGGTTATGAAAAGAATATCACCGAGTTCGAGCTCAATTGAATTGTCTTCTTCCGTGCTTTTTTTGGGCTTTTCACCGTATGTGTGATTCACCTCTCGGGCTAATTCACCAACTTCCTCTGACATTCTGGCCAGCATAGCTAAAGGACTGAAATATCCTTCCTTAAACTGGGAAATATAAGTGTCAACCTCTTGTTGTATATCTTTAAGAGTACGTTCAGACATGTTCACCCTTCTTTCCATCATCTTCACCGAGCTATCATTACTATGTTAAACTATAGAAGAAAAGTTGACAAATTTTTTTGGCGATACCATCAAGTATTTGGAGGAACAGGAATGAGATTTAAGGAACGATTTGCTGATCGATTTACGAATGTTGTTGCAATTATGATCGGTACGGCTATTTATGCGTTTGGTTTGCACTATTTTGTTATTTCCAATGAGTTAATGGAAGGCGGGGTTACAGGTGTTTCCTTGCTGCTCAAATATGTACTAAACGTGCCACCTTCCCTATCTACGCTGTTAATTAATATTCCTTTGTTTTATATCGGATGGAAAAATTTTGGAAGAGGACAGATGCTTTACACCATCTTCGGCGTCGTCTCATTGTCTTTCTTTTTATGGATCATGGAGCTGCTCATTCGAAAAGAATGGCTGATACCTTTTCATACCACTCAAGATTACTTTCTAGCGACTCTATATGCAGGTATTACACTCGGAACTGGACTAGGACTTGTCTTCCGTTTCGGTGGCACTACGGGTGGCTCTGATATCTTGGCTCATATAGGCAATAAGAAGAGAGGCTGGAGTGTTGGACAAGTCATCCTCATTATTGACGTCATCGTCATTGGCTCTTCGTTAATCTATTTACCAAAAGAGAAGGTCTTATATTCACTTGTTGCCGTCTTCGTAAGCTCTCGTCTCATCGATTATATTTCCGAGGGCGCTTACGCGGCCAAAGCGTTTACCATTATTAGCGATCAAGCATCTCAGTTAGCACAAGCCATTACGACGGAACTAGACAGAGGAGTGACTTTATTCCCAGCTAGAGGTGCCTACTCCGGCAACAATAAGGAAGTTGTTTATTGCGTCGTCTATCGTCACGAAACCAGAAGGCTTCGTGAACTCATTCATTCAATGGATCCTAGCGCATTCATCATAATAGGTGATGTGCATGATGTTATTGGTGAAGGATTCAAACAAAAGTAACGCAAAAAGTGGGTCCAGCAGCTTTATAAGCTAGCTCGACCCACTTTTATGTTTCACCTATTTTCAGTTTCTCTCGTTTGCTTAACCGGAACAATATGTCGACCTGATTGGTACATTCTCCATCCCACGAAGGATAGCACACTGACAATAATGAGACCAATACCTAACGACCAGATGATTGGCTGTCTAGGGTCAGTAATGGGCACGAAAGCGATCGCATCCTTGTTCTTCAGAAACAAATCATCCAAAACGTGATTTAGATGGTCAAGCCCTGATTCCAATTGTCGAGTCGACATAGGTTGACTATTCAAATTTGTTCGGATAAAAGCGAGCAGCGAATCAAGCTTTTCGACGGAAGCAGCATCTCGACTAATCAGCAAGGAAGGATGAATGATGGCAATATGCTGCGACAGCTTACCGAAATTCGCCAACGCCTCTTTCTGTTTATTCGCTTTAACGTCCTCGGATAGGTTATTTGTATCATTTTGCAGCACTTTATAATATTGCAGCCACATAGGCTGGTTCTTATGTGTTAATGCATCGGTGGCTAGTCGAATTTTGGCGACAGCGACCTGCCCTTCTTCCGGTGAATAAGCTGCGGCATTGTAGACCCTTTTCGCTTGTGTAATCGTCTCTGTTAAAGCATTTAACCCCTCAACAGATGTAATCCCCTCGAAATGAATCTTAGGAATCTGATCAGACATTTGCATCAGTTTATTTCTCGCTTCTGTGACTTGACCATCCATGGTTTGTTTGTACATATCATCGGCAATTTGGTTCAAAAACGCTATCCGCTCTACTTGTTCAGGATCTATTGGCTTAGCGGCTTGTCCGTTTGTACTCGTGCTAACTCCGCAAGCTGAGCTTAAACTTATAACGGCTGCAAGCAGAAGTGTGGTCGTTAGCCATTTCATACCGGAATAATTAAACATGGGACATCCCCTCCTTCACCATCATCATATGGAAGTTTGTCCCAATTTAGACCAGCTGCTATGCGGTTATGTACTTCTTTTCTTGCGGATAAGCAGGCATACAACTGCTATCAAAATGCCAGTCATACTTAAGCCAACTGTGAACCATTCAATCGTAAGTAGATTGTCATCAAGTTCTCGAGGTAATCGCGGAAAAATCCCTCTTTCATAATCCATGAAATCGTTCCAAAATGTCCAGATGGCAACAATGATAATAGCCGTTAGCCTGTACCTATACCATCGAACGAATAGCAGCGCTTCCACAGCCATTGCCAAATGGGAACCTGTCAGCATCCAACCGTCCCAGCCGACTGGAACACCCTGCCACGCACCTGTCCAAATCATGGCAACCGCCCAGATGCCATATTTAAACGAAGTAATCAATGCGAATGCTTCAACAAACCCGCGAATAGCTCGATAAAGCTTATTGGGTTGCTGGTCCAAAGAACGGTCCATAAGCAGGAAACCGATTGATAAAGTGAAAAACAAGCTGGCTGTTGGGCTGTCGGGAACGAAATATACGTACCAAGCAGGATAATTAGCAATCGTATCGACCATTTGTGCCCAATACCACTCATAACCATAAATTGTACCTAAAAGGTTTGAAATGAAAAACGCCCACAACATCTTTTTGCTGAGCAGAAAATCCTTGCTCCAAAAATAGGAAACGGACAACCCTTGCTGCAAGTAAGCTCCTCCTCTTGTGCGAACTTATCTAAAAAAACCTGACCGCTCTCGCGATCAGGTTCCCTTTTTTATTGAGCTTTTTGTTTGGATAACCATTCAGCAAGTTTATTAATATCAGCATCACTTAAGCCTTTATCAATGTTAGCTTGATATTGCTTACCCATATTGCCTTTACCATTCTTGATAATGCCAAGAATCTCATCTTGGGGATGCTTATCACCAACACCAAGTAAGGCAGGCACGCCAGAAGCAGGCATCCCTTTAAGTCCAGCACCGTGACAAGATAAGCAAGTTGCTTTCTTGTATATCTCTGCACCAGGATCATCAGCTGCAACGATAGCTGCAGACTTCTTCGTTTCCTTAGCACCGCCGCCACCAGCAACACCTTTGTTCGCGTGCATCTCTTCCTCACGCTTAATGTGTTCTGGAACAATGTTTTTCTCTTTCAGTTCTACTTGGTAATGAGACCAAGATGTGTACGTCAAATACGTACAAGCGATAAGAGATAAAATCATCAAGCTTGAAGCGATCGGTCTTCTGTAGAAACGACGCTCTTTACCTGTGTCCAAGAAAGGAGCAAGCAGCAAGCCGCCGAACAGTAAACCAGGTACTACAACCGCACCAAGAACAACGTAATCTCCTGATGTATATGGGTATTTCAATAATTGATACATGAATAAGAAATACCAATCCGGCATTGGAATGAACGCTGTGTTCTTAGGATCCGCAGGATATCCTAGCGGAGCTGGATCCGACATGACCAGTACTAGCATACCGACCAATACGACTACACCAACCATCCATTCTTTCAACAAGAAGTTTGGTATGAACGCTTCTGATTTCCCCGGATATGCAGAATAATCTTTAGGAATCAGTCGTTGCTCTTGTGATTTCTTTATTACGCGGGAATCTCCCACATAAACGATTTTTTCGTCAGACTTATGACCATGCGCCACGCATTGACCCTCCTTTCAATTATAGCGGTCCGGAAATACCTTGTTTGCGAATCATGAAGAAATGTCCAGCAAGCAAAGCTAGCAGAACGCCTGGCAGGAAGAATACGTGGATGGCAAAGAAACGAGTCAATGTTTGAGCGCCAACAATGCTTCCACCTTGCAGCAATGTTTCAATATATGGTCCCGCGAACGGTACCGCTGCTGCGATCTTCATACCTACTTGTGTAGCGAAATACGCTTTGTTATCCCATGGTAGCAGGTATCCGGTAAAACCAAGACCTAACATAACGAAGAAAATCAACATGCCTACAACCCAGTTCATTTCACGGGGTGCTTTATAAGAGCCTGTGAAGAACACGCGCAGGGTATGTAAGAACATCATCACGATTACTAAGCTGGCTCCCCAGTGGTGCATACCTCTGACAATAACACCGAAAGCCACTTTATGTTGTAAATAGTCAACGCTGGCATACGCGTTGATAATATCAGGTGTGTAATACATGGTTAAGAACATACCTGACAAAATTTGAATGACTGTAATGAAAAACGTCAATCCGCCGAAGCAATATACGAAAGCGGAAAAATGATGAGCAGGGTTTACGTGCTCTGGAACCTCGTGGTCTGCTACATCCCTCCACATTGGCGTAATATCAAGACGTTCGTCAATCCAGTTGTATACGTTTTTAAACATCTGATGCTGACGCCTCCTTATACTCTTGTGTTAGCATGTAGTTGTCCCACATAAACGAAACCATTCTCTACTTTGGTCGTGTACTCATCCAAAGGCTTTGGTGCTACTGCAAGGTTCTTACCATCTTGCGTATAGTGAGCACCGTGACATGGACAGAAATACTGATCTTTGTAAGCAGGATTATCGTTCCAGTTGACTGTACATCCAAGATGCTTACAAGTTGGATTCAACGCAAAGAGCTTGCCGCCGCTGTCTTTGGAAATCCATGCAACCAGTTCAGCATCGCTTTCGTACCAGCCATCTACCTGATGAACTTGAAACGTAAACGCTTGTGGAACATTTGTAATTTTACTTTCTTCGACAACTTTAACCCAATCCGCAGCACTCTTCTTTTGAAGGACAGGATCAATAGCAAACCGTATCATCGGTATAATAATCCCGGCTCCCATGAATCCTCCAGCGCCACCAAGGGTGTAAGAAAGAAATTGTCGACGAGACATTTCGCGTTTGGTCCCGGGTTTCTTCCCATGCTGTTCTTCTTTGTGATTGTTATGATCACTCATTCTCAGGTCTACCCTCCTACATTGGCCGAAGTCCGAACCCTCTCGGACGTCAGTTACCTCTATCACGTGTCGTTCGACATTACACTACATAACTAGGACATTACTAATAATAGCCTACGTCTACTAGGTCGTCAAGAATCCATAACTCCTTTTCATCGGTTGAAATCTCAGCCATTGGACAAATTTTAACGAAATTGTCACAACTTTTTGGTAGCTATAGAAATTAATTTCTCCCCTTATCCTGCACAACTTTTTTTCCATTAATACGCTTATCCGTTTAAAGTTAATCGTTCTGATGCCATAATTCTTGTACTTGTTTGGAAATACTTGATTTGATTAGTTCCGATTGGCTCGTCCACTGCTCCATATCGACAGCAATCAGCAAATCCGTTTGCTCTGCTTTCCAAAGTGCTGCTTCTGTATGTATGGTAAGACCGATTACATAACGGAACCCCATTCTTTTTAAATGAAGTGAGATGGCATTCAACTGTTCTCTCAAATCCGTACCCGTTATGTAGTGAAGCGCTGGATAGGTTACTACTCTGCCCTTATAAGGAATTTCAATCGTTTCCAGAGCATCTCGAAGCTGTTCTAACGCAATTGTCACTTGTGCAGGATCTTCTAACCCCGTCAACCCCGTCAATGGAAGTAAACACGTGTCCAAATACGGTTTCAATTCTGGCCAATCTTGTGCTGATATATCATTAAACTTCACCGAATCGTCCTCCCTATTGTTTGCCAAATGTACGCATGCTATGTAATGTTATGAATCTCTTCTTGTACTTTAATCCGTCCTTATCCGACTGTCAATTTGCTCACTCGATTGTTGACCACGCAACGCTCCAATCGCTTCCTCCAGATCTTGCTGCTTCACAACCAGATAGGGACTCTCCCATTCGCCTTTTAATTGGATGTAGCGAACGGTTGCCGGCTTCAAGTCGCGGTAGGATTTCGTAAATGTACGAAGCTCATCGGCTGGAATATCCGTCTTTATGGATCCTCCAATGATATCAAGCACACCCGCCCAAGCGGTCACCCCATTCAATGTGGTTAATTGATCTAGTAACTGATTAAGTACTAGCTGTTCTCTTTGATTCCGCTCCATATCAGAGGATTCTGCAGTACCTAAATTGGATTTACGGTAACGGATAAAATCCAACACTTGTTTGCCATTCAACTGCTGTTTTCCTTTATTCAGATGAATATCTGTTCCATCACTATCGTCCTGATAACGCATATCCATATCTACTTCGACGGTCATTCCACCTAATTGATCGATGAGCTTCCGAAAGCCATCAAAATTAATAACAGCCATATAATCAATTGGAACTTGATAAACATCACTGAACAGTCTTTTAGTTTCACGAAGGGCCGTGTCTCTATTTTTATTGTAATAGTAAGCATAGAAATAATTTGCTTTATGAGATCCGTCTAACCCCGACTTATTTGCTTCGATCTCCAGATCCCTTGGAATGGATACCACCGTACCTTGATGCGTTTTCGGATTAACACTGAACAGCATCATGACATCCGTATTCAGCGATCCCTCATTACCTTCTCGCTCATCTACTGCCGTTAGGAGGAACGTTAGCGGCTTTTCGATGGGATTGGTTGCTTGCGAAAAAGGTACAAAGCTTTCTCCATTTATATTTGATGCTGTAGTGGCTTCAGGCGCAGCAATATGATCCAGCGTCTGATTCAACTTGTTATATAGAAAAGTGGCATACACAGACGCAGCTCCTACAATTAAACCTGTGATCAAAAGAACGGATGTCATTACTTTTCGAATACGGGGATTTTTTATCATTTTTTTCATTCGTTGTCTCCTTAAGTTTTGATATTATGCTCTTATTAATGGACGCATGGGTCGTCGAATTAGTTCTTTTTTCACCAGATATGCAGCAAAAAAAGACACGTGAATAAGATTCACATGCCCTTCTTATACGTGTTTATGGCCGCCACCAAATAAGTATTTAACCCAAAGATTGTAAGGTTTTAAGCTCAGATGTAAGAGCTAGGAACGTAGTTTGATCTCCCTTGGCTAAAGCACGGTCAATCTCTTTATAGAGATTTTCTTCTTTATATTTGCGTATGGCATTATCCCAAACCATTTCCGCGAAAAGTGCCAGCAGCGCATCGTTAGATACATTCATTTTTCCCATGAGACCTACCTCCAAATGTTGTCCGCGGTTTGTCAGGAGCTTCTTTTTCGCAAAAACATGTTAGTCTGTTTCTTGGTGTATGCCAACCCCTTGTGTATGCCCCTACTTCATCATATTCACTCGGTACATTAGCGCTTCCTTCAATCGCCCGATTCAATAGGAATGTGTCTTTACCTATCTACTTGACGTCTTCTTTGAAACGTGTACTTTCTTTATCCAGAAAGAGGACAACCTTATCTTCTTCAGCTACAAATGTTCCTTGAATCACTTTCTTTCCGATCTTGGTGACTTGAATGACAGCTCCATTCTCCTGATCTTCCCCGATCCGAATCAGGCCCAGATGCATCATCATTTGTAGAATACGTTGTTCCACGATCGATTCAGAACTATCATAATAGAAGGGTTTAACAAGCTTACAAAGCACTTCTCCTAGTGATGCCATGGTCACCCATTGCCCACTTAGACGGTCTATCCAGGCCACAATGCTTTGGACATTCGGAATCGGATTTTTATAAAGCCGCAGCCAGAATTTATACACTTCTGCTAGGTTTTCTTTCTTACCATCTACCAGCCGCGCTTTTCCCTCTTCTGTTAATCGAAGTGTTTGTGAATGCTCACTAATCAGTTGTCTGTAATAGCAATAATCATAGATGAAAGAAAACCGGTTCGGATACTCTTTAAACATGCGGCCATAGCCGAATCGCCATGTCCCTTTGGATACCATCTCTTCTTGAACCGATAATCGATTGAGAATTTGTTGAAGCTGTCTTTTGTACATAGACCCTTCCGCTGTAAGTGGTATTTCCTGCTCTTGAGAGATGTACGTCAAGAAATGAAAGATGTCATCGACGATAAGTAATTGCTCATCACGATATACATTAGGTTCATTTGTTGTTTTCAGGCTTTGTTTGAACTGACCGGTTAGAACATCACTAAATCTACGCTTCAGATCTTGCGGGACATGAAACAGAAACTTCGTTTGCTGTGAATAGCCGTTAAACAACCATCCAAGTTTCTTGAATTTAATGATCATATCCCGGGGATTCCATTCCTCCGAATCCTCCTTCTGAAATCTTGATTGTTGAACTCTAGCGACAAGTTCTTCAATACTGAAAGCATTGCGAGGATCGAAAAGCAGCGAATTCAAAAACCGAATATCCTCCAAAGCTAAGCCTTGAATATGCTTCTCGAAAATCTCTCTACGGAGCGCTGTGCTCAAAATCGATTGAATCAATTCATTCTTCGAATGACCATTACACTCACACTCGTAGGTATGAGCAATTCGGCCTAATTCATGGATATCGGCATAACTGAGCATATCCGCTAGGTTCATTTCCATCCTACATCCCCCAATTAGCGAAGCTTTCAGCTCCGAGGTTTCTAGTAACCATTATGGGATTTTTCACCGAAAATATTCCAAACGAAATAAAAAAACATGACTCTTTCAAAAAGTCATGTTTTACTTTATAGCGATTATTCAGTTATAGATTGTAAGTGAGTTAAACAGTTATATAATTGAAGCTCCCAGCCCTCTTCTTGACGAAGTAGAATAGTCAGCGATGTATTCTGTAGAAAATCTTCACTATCCAGGCGAAGAACCCTAAGAATCTGCACGATAAAACCGCCATGAGAAATTAATAATATTTTCCCATTCGGATAAGCCTGAATCAATTCTTCTTCTAACTCTGTCCATCGTTTCCATAGATCATCATCCGACTCTTGACCTAGTTCCTGAAGCTTCCAATTTGGCCCCCAGCGCTCTTCTCTTTCTGCTACAGTAGTTCCTTCTACCTGCCCATATTTACGCTCCCTTAGCCTTTTGTCCGTGCGTATAAAGGGTATTCCCGATAGGTCCGAAACGATTTGTGCAGTTTCTCTTGCTCTCGTCAGATCACTGCTTATAATGGCATCCCAGGATTCTTTGGCTAATCTTAGTCCAAGTAACCGTGCTTGCTCTCTGCCTTCCCCGGTTAATTCCGTATCCAGTTGCCCCTGCAGCTTTCCAAGACGATTCCATTCTGTACTCCCATGACGTATGAATCCGATTGTTGTCATTTGCTTGCCCCTCCACCATCTCTATAAATAAAAAATGCTCCTACAGGAGCATTATGCTTTTGTTCGTGACAACCAATTCATAATAATGATTGTTGCAATTAGACCTAGTATCGAAACGACCAGTAAGTAATGCGGATAGGAGTGAATAGGTCCAACGTGGAAGCGTAAAGGTTCCATGAAACTAGGATTAAGACTCGCTACAGCGTCTCCCATCTTATGACCATTCATGGATTCAGCACCACTGGTCTTCAAGGCTTGCGGCGCTTGGAGATCAAACAAGGAATTATCCGCAGTTGCTATTGAAGATTGCGGCGTTCCATCGTACACGACTGCAAATAAGAAGCTGAATACGAATAAGGCTAAACAAAATGCAATAACAGCAGTAAGATTCCGTCTAAGCGTGTAAGAGATTGCATACATACGTTCAGAAACTGGAATTCGCCATGACTCATCTTCGTAAATTCGATTCATAACCTTGCCCGAAACCATTGGCTCATAATCAGGCAGCTCACTCTCGATTGCCGCAGTACGAATGAGTATCGTACTTTCTTCCCATATTTGAAATTCTTCTGCACATTCGGCACAAGTTGTTATATGCTCATCTACCGCGGCACGACGCAGGTCATCATTCGGCAAATCCCAGTATACCCCAAATAATTCCTGGATCTCACTACACTTCATGATCTTTCATCCCTTCGATTCTTCGAATATCGGTTCACTGAAATAAGGATCCAGTTGTAATTTAACGGATGCCCTTGCTCTAAACAAGAGTGACTTCACCGAGCTTACCGTTTGGCCTAAAATGTTCGCGATTTCCTGATAATCCATCTGATCGTACTCTCTAAGTATCAAAGCCGACCGTTGTTTCTCTGGTAAACTATTAATAGCTTCGCGAACCATAGACACTTTCTCATTACG
Source organism: Paenibacillus germinis (assembly GCF_013141785.1). Lineage (NCBI taxonomy): Bacteria > Bacillati > Bacillota > Bacilli > Caryophanales > Paenibacillaceae > Paenibacillus > Paenibacillus germinis. Next base: position 34,978 of record NZ_WHOC01000149.1, read on the forward strand.
CAGCATAGCTTGCTCGGGCATGGCATCAAAGGATGCATGTGGCGTCAGTCCACTTTGTTCCAGCGAAACTTGAACGCTTTTATTTTTGCGCAGCTCACTCAGAACCGTATTACGGGCAATGGTGTACAACCAAGTTGAAAAGGATGCCTCGATTTCACGGAAAGAATGCAAACTGCGGTACGCTTTATAAAAAGTTTCGTTACACAGATCTTCAGCGATGGCTTCCATCTGCGTATTCTTTAACATATGAAATATAAATGCAAGGATTTTACGCTCGTAACGACGCATAAGTTCATTATAAAGTTGAACATTTCCATCCTTGATTTCTCTGATCAATTGGGAATCGGTCATTACGTGGCGGCCCTCCTAACGATCCCGGGTACCACTCCAACTGCTCATACATGTTGTACTGCGGCAGGAGTGAAAAGTTGCGGTTATTTGTAAAAGAATTATGAATTTATGTACGAATAAAATACGAGCCTATAAAAACTTCTTGATTCATCACGAAATTCCTGCTAGATTCGACAATTTGTTCGATAAATTTCAATTCGCAGTATGTCTGATGCACACAACAGGACTGTCCTTTCCCATTATATAATAAAATCAGAAAAATATGGTACATATGCACAAAAAAAAACCGCCGAATCGGCGGTTGCACTTATGGTGCGATTATCGGATAGGAGTGGAGAGAAACCATACTGTACTTTTATTATATGTATACGGTTTCATTCTGTCAATACATATTTTGAAAACGTTTACCAACTCATTTTTTTAAGATTGAATAGGTTGTATTTGATGCCTTTTGGCTTGTTTAATCAAATTATTTATGGAATGTGCTCGAATGAATGGACTGCCTGCATTGATCCGTGGGATTTGCATAGGATCCGTTTCCTTTGTAGTTATCCCTGATTTAGTCGTAAAGGCAAACTTAACTCCAGCTTCCTGAAGATACGTAATCGTATGATCATCATAGCTTCCGAAAGGGTACGCATAAGAATCGACGGACTTTGAGCCATTTAATTCAATAAGTTTAGTAAGGCTCATACGAGTATCGTTCAGAACTCTTTGTTTGAATTCATCGTCTGTTTCTGTTATACCGTTTTGTGTTATTTTGTTGGTCAACATCGGCTTGCCATTGCTCATTGCATGCAGCCCATCCGAATGACATTGAAAATCGATACCAGCGAACTCTTTTCTCATTTTCTTAATCTCTTCTCTAGACAAGGAAGGTAAAAGCGTTCCTACCGGGTTGTCCAGATCTTTGGTAATAACAAAGTTCACCGCAGGTATTCGCATTTTTTTGAGTATCGGGAAAGCATTGGTATAGAAGCTTTTGTAGCCATCATCAAACGTTACAAGTACCGCATTGTCAGGTATTGACGTCCCCTCTGACTTGAAGCTTTTAAACTCATCTATGCTAATGAAATGATAGCCTTTCCGCTGCATAGCTTCCAACTGCTTTTCGAACAGCTTTGTCGAAATCGTCACAGAGCCCTGTACTTGATCGTCGATATGATGATACACAAGTACGACAACTTCGTTTGAATAAATGACATCTTTTGCACGTACAAGGGAAGGTAAAAAATTCATGAAAGCGATTAACAAAATAAGCATACTTTTCCCTATCAATTTGATCTTCATCACGTTCGCCCCACAATAAAAATATGTAATATATATATGAACAGATGTCATTATATCACGAAGCATTTTCTTTGAGAATGAGTTAACAAAAATAAAATAAGCTGATCTCTTCCCCCTTTTCGAATTGTTCAAGAAAGGAAAGAAAACAGCTTATTTATCATAATATTATGAGCGTTATACATGCACTGCGTACGGCCCGCTGAGCAGCTCAGATGCCCGGTCGGCGTCTTCCTGATTTCGAAAAGAAAGACGCAGTACACCAGGAACATCTTCACGGCTTTCAATAATTTGAATGTTGCTTAAATTGATTCTAGCGTTACCGAGTAAGGTTGTAATTTGGCCAATAATACCAGGATGATCGGGAATATCAACGTAAATATCGAATAAGGACGTAATCATTCCTTTTCTGCGTTCTGGCAATTGACTGCGGAACTCACCTGCAACACGGAATTGTTCAGCGATCCCTTCGCCGTCACTTTGTTCCAACAACTTAATGAACCGAGACATTTCTAAATTCCAATCCGTGAGCAGTTTAAGCAGCACATCTTTATTGTTTACAAGAATATCGCGCCAAATCATCGGTTCACTGGATGCGATACGTGTGATATCTCTGAAGCCGCCAGCGGCCAGATTTTGATACAAAGGATTCGATTCGTTATAGCCTCTTACTTGATTAACCAATGCTACCGCAATAATATGCGGTAAATGGCTGATCGCTCCTACGATGTCATCATGTTCACGGGCGCCAACTTGAACAATTTGAGCCTTCGTTTTCTTGAGCAGCTCCGTCAGACGATCAACCTCAGCTTGTGGTGTACCCTCTGCCGGTGTCAGGACATAGAACGCATTTTCAAAAAGGTGCGAGGAAGCTGCCTCCACCCCATGACGTTCGGAGCCTGCCATTGGATGACCGCCGATAAAATAGACGTTTTCCTTGACAAACGAGGCTGCACTCTCCGTGATTGAAGCTTTGGTACTACCGACATCTGTGATGATACAACCGTCTTTGAGAGGGAGCTGTACTAGCTGTTGGACATATTCCTCTAACATACCAACTGGCACGCATAGAAAAATGTAATCCGCTCCTTCTACAGCTTCAGCCATACTAGTTGTTGCCGTATCGACAACATTCCGTTTTAGAAGTTTTTCAACTGACTTCGGATTCGGTGAGTGACCAACGACTGTAAATCCAGGTTTTCCTTTATAGCATAAGGCGAGTGATCCACCGATCAGCCCTACACCGAATATCGCAATTTTCGTCATGAAATCAACCTTTATGATTTAAATTAGGCCTGAACAGCAACCTCAGCAAGCACTTCTGTTAGAGCGGCAATGAATTTCTCATTCTGTTCGCGCGAGCCAATTGTAACCCGAAGCGACGTTGGGAAGCCCAACATATGACCTCCACGAATGATAATACCACGGCGCAGCAAACCATTAAATACATCTGCAGCTGGCCGGCCAACATTCACCATGATGAAGTTACCATGTGCTGGAAATGCTTGCAGACCCATCTTGTCAAACTCTTCTGTTAAGTATTGTAAGCCAGCCGTGTTCGCTTCTCGGCAGCTTTGGATAAAGTCTTGATCTTTAATTGCAGCAAGCGCAGCGGCTTGTGCAAATCTTGTTGTATTAAAAGGTTCTCGCACTTGATTAATCGACCGAATAACATCGGGATGCCCGATCCCATAACCAATTCGAAGGGATGCCAGCCCATAAATTTTTGAAAAAGTACGCAACGCAATAACATTGCGGTATTGACCAATTAGTTCTATGCTATCCGGGAATTCCCCCGTTGTGTTGTACTCGCAGTAAGCTTCATCAAGAACGACCAAAACATGATCTGGAACTTTGGCCAAAAACGCCTTAATCTCCGCATCGGTATTCATCGTTCCTGTCGGATTGTTCGGATTACAAATCCAAACGATTTTCGTTCGTTCCGTAATCGCAGCCAGCATGCCATCCAAATCGTGTGTTCCTTCTATCAAAGGAACTTCAATGGACACAGCTCCTTCGATTTCACAGTTATGCTTGTACTGGGGGAACGTATGTGTAGCCATAACGGATTCGTCACCTTGAACAAGGAAAGCACGCGCCAGCATCAGAATAACTTCATCGGATCCTGCGCCAAAAATAAGCTGATTAGATGCCACACCAAGGGACTCAGCAACTGCTTCTGTCAATTGCACAGCTCCCCCATCAGGATATAAGCTGATGTTGGATAATTCCGCTTCAATCGCAGCTTTTACCTTTGGCGAGGAGCCGAAAGGGTTTTCGTTAGATGCCAGCTTAATAACTTCTGTCAAACCTAGCTCACGCTTCACTTCTTCAATAGGTTTACCAGGTTGATAGACAGGTAAATGTACAATCGTTTGTTTCGGTTTCATGATAGTCACCTCGTCAATTATATGTCCGAACGTTTTAATTGTCCCACAAAGTTACGAATTTGCAAGAGTCCTTCCGGATGTGCAGCATCGGCCTCTAGATGAGGTAGTACGTTCTCAATCGTTCGTACGATGGCACTTCCAACAACGATTCCGTCACAAAGCTTCTCAAAGCGCTTAACTTGATCGCGATTCGAAATTCCGAAGCCGACGACAATCGGAACACTAGCAGCTTCCCTTACCGTTGCAAGGAAATCTTCGATGCCTCCGAAGAATTCGGCGCGCTCACCTGTTACACCTAATGATGATACACAATACACGAATCCACGAGCTCCAGCTGCTATTCGCTTAACGCGCTCATTGGATGTTGGCGCAACTAACGGGATAAGATGGATCCCATTAGCTTCAGCAATCGCTCTAGTCTCACTATCTTCTTCCAACGGAAGATCAGGAATAATAATTCCGCTGATTTCATTCTCCTGCATCGCTTTGAAAATACGCTCCAGTCCAATTTGTAAAACTGGATTATAATACGTAAAAAGAATGAAAGGCAGCTTAGACCCTCTGCTTCTAGCCTGACGAGCGACATCCATCACATCAAAGATTGAAATTTTGCGCTGTAAAGCACGTTCAGAGGAACGTTGAATCACAGGGCCGTCAGCTAACGGATCAGAATAAGGAACACCTAGCTCGATCAAGTCGGCGCCTGCGCGTTCCATTTCCAGAATAAGCTCAAGGGATGCTTCAAGGGAAGGATCTCCGATGGTCAAGAAAGGAATCATCGCTGTTTCTCCGCGCTCTTTGAGCTCGGCAAATCGACTATCAATACGGTTCATCGCTTATTCCCTCCCCATGCCAAGATAGCTCATAATGGATTCAACATCTTTATCGCCACGTCCAGAAAGATTTACGATAATAATTTCATCCTTGGACATGGTAGGAGCTATTTTAACTGTTTGGGCAATGGCATGTGCACTCTCTAAGGCTGGAATTATTCCTTCTGTACGGCTAAGAAGTTGAAGTGCATCTAGTGCTTCCTGATCCGTGATCGGATAATACGTTGCTCGCTCAATATCTTTGAGGTAGGAATGCTCCGGTCCAATACCGGGATAATCCAAGCCTGCTGAAATGGAATGAGCCGGCAATACTTGACCATACTCATCCTGCAGCAAATAGCTAAGTGAGCCTTGGAAAACACCAGGAGTTCCCTTGGTCATTGTAGCTGCATGTTCCTCGGTATGAATACCGCGGCCAGCCGCTTCCACGCCAATGAGTTTCACTGATTCATCTTGGACGAAAGGGTAGAAAATACCCATGGCGTTACTGCCTCCGCCTACGCAAGCAATTACAGCATCAGGCAATCTGCCTTCGGTTTCAAGGATTTGCTCACGTGACTCATCGCCAATGACACGTTGAAAATCACGCACCATCATAGGGTAAGGATGCGGTCCTGTAACGGACCCAAGGATATAATAAGTATCCTGAACATTGCTAACCCAGTAACGAAGCGTTTCGTTACAAGCATCTTTCAACGTACGCGTACCAGAAGTAACTGGAATAACATCAGATCCAAGCAATTTCATGCGGAAAACATTCAACTGCTGACGCTTCGTGTCTTCCTCACCCATGAATACTTTACACTCAAATCCCATTAAAGCAGCTACCGTTGCTGAGGCAACTCCATGCTGCCCAGCTCCTGTTTCCGCAATAATCTTCTTCTTCCCCATTCTTTTAGCGAGAACGGCTTGGCCAATGGTGTTATTAATTTTGTGAGCACCCGTATGGTTCAAATCCTCACGTTTCAAATAAATTTTGGCTCCACCCAAGAGCTCAGAAAGCCGCTCTGCATAATAAAGCGGTGTTGGCCGACCCGAATATTGCTTTTGTAGGTAGCGCACCTCGGCAATAAATTCAGGATCATCTTTATATTGTTCATAAGCTTCTTCAAGCTCAATTAGAGCATTCATCAACGTTTCAGGAACATAACGGCCGCCGAACTTGCCGAATCTGCCATGCTGGTCAGGTACTTGCGTCATTTTCGAGTCACCCTTTCGACAAATGCTGTAATTTTGGCTATATCTTTCACGCCATCGGTCTCAACGCCGCTGGAAACATCAACGCCATCGGGGTAATATGCAGTTATTAATTGATCTACATTATCAGGTTGAAGCCCACCTGCTACAAGAAGCGCCACATCTGCTGAACGTGCCCACTCCTGATAAACAGGAATGCAGTCCCAAGCAAAAGTTTTGCCTGATCCTCCCCCATATACAGGGTCGAACGTATCCAATAAAACAGCATCGACAGTCCCTATATAAGGGTCAAGCTGCGCGGCTACATCCTCTACATCGGGGATTTTATTTTCTGTTTTGGAAATCGAAACGGACTTGAACACCTTCACCTGAAAATGTTGACGAACCCATCGGCAAAAGTCAGGTGTTTCCTGACTATGTAACTGTACGACATCAAGTGGAGCCACCGCTAGAATGTCGGTTAACTGCTCCTTGGTCGGATTAACGAATACCCCTACGGTTAATGGGATAGATACCCCTTTAGCCTCTTCTGATTTCAAAAAGGAAATCAGCTCTCCAGCCTTCTCTGCCGTAACTTGCCGCTTGCTCGGTGCAAAAACAAAACCGATATGTGCTATCGGCAAATGCACGATTGATTTTAACACTTCAACGCTTTGAAGTCCACAAATTTTTACCGTTGGAACTGTCCCCACAGCCATCAAATTCGCCTCTTTCTCCTTCAACTACTTCGCCCTTTGAACCCTCGTACCCATCAGATCATAAACGGCCTGCTCAACAATAGGTTGTCGCATGAAATGCTCGCCGATTAAAACGGCTTGAGCACCAACTTGTTGTAAATAAGCCATATCTTTGACGGTAGAAATGCCACTTTCACTGACGACAGTTTTCCCTGCGGGAATGAATTGAATCAGTTCTTCTGTCGTGCCTAAGTCGGTAACAAATGTTTTCAAATTCCGATTGTTGATGCCAATCAATTGAGTATCCAATTCAAGAGCACGTTCCAGTTCCTCACGATCATGGACCTCAACGAGTGCATCTAGTCCAATATCACTAGCTAGCTTCAGGTACTGCTTCATTTGCTCTGTCGTTAAAATGGCAGCAATCAGCAAGATAGCATCGGCGCCAATCAAACGCGCTTCATAAATTTGCTTCGGATCAATTGTGAAATCCTTACGAAGCAATGGCACATTCACTGCCTTACGAACAGCCTTCAAGTACTCATTGCTGCCTTGGAAGTAGTCTACATCTGTCAGAACGGAGATACAATCTGCGCCTGCTCTTTCATACGCTTCCGCTAAAAGAACCGGTTCAAAATCATCGCGAATCAACCCTTTGGATGGGGAAGCCTTTTTCACCTCGGCAATTAGACCCATCGCACGATTTTTCCGTGTAGTTAACGCTTGTTCAAAGCCTAAACAAGGAGGCAGGTCCGAGATTAACTTCTCAGCATCCTTAATCGAAAAGCTGCTCATCGCTTCAACCTCTGCCCGCTTGGTGGCAACAATTTTATCAAGAAACATGGCATAATTCTCCTGTATATTGGATTAAATCGTTCAATTTTTGTTCAGCACGGCCTGAATCAATGACATCAGCCGCTAATTTCACACCCTGTTGAAGGGTTCCGACTTGCCCTGTCACATAGAAGCAAGCCGCTGCGTTTGCAAGTACAATATCGCGATAAGGCCCCTTCTCACCAGCAAAAATATGACGAATGATTTCAGCGTTTAGAATTGCATCTCCACCCGCTACATCCTTGATGCTATGTGCGCGTAAACCAAGATCATCTGGAGTAATGGTGTAGGTGCTTATGGCGTTTGCTTTCAATTCCGTTACTTTCGTAGGTGCTGAAATACTGAATTCATCCAATCCATCCTCGCTTGCTACAACCAATGCTCGTTTCAGTCCAAGAGCTTGCAGCGCTTGCGCAATCAGTTCGGTCTTCGTGCTGTCGAATACACCAAGCACTTGACGGTCAGCGCCCGCTGGATTGGTTAGCGGCCCAAGCAGGTTGAATACGGTTCTGAAGCCAAGCTCGCGCCTAGGTGCCGCCACATGCTTCATGGATTGATGGTACGCTTGGGCAAACATGAAGCAGATACCTGTTTTGTCTAAGCATTTAGCCGCTTGTTCACCGCTTAACGTAATCTTCACGCCAAGAGCTTCAAGGACATCTGCACTTCCGCTCTTGCTCGACATCGCCCGATTGCCATGTTTCGCTACGCGAATCCCTCCAGCAGATGCGACTATCGCTGCCGTTGTGGAGATATTGAACGTCTCTGCGCCATCTCCGCCAGTCCCGCATGTATCCAGCAGATCATTCTGGAGTACGTTGACCTGAACGGCTTTGTTCCGCATCGCTTCTGCGAAGCCCGTAATCTCCTCCAGCGTCTCTCCTTTGATGTGAAGTGCTGTAAGCAGGCTGCCGATTTGAGCGTGAGTCGCCGCACCGTCCATGATTTCAGACATGACGCCGCGAGCTTCCTCACGCGACAAATGAGTACCGCTAATGACTTTACCGAGGGCTTGCTGTATTTTAATAAGTCCACTCATGACTAGAGTCTCCTCTCCTTCTCTCCCTTAAGAGTTAACAAAATAATCTTTGTTAATATCGCTAACTGGTCTAGGCTCAGGGCTGAACATGGCCTCTGCCATCCGAATTGATTTTAGCAATGCTGTCGCTTTATTAACCGTCTCCTGGTATTCACTTTCAGGAACAGAATCCCATACAATACCGGCTCCGGCTTGCACATAGGCTTTGTCATTTTTGAAAATAATCGTACGGATCGTAATACAAGTGTCCAAATTCCCCGAAAATCCTAGATAACCAATCGCTCCGGCATAAGCACCGCGAGATTCTGGCTCCAGCTCAGCAATAATCTCCATAGCTCTCAGCTTCGGCGCTCCAGACACCGTCCCTGCAGGCATACAGGAAAGAAAAGCATCGAAGAAATCTTTGTCCTTTGCAATTTTACCAGAGACGTTAGAAACGATATGCATGACGTGTGAATACCGTTCAATGTCCATGAATGTATCGCACTTCACAGTTCCGAATTCCGATACACGCCCGATGTCATTGCGACCTAAGTCAACCAGCATCAAATGTTCAGCGCGTTCTTTCTCATCTGCGAGCAATTCTTTTTCCAGAGCAAGATCTTCTTCTGGCGTCTTCCCTCTAGGTCTTGTACCCGCAATTGGTCGCGTCTCTACCTTCTCTTCTTCAACGCGAACCAACAGCTCCGGCGATGTGCCAACGACTACTTCATCATCCATTTTGAGCACGTACATATAAGGAGATGGATTCATCGTTCGCAGTACGCGATACACTTGCAAAGGCGAAACTGTCGTTTCCATTTCAAAACGCTGTGACAACACAACTTGAAAAATATCACCGGCTCGAATGTATTCCTTCGCTTTATTCACGTTTGCAATGTATTTTTCTTTCGTGATGTTGGATCGAATATCGCCGAGATCCGGTTCGGACACAATCGGATTGTGAGTCATCGTCTCGGAGCTAAGCGGACGCTTGATCTTCTCGATTGTTGCATCGATTTTCTCACAAGTCGCATGATACGCTTTTACAATGTCAGCATCTGTTGCAAAAGGTTGTACGTGCACATTGGCAATCACTTTGATTTGTTGTTTGAAATGATCGAAAACAATGACTTGATCGCAGAACATGAATTGAATGTCATTCATTTGCAAATCATCAATTTGATGAGCTGGGAGATTTTCGTAGTATTGAAGCAGATCGTATCCGAAGAATCCGACAGCACCGCCTGTAAAACGCGGCAAGTCCGCAAGCTGAGGACTGGAGTAGGATCTCAGATAGGCTTTCAACACATCGATTGGCTTCTCGTCCAAAACCTTATTCTCGGATTGTGTTTCTACCATTGTTTTCCCATGCTTCGCTTTAATCATCAAGAAGGGATCGCTGCCGATAAAGGAATATCGGGCCCATTTCACGCCGCCCTCAACACTTTCTAAAAGGAACGCACGCGGTTCTTGGTAAAGATGTTGAAATACACGTATCGGGGTTTCAGTATCTGCTAATAAATGACGTACAACAGGAATGAGATTATAATCTTTAGCCAAACGAATAACTTCTTGAATTTCAGGTGTATACATGGAAACATCCCCTCTCAGCTTGTGAGCAACTCGTGATCTCAGTGGTGCTCAAAACTCTATTCGAATAACAAAAAAACCTCTACCGAAGTAGAGGTTGACTTTAGTACAGTAGAAGTTCAAGAAGAATATGATAAAAGAAGCCATGGCTATGTATGAACAAACAGACGCCCTCGAATAGAGTCGCACTTATCTTCACACAAACCTATGTTACCTTTTCTCATCTCAACTGGGCTAAGCTCTACTCAACTAAATGCTTCTCTACTTACCTAAACTCATCTAATCACACTATACTACCGTGTTGCTTCATTTGTCAATTTAACAATATCAGGTCGCAGCGCTTTAGCTTCCTTCAAGTAAATATGGTTGATCTCTGCTTGACTTTTGGTTGTGTTAACCTGCACCATTAATCGGATACACTTTGGCAATGAGTTCTCAACCGGAACTTCCAGTGAACACATTAGCGGGACAAGTTCCCAACCGATCATCGTGCGGATCGCCCGAGCCGGGAATGTAGCCGTAATATCCTCTGTTACTGTTATGAAAACGGAACAAATATCTTCAGGACGAAAATCATTCGCCTCTACAATTGCTGCAAGCAGTTCACCTGTTGCGGTTAAAATCTCCTGAGCCTCATTATGTTCAACCGTCGTCGCACCACGAATTCCCCTTAAGAACATCGGCTAACTCTCCCCTTTTAAAAGCTCAACAATTTGTCTGACTTGCTCTACCTTAACATCCTTACGAATTTCTACTTTACCGATTTCCGTCGGGATGATGTAGACCATTGTGCCTTCTTTGAATTTCTTATCGTGCATCATCGCGCCCAAGATACTATCCGTATCCAAATGAGAAGGAATGCTAACTGGCAATCCGTATTTCCCGAATAGCCCCTTCGTCACCGTATGGATGTCCTCGGCATAACCGAACTGCTGAGCTAACTTAGCAGCCCCCACCATACCGATTGCAATCGCTTCACCATGCAGCAGCTCGCCATAACCGGCGACAGCTTCCAAGGCGTGACCAATCGTATGGCCGAGATTCAAGATAGCGCGTAAATCATTCTCGCGCTCATCTTGGGATACTACGATAGACTTGACTTTACAACCTATGTAAAGCGCGTAACTGAGCGCTTCCGGGTTTAATGCCAGCAGCTTCTCCGCATTGTCGTCGCACCACTGCGTGAATTCAGCGTCCCAGATCAAGCCGTGCTTGATCACTTCCGAGAGGCCCGCCTTCACCTGGCGGGGCGGCAATGTTAGAAGCAAGTCGATGTCGAAGAGAACGAGCTCGGGCTGGTGGAACGCCCCGATGATGTTCTTCGCCATCGGATGGTTGACCGCGACCTTGCCGCCGACGGAACTGTCGTGGGCAAGGATCGTTGTCGGGATCTGCACGAAGCGGATCCCGCGCATGAAGCTCGCCGCAGCGAAGCCGGCGAGATCGCCGACCACGCCTCCTCCAAGGGCGACGATCGCCGAACTGCGATCGAGGCCCGCCTGGAGGGCGGCGGTGACTATTCCCTCGAGCTGCGCGAGGGATTTGGAGGTTTCGCCTGCGGGCACGACGCAGGCTGTGGCGGCGAAGCCGCCCTCACGGAGCAGCGTCAACACGCGCTCCAGGTGCAGCGGAGCCACCGCGTCATCGGTGACTACGAGTAAAGGCGATTTGCGGCTAAGCTTCGCCCGGTCAAATAGAGCCGTGATATCGTTAAGAATGCCTTGGCCGATATAAATAGGATAAGACCGTTCTCCAAGATCTACGGTGAGCTCTCTCATATTAGTAGCTCTCCACTTGGGCTAAGAAGTTGGTTAAGTTCGCACGAATTTCCTCGATCGAGTCGCCGCCGAATTTATCCAAGAAAGCATTCGCTACTTCCCAAGCAATTACGTTCTCCATAATCACGCCTGCTGCTGGAACCGCACAAGTATCCGAACGCTCTACTTGAGCTGAGATTACTTCCTTCGTATCAATATCAACGCTTTGCAGCGGCTTGTAGAGTGTCGAGATTGGTTTCATGACACCGCGCACAATAATTTGTTCGCCGGTTGTCATTCCGCCTTCGAACCCGCCTGCGCGATTTGTTCTGCGGCTAAAGCCATCTTCTTTCGTGTAAAGAATTTCGTCATGAACGTTAGATCCTCTTCGCTCTGCCGCTTCAAAACCGATTCCAAATTCAACACCTTTAAATGCTTGAATGGAAAGTACGGCTTGTGCAATTTTACCATCCAGCTTGCGATCCCATTGCACATGGCTGCCAAGTCCTACAGGCACACCTTCAATGATAACTTCAACGATTCCGCCAAGTGTATCGCCATCTTCCTTGGCCGCGTCGATTGCAGCAATCATTTGGGCTTCTGCTTCTTTATCAACGACACGTACTGGAGATTCTTCCGTTATCCGAATAAGCTCATCTAGTGGAAGTTCTTGACGCTTTGCTTCAACATCACCGATACGGATGACTTGGCCTGCCACTTTAATGCCGAACTCAGCTAATAATTGGCGTGCAACAGCTCCTGTTGCTACACGCATAGTTGTTTCACGTGCGCTTGAGCGCTCCAAGATGTTGCGCATATCTCTTTGATTATATTTAAGGCCGCCATTTAAATCTGCATGTCCTGGACGCGGACGATTTAAACGACGTTTGCCTTCATTATCTTCTTCAACCGGCTCAATCCCCATTACCGTTGTCCAGTGCTTCCAGTCGTTATTAACAACAACAAGCGCGATTGGAGCTCCTGTTGTTTTGCCATGGCGCACACCGCCTGCAATGGTCGCTGTATCTTTCTCAATCTGCATCCGACGACCGCGACCATACCCTTTTTGACGTCTATGTAATTGGAAGTTCAAATCTTCAAAGTTTAAAGTTACATTACTTGGAAACCCTTCAATTATCGCAGTGAGCTGTGGGCCGTGCGTTTCACCTGCTGTTAAATATCTCACAATCTGTTACCCCCTATGAGTTTTGCGAAGCATCAGCTTCGTAAGCATACACTTTTTGAGTATTACGATATCATACTAACATCGTAAGTATTAACTATAAAGATTTGCTTAGCAATACTAACTTCATAAGCATCCGCTTTTGAATGGTTGCTTTTATCAAACACTTTAGCGCTTTGACGCGCGATTATCTTTTGTCATTATAGTATAGGTACTCGGGTTTGGCAACAGCACAAACGCAAAAACACGCTTCGCACGTAAGGGATAATCCCCTTAGCGAGAGCGTGTCTACATCTAGTCATGAGCAAAGATTACCCGTGCATAGGCTGCTTTCGGACGACTCTTGGGAGTTCGGAGAGCTGTGGATCATTCATGAGTCCCACGATTTGTGAGGAATCGACTCCCAAAATCTGCGCACATTCCTGAATGGAGATCATTCCCCTACGATATGCGGTAATCACTTTGCGTTTGTCCATAATTGCCTCCTAAGAGTTATTGCCTTAGCAATAACTTGCATCGTAAGCGTTACTGAGATTTCCGTAGCGTGAAAACTTGCATGATAAGCATATGTTTCTGCTACATCTTAGTATTGGAAGATATGGAAGATCTTATACACCCTTTTTGCGATAAAAGAAAGTATCTGCTGGTTCTAGATCATATTGCCCTGGGGAGAAAATTTGCTCAGTAGAACCAACAAACAATAATCCACCTGGTTTCAGCGCTTTAGAAAATTTCTGGTAGAGGACATGTTTTGCTTCCTCCGTAAAATAAATGATCACATTGCGGCAAACGATGAGATCATATCCCATATCAAATGTATCGACAAGCAGGTTTTGCTTTTGAAATTTTATGGACTTTTTCAGATCGTCCGTAATATGGTACATCATTTGTTCTTGTCGAAAATATTTCTTCGCGTACTTTTCAGGCACATCTCGCAAAGAACGATCGAGGTAGACTGCTTTGCGTGCTTTTTCCAAGGCGCCATCATCAATATCCGTCGCGTGTAAATGAGCTTCATTAAGCGCTCCTTGTTCGGCCAAAATCATCGCTAGCGTATAAGGCTCTTCTCCCGTTGAACAAGCCGCACTCCATACTTTTAAGCGTCTGTTCTTCTTCAACATCTCGGGTACAAATTTCTGCTCAACGAGCTCCCAACGATTCGGATTCCTCCAAAACTCAGAGACATTAATCGTCATGCGATCCAAAAATTCATAGAATAGTTCTTTATCTTTCATCATCGCATCAAAAAAAGCGACGAACGTATTATAACCACGCTTCATCCGTAGAGTTGTTAGACGTCTTTTCATTTGCGCTTCTTTATAAAGAGCAAGATCAATGGACGTGTGTTCTTTTATTTTTTTAATAAATAACAAAAAATCTTGATCTTCCATGCTGTCCACCCACCTTGGTCAATTTCTGTTGAAAAGAAAGTATACGTTTTATACTTTTGCTTCGCTTCAACCTTGACAAACGCGCTCGTCCCTAGGGACGACGAAGTCGTTTATCCTGAAGTAACATACATTCTGTAAGCAAATACCAAAATCCTTTATAATACGACAAAAAAAAGAACCCGCATCCGATAAGATGTCAGGTTCTTTGATTTCTGTGAACTAGATCCATTGTTGAATGACTTTATTGTATTCAAAAAGCTCGTCCGATTTAAAGAAATTGCTAATTTCGCGCTCAGCGCTTTCAGGTGAATCCGAACCATGAATCAGGTTTAAATGCGTATGTACAGCAAAGTCACCGCGTATTGTTCCCGGAGCGGCTTCAAGAGTATTCGTTTTCCCAATCATCGTTCGGGATAGAGAAATGACTTGTTCCCCTTGCCACACCATCGCGAATACGGGTCCGGACGTAATAAACGTCACGAGTCTTTCGAAAAAATCTTTACCTTTATGCTCCGCATAGTGAAGTTCAGCTTGCTCCCTCGAAATAACAGTTAGCTTGCTGCCGATTAATTGAAAGCCCTTTTGTTCAAAGCGCTTTACTATTTCGCCTACAAGGCTGCGTTGTACGCCATCTGGTTTAACCATCAAGAATGTTTTTTCCATGTAAGGACTTCCTCCTTATAGTTTCCATAAGAAAACTTGTGCATAAACTTACTCAGGTACAATCTATGTATTCTCAACTAGTTTACACTTTTTGGCAGCTTTTCTCAAATCGAAGTACAATACATTAATAAGAACGATTTCCTATAAAATGTGCAATTTCAATGAGGTCTTTCTTAGCTTGAACATTTGGCAACTTATCTAGAGAAGCTATAGCCTTATCAAGATACTTCTGAGAAAGCACCTCAGCTTTATCTATGCCTTCACTGCCACGGATCATATCCAAGAATCGACTTACATCCGTTTGTCCATCCAGCTTATGTATACGGTCTAATTCAGACAAAATGAGCGGCTTCAAGGATGGATCCTGCATAGCGAGCAGGACAGGTAACGTTATGTTTCCTTGTTTGACATCGCTGCCCGGCGGTTTCCCTATTTGCTTTTCCGTACCGATTAAATCCAGAATATCATCCCGTATTTGAAACACCATACCTATGTTATAGCCAAAAGCATATAGCTTGCTGCTTATCCAGTCGGGTGTATCCGCCGCCATCGCCCCTAATTGGCATGAAATGGCAATTAGAAGTGCCGTTTTACGTCTAATCCGTAATAAATAATCTCGAATTGTTTGCTCTGATTGGAAAAAGAAACGAATTTGTTCCATTTCCCCAATTGACATCTCTACGATGGCTTTTGACATAATTTGATGGACTGCTGGCTTATGAATTTGGGTTATGACTCCTAAAGCTTTGGCAAAAATATAATCTCCAGTGAACATAGCAATCCGATTATCCCATTTGGATCGGACCGTCAATTGTCCACGTCTTGTGTTTGCATCGTCAATCACATCATCATGAACAAGCGATGCCATATGAATGAGCTCGAGCGGTACCGCGACATGCTTCATCGTTTGGAGCTGATAGCTCCCAAACTCACCTGAAAGCAGAACAAAGACGGGGCGAATCCGCTTCCCTCCCGCTTTCAGTAAGTGCATAGAAGTTTCTCGAAGCATCGCATGATCTGTATACACGCTTTCCTCGAGCTCTTTTTCAATTGCAGCTATATCCTTTTTCTTTCTTGTATAGATTTCCATTAAATTTTTCATTCCGTCACCCGTGCGTTCTTTTTCTCTGACCATAACCCAATGCTTACCGGCTTCGGCAGGAAACCAAGCTCATAGCAGTACTTGTAATACGTAGCAAGACCTTCCCACTGTTCCGATCCAAAATCATAACATAACGTATGAAAATAATGATGCCAATATTGAGATGTCCCACCAACCGTACTTTGTGCTTCGCGTATCATCTCTTCCGGATTTTGGTGTGCTTTGGCTTTACTAGCCATGAAGGCCTCAAAAGCCGCTGCAACTAATTCCGGATACTTCTGGGTTGTCTCCTTACGAATCGCCCATACGGCAAATGACATCCACTGTCCTGTCCATTTGGCCCATTCTTGCCCAAGATCCGTAATCATATACGTTTTATTGCGCCAACTTTCTTTAATCGCATCGTCTCCGATCAATAAAGCCCCGTCCGCTTTCTCCATCATCTCTTCTAAATTGGGTTTCGCATATTCATAAGTCGGATTCCCATTATAAAATTTTTGGAGAATGACTTTGAGTAAATTCACCGACGTAGCTGAGGTAGTTGGCAGCACAATATGACCATTCGCAATTTCGCGTAACGGCTTTTCATGGAACAACAGAATGGAATTCACTTCTCCATAGGCGCTAACAGAAAGATCCGGGTAGAGCACATAATTTTCAAAGGATTCTCCGTAAGCAAAGGAAGAAATGGGCCCCATATCGATGTTCCCATCAGCCATCTCTTGATTAAGTGAGGTAGGGACTTGTTCAATAATGTCAACCTCTGAGCTATTCATAAGTTCGGGAAAGTAATAGTAAATCGGCCAAACGTTTGTGTAATTAATCCGGCCAATTCGTATTTTAGGGTTTAGGTTGCTCATTGTTATCTCCCCATCTTCGGTACAAGGAATGTTCAATGTCCATGCTATCCAGCACTTTACCCACCAAAAAATCGACCATCTCATCGATTGAGCGCGGACGATTATAAAAGGCCGGCATAGCCGGAAGCATGCGTACGCCCATTCTCGACAAGGTTAACATGTTCTCCAAATGTATGGCGTGTAAAGGCGTTTCCCTTGGAACCAGGATTAATTTTCTTCCTTCTTTGAGCATCACATCCGCTGTTCGCTCCAATAAATTATCTGATGAACCATGAGCGATCCCTGATAAAGTTCCCATTGAGCAAGGAATAACAACCATGCCCTTGGTCCGAAAAGATCCACTTGCAACGGTTGCCCCAATATCAGCAATTGGATGATAGTTGAAGGAACCTGCGCGTCCGCCAAAATGTTCCAGCAGCATATCTTGGCGTTTGCTTACGTTCCAATCCAATTCATCATGCAGCACTCTCCAGCCTGCATCCGTAACGATTAGATGTACACTTAAACCTTGATCCAGCATTACTTGGCAGAGCCGTACGCCATAGATAGCACCACTAGCTCCAGTGATTCCTACTACCCAGTTGCCGCTCATGAATGTTGACTCACTATCACATCAAGTAACGTGAAGGCAAACATCACTAAGCTCAGTACACCGTTCATTGTGAAAAACGCAGTGTTTAATTTGGATAAGTCTTGCGGTGAGACAAGTCGATGTTCTTTATACAAAATAAAATAAGCGATAACGAGGCCAATTAAATAGAACCAGCTCAAATGTGTAATGAAAAACAAAGTGACTAAACCAACAGCTGTGAGTACATGCAGGACACGAGCTGTATTCAAGGCAGCCTTAATCCCGAATCGACTTGGTAAGGAATGCAGACCTTCATTCCGATCAAACTCGGCATCTTGACAGGCATAAATCAGATCGAAACCTGCGCTCCAACATACTACCGTCAAGTAAAAAATGATAGAAGACCATGTAAATTGACCGGTTACGGCAACCCAGCCCCCAAGTGGAGCTAGTCCTAATGTCAAACCTAAGACAAAGTGGCAAGTCCAAGTAAATCTTTTGGTGTACGAGTAAAAGACAAGAAAAAACACTGCAATAGGCAGCAGTTTCATGGATAAAGAGCTTAAATTAGAGGTTGCCCAGAAAAGCATTGCAAACGAAATAATAATATAAATAATAACCTGCTGAATGGAGATTAGCCCCGCGGGAATGGCTCGATTCTCCGTCCTTGGATTTCTTTTATCAATGGCTTTATCAATCACGCGATTCAAGGCCATCGCTGCTGTTCTCGCCCCAACCATGGCTAGTGTTATCCAACCGATCTGAGCCCAGCTAGGCAAATGTCCATTTAATACGACTGAGCCTAGAATTGCTCCCATGAAAGCAAATGGTAATGCAAACACACTGTGTTCAAATTTAATCATTTCTAAAAATATTTTCAATTTAGTAAACATATGCTGACTACACTCCTGATTTCGTTTTCCCCTTGGTACCCATATGCAAAGCTGCAACCCCGCCTGTTAATGGGTGCGCCTGTACATGTTCCAATCCTTGGTTCGTAAAAATAGCTGCTAACTGTTTATGATCCGGAAAATGGATTAATGATTCCGGCAGCCACTTGTACTGCTCGTACTTCTTTACAATTAGCTTGCCCAAAAAAGGCAGTACACGTTGAAAATAAAAATAATAAATAGACTTGAATGGCTGCCAAGTTGGTTTAGAGAGCTCTAAAGACACAACTAGCCCTCCTGGCTTAACGACACGCTGCATTTCACGGATGACTTGCTCCAAATCGGGAACATTACGAAGAGCAAATCCGATCGTTGCGTAATCAAACGTATTGTCGTCAAACGGAAGACTCATCGCATTACCTTGAATTAGCTGAATCTGCTGATCCAAGTGAAGCTGCTTGATTTTCTCTGCACCATAATCCAGCATGTTTTGGCTAAAATCCAGCCCCACCATCTTACCGTTTCCACTCGCTTGGGCAAGACTGATCGTCCAATCGCAGGTACCACAGCACAGGTCAATCGCAGTCTCCCCGGGCTTCACGTTCATTTTCTTCATAGTGAATTTGCGCCATGCTTTATGCCTACGGAAGCTTAGGATACTGTTCATAAGATCATATTTGGGTGCAATACTTTCAAAGACAGAGTGAACGAACTCTTCTTTGGTTTTGGTTGTTTTCGTGTTGCTATTTGTTTTTGTCATATTCATCTTTGATGTCACCTCAAATTTCTTCTAGCACTTTGGGCTGCTTTGCTGAGAATCGAAGAAACGGCTCTCCAATGTGAAACAGTTCACTTATTAGTTTATCCGATTCAAGCTGCTGTACTTTGGACTGTAGTTGCTTGGTGTGGGAGTCCAGCATCTGATAAAGCTGTGAAGTAATATTATATTTATGAATGAGTGTACGAAGTCTGGCTTGATCGGATTCTTCTGCATGCAGCTGCTTCCGTTCTTCTTTCGTACCATGCTGCAGAATATGCCAGAATCCCCAGCTGTCTCTGAAATTCGCCGCAGATTCGACGCGGAAAATTTCTTCAAATATAACCTCACACCTTGCATAACTTCTCAGAATATCAGGCCATGCTTGATCATAGACCTCAGACATAAATTCAGAGAAAGACAAAAACAGCTGAGATTTAATTTCCACGGTTAGGTGGATGTAATCTTCTGCCGTCAATTTCAATTGCTTCATTTTCATGTAAATGTTCATCTTGAGACGGTTGACTTCACAGATTGCGTTTGACAACTGTTTAATCATCTCGATCTGGCCTGCCTGAGCTAGGAGATTGTAAAAGCGGGAACTGAAATAATCCCCAGCAAGAACTTTTAGCTGCCTTGATCTTGCCGCCTTTTTCTCTTTCACATCATTGGAAGCTGTAACCAAATCGTGGGTATCGAGCGCTAGTTGAACAAGCGACGTAGCTAGCGTATACAACTCGCTCGAAGAACTAAACTTACTGTTTCCGTTCAAGAATGCAAACAACAGACGTGTGCGAAGCTCCGGGAAATCGGGCAAGTCTGTGTGAATTTGAATCATATCATACTCTGTGTATTGCTTAGCGATCTCTGGGATCCGATAAGAATTCATGCAAAAGCCTCCGTAACCGTGTGCCAAATCATTTATGTTCAAAACATGCTCAATTCAAGTCATTATATCATAACACGTACATAGAAGCACAATTAATTATAAGGGATATCTTTGCTGCCATTTAGAAGTGTATGTGATACGAAAACGGTTTTGTAATTGCTGCTCAAGTTGAATAAGGCTGAGCTCATTCGCATTCTTCTCCATATCCTTCCCATTTTCACGCTGTGCAACCATAGCCAGCACAAGCTGTGTAGAAGTTGAATCTGTGACACCCGAATAATCAATGACACGAACCCATATTTGATTTACATTTTTCGTTTTCGTGATCATCGTTTGTGCGATTGTGTACAAATCTCGATAGACGGCTGCAGAATCCGCGTTTTTCGGTAAGCTCAAATCAAGCGACATGCGGGAGTTGCTCAGCTCGACTTTGCGAATCCGCAGCTGAAGTGGCACTTGCACCAGTAAATCTACCATATTATTATCTGTGAGCTCCCCTGCGCGATTGCTTGACCAATTATAAGGCGAGCCTAACCCCGTGGATCGATCCATCTTTGGAAGTAAAGATAAACAAACGACCATAATAATAGATAGACCTAACGTCATCACAATACGCATCGACCACTTCATCTAACAAGCACCTCCTACACTTTGCAAGCACAAAACGAATTGACTAAGCTTTCGATAGTTCCAAGCCCTATACACCATTCTACAAAGAAAAAAAGCAGGCTATGCCTGCTTTAACAATTATAATTATTCTTCTGTGTCAATCGTACCGTACTTGGTCATAATAAGCGCCTTGCCTCTAACCTTTACTGCGGATGTATGCTCTGTGAACTGAGCAATCATGACTTCGCCCTTGTCCAGCTTTTCTGTATGATGAAAGCGAGTATCTTGACCACGAGTTAGACCGATAACATGTACACCATTATCCTTGGCTTTAACAACGAAATATTCATTGCCGTTCGTATTCGGATTATTTGATTTATTCGATTGTTCCATTTCCATCCTCCGTTCTTGCCCTAAACTACAATCCTATACTTCATCATGCCAAAAAAAGCATTGGGAAGTCAACCAGTCTCAAACTGTTAGTTCATTGGATGCTGCTTTCGTTCCTTTTTGGTAAAATTTCTTAAATGTGGTTGGCAGCATGTTTTTGGATCCTAAGCGAATGAGAAAATCTGATAGCTTGACTGTGCCATAAGCAAATAGCATACCAGCGAATACATCAATCAGCCAATGAATTTGTAAGTACAGGGTTGAGAAAATGATTGCCGCGCAGTATGTGACCATCATCGTTTTGAATATACGGTCCTTTTCTCGCAGGGCGAGAAGAAGCATAGCAAAAGAGATAGATGTATGCATACTAGGGAAACAGTTCATTGTAGCGACAAGCAAAGAATTCTCATCCGCAAAAACTCGGTGTAATAAATCAGGCTGCTTATTCACATACCAAACTTCACGTAACAAAATTAAATTGTAGAAGGGCAAAATAAGTGGGAATTGCAGCATGTGACCCGATAATGCATAAGAAAGCATCTTTTTGATACTGCGTGTCCAGAAGCTCCGCACAATGCAGATCCACAAAGATAAAACAAAGCCGTAATTATAAATCCAAACCATCGCTTTATCTAGAAAAGGAGATGCAATCCATCTCGCCCATCCACCCGTATTCAGCGGAATTGCGTTCATATAATCATCCCAATGCCACGGATGTCTGTTATTTTCAAACATCCAATTGGCGACTCTCCACCAGAAACCATTTCCCGTCCCGTAGAAGTAATAAAATACTCCAAGTAATGGAATACCAAATAGGAAGAATCGTCTCCAATCCACGTCAACTTGGTCTTTGCGGACACCTAGCAAACATATTAACAACAGGATCCAACATTCCTTACTCCAGTTCCCGACCGTGCCAATGCGCCAAACCAAGTAAATAGAAGCGATAATGCCAAACATCGTCCAATCTTGCGATTTCACGAGCGCGTTCAGTTTCAACTTATACAAGACCGTTCCCCCTAAATCTTCTAAGAAGTTCTATCTGTTTTGGAACAAGCCTCTTCATGAGAAAAAGACATCGGACTTTCGATGTCTTTTTCATAATCGGAGTAACACGATTCGAACGTGCGACCTCACCCACCCCAAGGGTGCGCGCTACCAGGCTGCGCCATACCCCGTTTGTAGCTTAGGTTTACTTATTCACTTTTGTAATTATAGTAGGAGATTTTGGAATTGTAAAGGCATTTTCTATCAGCAATAAAGAAAGCCGCGACAGCTATTAGCGGTCACGGCTTTGTTGTTATATAACGTTCAATAGTATGTAAAACGCGATTATTGAATGCCATCTTTAAGTGCTTTACCAGGTTTGAAAGCTGGAATTTTGCTTGCTGGAATTTCGATCTCATCACCAGTCTGTGGATTACGTCCTTTACGAGCAGAACGTTCACGAACTTCAAAGTTACCGAATCCAACTAGTTGTACTTTATCTCCGCCTTGCAGCGCTTCGGAAATTGCATCAAAAACAGCATCAACTGCTTTAGTTGCATCTTTCTTGGAAAGCTCAGAGGTTTCAGCAACCTTGTTAATCAATTCAGATTTATTCATGCCATTCACCTCCCCCCAAGATTTCTCACTTCCGTTACTTCCTGTTTTCACCGTTTCTTCAGAAAATATACATTATCCAATAAAAATCGTTGATTTTCTTAGTAAAAATGAACTTCGAAAGCAGACGAATAAATTTATAGTAATACACTCCGACAGCAATTTCAAGTATCGCTTTCCAATTTATGTGGGTATTTCGGCTATTAAACGACAAAAAACACTCTTTTGAGTGTTTTTTGTCTACATATTTACAAGATTATTGCAATTAAACCGCCAGATCCTTCGTTAATAATTCGGCCAAGCGTCTCTTGCAGTTTATAACGAGCATTGTCCGGCATCTGGGCAAGTTTCCCTTGAATCCCCTCACGAACGATAGAATGAAGCGATCTTCCGAATATATCAGACTCCCAAATTTTAAGCGGATTATCTTCGAAATCCTGCATGAGATAGCGGACAAGTTCTTCACTTTGCTTCTCCGTACCGATAATCGGTGAGAATTCCGACTCTACATCCACACGAATCATATGAATAGACGGCGCTGTAGCCCGTAAACGGACACCGAACCTAGATCCTTGACGGATTAACTCCGGCTCATCCAAAGCCATCTCAGCGAGCGTCGGAGGCGCTATGCCGTAGCCTGTCGTTTTCACCATTTCGAGCGCCTCGGCGAATTGATCATATTCTCGTTTCGCATGTGTGAAGTCCTGCATTAACTGAAGCAGATGATCTTTGCCGCGAATTTCTACCCCGACAACTTCGACCAGAATGCGGTCGTATAACTCATCAGGCGCAAACAGGTCGATCTCCGCTACACCTTGCCCCATATTAAGTCCAGCCAAAGCGGCTTTATCAATGAACTCATATTCGGCGAATTGACTGACGACACGATCAACGTCGCGCAAACGTCTAATATCTTGAACCGTATCACGTACGGAAGCTTCGAATTGAGTCCGCAGCCAATGATTCTCATCCAGAACCATCACCCAGCTTGGTAAGTTCACGTTCACTTCATGAACAGGGAACTCGTAGAGCACTTCACGCAGCACAGAGACCATTTCTTCTTCGCCTGCGCTCGCTACACTCATCGTCACAACAGGGACGTCGTAGCGGCTTTGCAGCTCGCTTCGCAGCTCAAGCGCAGGTTCACTATTCGGTTTCTGTGAATTAATGATGACAATGAAAGGTTTGCCTACTTCTTTTAGCTCATTAATGACTCTTTCCTCTGCCAACACGTACGAAGACCTCGGAATATCAGAAATCGTACCATCGGTAGTTACAACAACACCGAGTGTCGAATGTTCCTGAATGACCTTACGTGTTCCAATTTCAGCTGCTTCCTGGAATGGAATCGGTTCATCGAACCAAGGTGTATTGATCATCCGCGGTCCGTTCTCGTCTTCATAGCCTTTGGCGCCATCGACTGCGTAACCTACACAATCAACAAGGCGAACATTCACATTCAGCCCTTCGGCCACCGAAATTTGGACCGCCGTATTCGGTACGAATTTCGGCTCCGTTGTCATAATCGTGCGGCCAGCAGCGCTCTGCGGGAGTTCATCGGTAGCCCGGATCCTATCCGCTTCACTTTGAATGTTTGGAAGCACTACAGATTCCACAAAACGCTTAATAAAGGTTGATTTTCCTGTCCGGACTGCTCCAACAACCCCCAGGTAAATGTCCCCTCCCGTTCGTTCTGCAATGTCCTTAAAGATATCCACTTTCTCCAAGAGAATCCCTCCTACAGTTTGGTCGTCAACTGACTCTTGTGACGGTAACAATTGACTACTCGTACATTCATTTGGACTAGTAAGAAATATATGTACTTTCGATAGAAATATGATAGATGCGTATAATCTTTTTTTTGCCGCTCATATTTTATGAAGCACATACGGCTTTCCTTATAGAACCATATTTAGTGGACCTTTGACGCTAGATCAAAGTCTCACCACATTGAAAAAATATATGATTGACTTGTATGGGTTATTCTGAAAATCTAAAAAAACCTCTTACAGATTTCTGTAAGAGGTTGCGTCTATTGTTTATTCTGAGGCATTGGCTGATTATTTTGCCATAAATACGGGTAGCTGCGTATAGGTACGAAATAAGATTTATTCACGAGAATCTCTCGCAAATCCTGATCGGACTTCAATGTGCTTTCTAACGAATTGCTTTGGATTAGCTGCATAATGTCAATTGCATAATCAATCGCTACATCACCCGTTCGCTTGTTCACCAAATAGGTTATGAAATTTTTGCGATTGTAAACGGACTTGATCTCGGGAGATTTCATGCCAAGCTTATCAAAATCAACATAATTAAAAGCTTCATTAATAGCAATCCCCGGAGGCAGGTTACCATCATGCTTCACCTTATAATCATTGATCTTTTTCTGGACATCCTCCACACTTTGATAAGCAGATAAATCCATCAACTTAACCATTGGCTTTGTTTCCACATCGACCAACACGTAGATAAAAATGCCGCCGCTTTCGAACGCGTTTGCCGGAACTGTACTCAACAGATTGGTTTTTTTCAATTTACCAAAATCAATCACGTATTTCTCATAGAGGGGCGTAGTCATATCACTATTCTTGATCGGAAGAACGCCGTTCTTTTCGTGGTAGAGATCAATGGCCTGCTGAACAACAGTAATGAACTCAGCCGGGTTAATTTGATTCTCTTTACGCATTTCCTTCGGGTAAGCACAACCACTGAGCAGCAGGACTATACAAAGAGTGATACCTACCCATCTACCATGTAAAAGGTTTCGAGCTAATTTCACGACACAATCATCCTATCTTTTTTCTAAAATAAATCGTCTTCCTCTGCTTGCCTCGCAAGTTGAGCACGTATGGCGGCCTTAAGAGGATCTTCTGGCACCGTTACCTGTACGCAGCCAATCATTACACGGGCCTGACAAGCAAGTCGATAGCCCTCGTCAGCCTGGGTGCCAAGCTTTAACCGTTCATTCACATTCATAGGTGCAAGACCACTTGGATCACTAACCTTCACTTTACACATAAGGCAAGCCGACTTGCCATCGCAACGTGTACGTATGTGAACCTTAGCTTTACGCCCTGCATCGAGCAAGGTCGTTCCTGGTCGAACACTTATTTTTTTGTCATCGGGCCAAAAATGTACTTCTGATCCATTCATCGAGTCCACCTTCTGATAAGCAATCTTCCTGCTATTTGCTTGAATCTATCAACCGCTCCAGTTTCCGCTCAAACTCGCTTCCCCAGCGATTTCTTTGCATTAAATCGCTTAACGCCTGCATATGCAGCTCTGGAAAAGCTATCATGGTTTTCGCAATAGCTTCATAACGATCAGGACGATTGCGAAGCAAATTAAAGAGGAGTTCATGGGCTAACGGCATCATTCTAACTTCCTGTTCGTCGATCGTGACCGATTGGCTATGATTTTCCCAAAGATACGTAGCTTCCACGTGGTAAGTAGAGTGCAGAGCATTAACTCTGAAATCACCAACGACTTCCACCGCATTTCCATCGATCATATAATGACTTAGGATTGATGCATAAATAGGGGTTTCACTATAAATCGGTGCATCCACCGAATAATCTACTAAGGAAGAATGTATAGCAGTTACATCGTTGTCATCTACATAGATGTCCAGATCTCTTGGACTTCTTCCAATATCTACGTTTTGTAAAAGCAGTCCGCAGCTTCCACCGATGAGCCATCGTACATCTGGAACTTGCAATAATTGAGTATGGATGGTTGTAATCGTTGGTAGTAACGGCTCCAGCAGGACCAAGATGCCCACACCTTTCAGGCAGAAATTTTAGAAATAAGGCTTATGTGTAACGGAAATATTTCCGGATTGCTTCACTACACACTGGCAAGCTAACCGATAACCCTGCTCGATCTCCTCAGGCTCCAAACGGCTCTCTTCTTCATCCGAAGGCAATGACAGCAGTTCCCGGCCTGATGCTACATAACAACGGCATCTGGCGCAAGTACCTCGTGTACACGAAAATCCCCAATCCAAATCTTCTTTGAGCGCGTGGTCCAGAATCGTTAATCCGGTAACCGGCTCTATCGTTTTCTGCGTTTTGCGTGTTTTTAATTCTAACATCAATATCTCGCCTCCAGGTTGCTAAAACAAAGATAGCAGCATGTAAAGTAAAATCGGAATAAATAGGAAAAAAGCAATCACGGATAACACAATACGAAGAACTCCTGTGGTTCGAGTCCTTGCGTAAGAAATTAATAATGACGCGACTACCATGAGTCCGATCGCCACGAATGATGCCCACATTTTGTCTAAACTTGACATAATCTTAACTCCTTATGTATGAAACATTCAAATTGATCACCAGTAAGTATATCATAGGATGAGAAAAAAAGCATAAAGGGGAACGATCTCCCCTTCATGCTTTTTATTTCTTACCCATCATCATGTTCATTAATTGCTGCATATTGTTGGAATCCAGTTTACTGCTTTTGACCGCTTGAACGATATCATTGATGGTTTCTTCTGATACCTTCACGTTCACTAAACCAGAAACTTGTTTGATGAGTTGGCGAAGTTGAGCTTCACTTTGCAGGGTAGAAGGTTTCACACCGCTGGCCAGTTTCTCAATATCTTTAGATGTAACGGATTTACCCGTTTTCTTTTTCACCACATTTAATACGTCTTTCGAGATATCCTTATTCGACAAATGTGCCGCCTCCCTATACCTTTGGATGACTGGATCTTCTAAGGTATAGTATGAATGCGGATAGGATGTGGTGTAGGCTACTTCAATACATTTGTTACTGAGCCGCTGGCAACCTCTTCAATCTCATGGGTTCTGACGCGCCCCATCAGATCTTGTGCAGCTAGCTGAGGCGACTTCCCATCGAAGAGAACGTTGTATAGCTCATCTGTAATCGGCATGGTTACGTCAAATCTCCGGGACAACTCATAGGCAGCTTTCGTAGTCTTCACGCCTTCTACGACCATCCCCATCTCTTCAAGAACCTCGCCCAGGGGGATACCATTTGCTAATTTATTGCCAGCACGCCAATTCCTGCTATGCTGACTCGTACAAGTCACGATCAGATCGCCAATCCCTGCTAAGCCGGAAAATGTAAGCGGATTAGCTCCCATTGCCGTGCCTAGACGAGCAATCTCGGCCAAACCTCTCGTCATTAGAGCAGCCTTTGCATTATCACCAAAGCCTAGACCATCTGTCAGACCTGCACCTAGCGCAATAATATTCTTAAGCGCCCCTCCAACCTCAACACCGGCAACATCCGGATTCGTATAGACGCGGAAGTAGGAATTAATGAGCAAATCCTGTGCGGATTCAGCCGCTTCCAGGTCCTGGGCAGCGACTACGACAGTCGTCGGACATTTACGAATAACTTCCTCGGCATGACTTGGCCCAGAAAGTACGACGAGACGCTTGGGATCTATTTCTGGAAGCTCATCAGTAAGAACCTCAGTCATACGCTTTAGTGTTCCTGTTTCAAAGCCTTTGGTCGCATGAACCACTAAAGTATCCTTCTTCAAAAAAGGGCGCATACGTGACGCTACTTCGCGCATGCCAGATGAAGGTACGACCATAATGATCGCATCTGCATCCTCTACTGCTTCTTGCAGCGAGTTTGTCGCTACGATTAGCGGTGATAGCTCCACATCTTGAAGAAAACGGCTGTTCCGATGCTTCTCATTTATTTCCTTAACCTGATCCTCATTACGAGACCATAAAAGCACTTGTTTCCCATTATCCGCCAGTACCGAGGCAAGTGCCGTCCCCCAACTTCCAGCGACTAGGACCGAAACTTTGTTTGACAAGGTTACCCCTCCTAAAAGTTTTCATAAGAAAACTGGCTTCGTAAGCGTTGCTGAGTTTTCGTAGAAAACTTGCATCGTGAGATTTGCTAAGCCCTTTTCTGACCCAGCTTGTTCTCTTTACCTTGAATAAGCTTCACAATATTCGTGCGATGACGCATAAAAGCAAATGCACACAGCAAAATGCTAATCCACAAAATTGGCAAAGGTCGGTCCATCCCCCAAATTAAAAAAGGTAAAAGTGCAGTTAGAATAAGGGAACCGAGCGATACGAATCTAGTGACCGCAATGATGACGATTGCTGTTAACCCAGCAATTAACGTTGGAATGAAGCAAAGCGTGGCCATAACACCGATGGTGGTTGCGATACCTTTACCACCTCGGAAGCCGAAGTAAACGGGCCAATTATGCCCGACGATGGCTGCTAGCCCACATAATACACGAATCCAGATGTCATCGGGTCCGGGAGCTGCCCATGTTCCAATCCACACAGCAGCAACTCCCTTCAAGGCATCGAGCAAAAGAACTAAGATGGCAGGTCCCTTACCCAGAACACGGAGCGTATTTGTCGCTCCCGCATTGCCACTCCCATGTTTGCGGATATCAATGCCTTTGAACCATTTTCCGAATAAATAACTAAAGCTTATGGAGCCTAATAAATAACCCGCTACAATTGTTATTATCGAAAGCAATGCACAACATCTCCTATTCTTTGTCCGATGATTTCCTACGGCTTAAGATACGAATCGGGGTTCCTTCAAATCCGAAGGCAGCACGAATCTTGTTATCCAAGTACCGTTCATATGAAAAGTGCATGAGCTCAGGCTCATTCACGAAGAGCACAAAGACAGGAGGCTTAACTGCTACTTGTGTCACATAGTTAATACGCAGGCGTTTACCTTTATCCGTAGGAGGCGGATTGTAGGCTACAGCATCCGAAACAACATCATTAAGAAGATGTGTTTGTACACGAAGAGCATGGTTCTCAGCAACTTGAACAATGACAGGCAACAGCTTATGCAAGCGCTGCGTCGTTTTGGCTGAAACAAACACAATTGGAGCGTAGCTTAGGAACAAGAAATGATCGCGAATGGTTTGCGTAAAATGCTGCATCGTTTTATCATCTTTATCAACGATATCCCATTTATTTACGACAATCACTATCGCTTTTCCTGCTTCATGCGCATAACCGGCAATATGCTTGTCCTGATCGATAATGCCTTCTTGACCGTCGATAACGACGAGCACAACATCAGCACGCTCAATCGCTTTCATAGCACGCATGACACTATATTTCTCCGTGTTCTCGTAGACTTTACCTCGCTTACGCATTCCCGCCGTATCAATAATAACAAACTTTTGTCCATCCCGTTCAAATGGGGTATCGATCGCATCGCGCGTCGTTCCTGCCACATCGCTTACGATTACCCTTTCTTCTCCAAGAATAGCATTCGTCATCGAAGATTTCCCGACATTTGGGCGACCGATCAACGCGAATTTCACAACTTCTTCGCCGTATTCATCATCTTTTTTGTCAGGGAACAAGTTGCAAACAACTTCAAGTAAATCACCGATCCCGATACCATGGGAACCTGAAATGCCGACTGGATCGCCGAAGCCTAAAGAATAGAACTCATAAATATCATCTTGACGCGCAAGGTTATCTACTTTGTTAACAGCAAGTACGATCGGTTTTTTGGAGCGGAATAACAATTGGGCAACTTCTTCATCCGAAGGTGTTACGCCCGCTTTGGCATCCACCATAAAAACAATGACATCCGCCTCTTCAATAGCAAGCTCCGCTTGAATTCGAACAGATTTGAGGATTGCATCCTCCCCATCAATTTCAATACCGCCTGTATCAATGACGCTGAATGACGTATTGAGCCATTCTCCTACGCCATATAATCGATCACGTGTAACCCCCGGTTTATCTTCTACAATCGCAAGACGATCGCCTACGATCCGATTGAAAATGGTGGATTTGCCGACATTTGGTCGGCCAACAATTGCAAGTACAGGTCTAGCCACTACTCATTCACTCCTTCGAATTCCATGATCAGCCATGGAAAAATACGCAACTTACATCATAACAAAAAAGACACGACTTGGCTAATCTCTTTTGAGACTCCGCAAGATATCATGCGGGCACACCAGCTATTTCAGGTATGCTTGACCAAAATCATCGTGCCATTTTTCAAATCGTGAGCATTAGCATCCAATATCTTTTCTAGAGAGAAAGAGACCTTTTGAAGCTCATCTTCCTTATCCACAACGAAGATTGGAGCACCTCCGCCTATTCGTTCCTTCGTCAAGGTTACAATAGCAAGGATTTGCGACATCCTGATTTAGGCCTCCTTCTTTTTGTTTACACCCGCTTCAGACGGCATACGAACTGCACTTTCCAACACGGGCACCCGATGAAGAGCAATATACGTTTTCTCTACATCTTTCTCCTGCAGGAGAAGCAGTATAGCTAATGTGCCTGTATTCATATCCAGCTTAGCCATCGGGCGCAACGAAGGCTCTCCTTCATCTCGGTAAGCACCAAACAGCGTTGAAATATCATGAAGAATAGCTTGTCTTTGGCCTAAATGAGCTAACGTCACGCGGGCATTGCGATTTTTGGGTTTAATTAAAAAGCCAAGCCCGTGTTCAAGTATTAGGTCACGATTGTCTGTGAGTCCAACGTTCATGATATATACCGAGCCGACGTAAAGATCCGGGCCATCCATCCGAATATCGGCAGGTTCGATGACTGCAATTTTCGCTAGATTGTTACCTGATTTAAAGTAGTTAGCTATCCAAATGGATACAATCCCGGCAACGATCCCCCAATACCAAGCAAACAAAATACTGAATAAAGAAGCAAGAAATGCTGAGAAAATAACCAGATAATTTCTTCCCTCAAACACCATCGCTATCCCTTCAATATATGCCGCTCCTCTTGGAACTAACTCTAATTCATCGACCTTGGATAGACTCTGTCTTTCCATATTGCGCACATCGCGAAACTGTTGAGCGGCTAACGATAAGAAGGTGACTGCCGTATAATTTTTGTCCAGCAAAGCAGGGACAGCCACGGCTCCTAGTCCTGCTGCGATAACACCAAGGGAAATATGAATAATCTTACCATGAGGATAGGTCGGATATTGCCTGTAGTCCGTTCTTAGCATATTCAGACGTGCCAGTATACCAAAAATAACTCCCACGACGATACCTATCGTATAACGATGCGAATAGAACCAATCCATTACTTCTTCCAGCCTCCTCTTCGGTCCATCCAGCTGCGAATGATACTTCGGCAGCCGTTATAAGCGGATTGAAGGATGATGGTCATCGTTCTTGCCGCAAAAACAGATAGCCACCATTGGTCTTGAAAAGTCGCCTTACCGACATGATGGTAGCCATCTACTGGATGAATTCCCGCCTGATACATATCTCCTAGTAAGTAGCCAATCGATAGTGCTGCGATCTGCTCCCATGCGCTGCGCTGTAAAACGAGAGCTACAACAGCAAGCAATAAGGCCGTATCCCATTCCGAGTTACGAACGATAAGTATGGGGTCCATCTCAAGCAGCTGCTGCAACAAGAAATGAAGGGAACCTAATAATAGGCCGATGGAAAGTAAATGAAGCTTATGTATGAATCCTTTTGTCTTATAGAGAATACCCAGACTGATGAGCAGAACACAGACATAAACGAGCCCAACTTGAACATGCTGGATTGTTACGGTAAATCTTGAAAAAACAATCCATGAGACAAAAAAAAGAAGCATGCCCTTGTGCGATATACTTCTGATGTACAGTTCTTTCCATCCGCTGGCAAATAAGATCAACGTGATACAAAGGAGAATTAGAGACAAATAACCGGAGTTCATAATTGGACCACCCTACCATGCATAGGCGATCAGGTGACACACGCCACCGACCTGCCTGCGGATCTTCAGGCTTCCACTCCAACTTGACGAGGGAAGCACCGCCTGATCTTTAGTATGGCAATATTTCAATTATTTACTCCGACTGGCTCTTTCTGCATATGAAGTTAAGTTAATACCTCTTGCCCGGCCCCATTCTGCCGTTTCGCCCATAATAACAACTGGACAATTTCCCAATGCCTGAATTGTATTAGCGCCTAGCGCTGTCATAATAAGAATAAGTCCTTGATGGAGCTCATCAGCAAAATGGTGGAGCGCATCGACTCCCTCGCTGCGCAAAACCTTCAAGAATGCGCCAGCCATGCCTACCGCTGAAGCACCAAGGGTCAGCGCTTTGGCCGCTTCCAAAGCGTTCGTAATACCGCCAGAGGCAATAACTCCGCCTCGGGGATAAACCGAGAGAGCCTCTAACAAAGCGATGCTCGTTGGAGTGCCCCAATCGTTCAACCATTCCAAAGCCGCTGGACGTCTGGCATTCTCAATGGCGGCGAAATTCGTGCCACCCGAACCGCCGACATCCAAAAAGCGGACGCCGATGTTCTGCAATTGTTTGGCGTTATCCTTTAGGATACCAAAGCCAACTTCCTTCACGATGACAGGTACCTGTACATGCCGAACAATAGCTTCAATGCGGCTGAGCATGCCCACAAAGCTGCGATCCCCTTCCGGCATAATGAGCTCCTGCATGACATTCAAATGAATTTGAAGCGCATTCGCTTCAATCATATCGACAGCACGGACCGCTTGCTCGGTGGTCGCCTCGCTGCCCAAATTCGCGAACACGATCCCTTTGGGATTTTCCCGGCGAACAACTTGATAACTCGAAGCAACCTCACTGTTTTTAATTGCTGACATCTGGGAACCAACGGCCATAGCCATGCCCTTTTCCCTTGCCAAGATGGCCAAATCGCGATTAATACTTTCCGTCTCCTGAGCGCCGCCCGTCATTGCATTAATTAAAATCGGCGAACTCATAATGAGATCGCCGATTTCTGTAGTTAATGCTATATGATCCGTCGAAGTCTCAGGAAGACAGTTATGCACAAGCTTGATATCCGACAGCCCTTGCTGCCGTGATTGGCCAAGCTCCAGCGCGTAATGGACATGCTCCATTTTGCGTGAAATGCGCATTCTTATGATCCCCCTAAGCGTCGTATCATTTACTTTTTGAATTTGGAAAGTTTATCGCCAAAACGCTCGCCAAGTGTCATGGACAGACCTTGATTGCTCAAGGACACGTTCTCATTACCAGCAATCTCTTTTTGGTGACTTGCGCTGTTTCCGCGGTCACGATCGCCTCTTGGTTGTCTTTCTCTGTCTGGTTTAGAAGCAGACTGAGCCGCTGCGCCAGCCGGAGCTTCTGGAGCTTCCTCTGTATCTTTAATGCTTAAGCTAACGCGTTTCTCAGCCGTATTGATTTCCAAGATTTTCACTTGAACTTCTTGGCCTTCTTTCAATACTTCATGCGGAGTACCGATGTGACGGTGAGCAATTTGCGAAATATGCACTAGACCTTCAACACCAGGAGCCACTTCAACGAATGCGCCGAAAGCTGCAAGACGTTTCACTGTACCTGTTACGATATCGCCTGCTTTGAATTCACGATCCACATTGGACCAAGGACCTTCTTGCGTTGCTTTGATGCTCAAGCTGATTTTATCATTGGAAGGATCAAGCTTAAGGATTTGCACCTTCACTTTATCGCCTTCTTTGACTACATCAGAAGCTTGTTCTACATGGTGCCAAGCTAACTCGGAGATGTGTACAAGACCGTCGATACCGCCGATATCAATAAACGCACCGAATTGTGTCAAACGTTGAACAGTACCATCTAGTACTTGACCCACTTGAAGACCTTCGATGATTTTCTTTTTGTTAGCTTCGAATTCTTCATCTAGAACATCTTTTTGAGACAGGATCACTTTGTTTTTCTCGCGATCGATTTCTTTCACACGAAGACGCAATGTGCGGCCTTTGTAAGAGGAGAAATCTTCAACGAATTGACGCTCAACCATGGAAGCAGGTACGAAACCACGTACGCCGATATCCACAACAAGTCCGCCTTTTACAACTTCAGCTACAGTAGCTTCAATGATTTCTTTGCTATCCAGCTGACCTTGTAGCGACTCCCATACTTTGCTGTTGTCAACAACACGTTTGGAAAGAACCAATGTTTCTTTCGCATCGTTGATTGAAACAACTTTCAATTCAACTTCTTGTCCAAGTAGTGTTGCTTCTGCATCGGAAGAAAGCTCACGAACTGGGATAACACCATCGTATTTGTAACCGATATCCACGAAGGCTTGATCTGCGTCTACCTTAACGATTTTACCTTTAACGGTAGCGCCTTTCTTCAGCACAGCAACGTTGTTAAGAGCGTGCTCAGCTTCTGCTTGCGATACGGCTGTTTCTTGTGTTTCTTGTGTTTCTTGTACTTCTTGCGTTTGATCTTCAACTTTTACTTCATCTGACATGGGATTACCCTCCTCTAATTACAACCAACAATAAATAATTTATAAGTCACAAAGCAGTATTGTAAGCTTCTACTCTGTTTCAAACAAAACAATAACTTCCATTCGCTTTAAAGATAGTATAATTCCAAGCTTTCGATTCCATACATTCTTGTTAACCTTTGCTATAAGCAGTATGTAATCGGCGAATTTCTTTCATAATAGCTTCCGTTGCCTGCTCCAAATCCTCGGAGCTTGCAGCTGCAAATGGACTAAGGTCAAGCGGCTTTCCATACACAATCGTCATGCGGCGGAATAAGGAATAATTGCCTATAATAGCCACAGGAACTACGGCAGCTCCAGATTTAAGTGCAAGACTGGCTGCGCCCTTCTTGCCCATCCCCCCGGCGTTGTTCCGTGATCCTTCTGGGAAAACACCCAACATGTTACCATCGCGAAGCAATTGTACCGCGAGTCGGATCGATTCTCTGCTAACACCACCGCGTTTCACAGGGAAAGCACCAACTCTAGAAATGATGGAACCCAACACAGGGATATCAAACAGCTCGGCCTTCGCCATGAAATGAACCATACGCTTAAGCGGAGTTCCTAACAATGGCGGATCCAATAAGCTGGTATGATTTCCGCAAAGTACGACTGCTCCATGTGTAGGGACATTCTCCATACCTAGGGCTCGCAAGCGGAAGAACACGGTAAACATAAAACGAAATAAGGCCCTGCCGATGCGATAAAGCATCTTATTTGCCACCTCCGACTTTGTCTTTGCAAAGCCCAAGGATTTCGTCCACAACTTCCTCGATGGTCATTGAAGTACTGTCCATTAAAACAGCATCATGAGCTCGTCTAAGCGGTGAAATCTCTCTATCCTGATCCAGTTGATCGCGACGAGCGATGTCCTGTTCGAGTTCGGAGAGCGTTAGGGTGCAAGTCCCGCTGTTTTGCATCTCTTTGAATCGACGCTCTGCTCTTTCCTTTACGCTAGCTGTCAGAAAAACTTTGATTTCAGCATCTGGCATAACATGAGTACCGATGTCGCGGCCATCCATGACTACGCCTTTGGATATAGCCATTTGCTTCTGAAGTGTAACCAGGAGCTGGCGTATAGCTCCGTAGCTAGCGATTTGGGAGACATGATCCGTTATGGCAGTCGTACGGATTTCTTTGGTCACATCGACGCCATCTACGATAACCTGTTGTCCTTCTTCGCGAGGAATGAGCTCAATCTGCATGCGATTCGCCAAGGCAGCCACTTCTTGTTCTTGATCAGGTAGCAGCCCTTCTTGCTGTACTTTCCAGGTTACTGCTCGATACATGGCTCCTGTATCCACGTAAACGAAACCAAGTGCACCAGCAACTAGCCGCGCAATGGTACTTTTACCGGCTCCAGCAGGACCATCTATGGCAATATTGAACTTTTCCAAGCTGCTGTTCCTCCTAACAATACCTCACAGTACCTTACGAACAAAAAAGCAGGCACTGCCTGCTAATTAATTGAAATTATAGCACATTAAATAGGCATATGCAAAACATGGACGTATATTGGATTGCGTTTAGATGTGCCTAAGAGCGCTCTCCCTTCCCATTTTGAGGCCATACATAGGGCTTTCCCTCTAGTGGTTCAACACGGGTAAAATGCTTACGTATGTAAGGAATTTGAAGCATCGCTTGAACACATATAAGTAAAACGAAAAATACGAGCGTTGTCCGAATGATCACCTTCTCTACCTTCGCAGAAAAGAGGATAAACAGCTGCTCGTATGACTTTTGCTCCTGATCCCTTGACATGAGATGCCCCACCTGCTCACATTGACATATTGCTTGGTAGTATGCCCATGCAGGTGAAATCTCATGCGTTTATCGCTTACGGAAATCCATTTGTCGCTCGAAGCAAAAGCGAATTAATTTCTGACGTTCACGATCGGCTATATCAATAAATCTAATCATTGCCAATTGCTTGCCAGTCTCGAGCTGTTTAACGCGGACAACCTCGCCAGTAAACGGAATATGCTCAATATTACCATTCTTGTAGGGTGCAAGTACCCAACATGAAATAATGGCATTCATTCCGATTGGGATATGTCCCTCACAGATAAACGAAATCCCGCCACCGCCGACATCTTCTGTCACGCCAATGAATTGAATTTGATCTGACAATTTAACGGCAATTTCAAGTTCGGCCAGAACCCTTAGAAAACTTCTGCGTTGAACCTGCGTAATGGCTTCTGGCTCTGGTTTACGCAGTTCTACTAAGCGAATCACATCATCTCTGAAACCTGTAACCGAAGTTGTGAAATAGTGCTTTACGCCGCCTTGACCTAAATAAAATGTGCTTAATTCATCACCTTGATAAAGCTTCTTGAGTCGGCCTGTTTTTTCATTCAGCGGGATCTCAATGGCAATCACACTATCCGTAACGTCAGCTATTCGCGACTTGTACTCAATTTTGGACTCTTCATCGTCGATGCTATTCACTTGCATATGTAATATCTGGTTGACTTTAGGAAGCAATTTCTGCACCTCCGAGACGTAATATATCTTAATTATACCAATGACCTATTAATTATGATAGCAAAAAAAAGAAGCTAGGATTGAACCTGCTTCTTCTCTATGATTATTTCTTTGCTTCAGCTTCAGCTGCTGCTTCTGCCTGTTCGGGGCGAATGGTTTCAATTTTCTCTTCCATCCCATTCTCACTATTCATATAAACACGATAAAGATTGTTATTCATCTTCCCGATAAATTCATGGCAAAGCACTTCTTCGTCTAATTCATTTTTGATAATCGCCAAAGACTCGCCAGTCACTTCCATTTTCGGGCTAAGCTGCTTACGTGCTTCGGCTGCAGTCATTTTGGGCTGACCAACCGTTCGCTGTTTTTGACCATATATATAGTCCGTTGCCTGCACGCCAATGACTTCAAGCGTGTCCAAAGCTACTTTAACACTAACCTGCTGCGGATAAATCGTAACATCCTTTTCTCGCTTAGCGAAAATAATGTTAGCGATATTTTGATATTGATCATAGCTAACAGCGCTCATATCTTTATATTCATGTTGATCTAAGAACTCATTAGCAATATCTCGCGCATGTCTAAGATCAAACTTGGATTCTTTTACGGTTCGCGGTTTCATAAAATAAATGAGATGGCCGCCTTTTTTTGTAAAATCCATCTGAATATCATTTTCACTACCATCACCGCCTGGAACTACAACACTAAAGCTTTGAAATTCTGGCGCACTGCCACCATTCTCAACTACTTTCATATTGGTTGCATCATTTACTCCCAGAAACTGCTCTGCTTTTTGTTTAATTTGATCAGCCGTCATATCATTCCCTGACAAGGCAC
Source organism: Paenibacillus germinis (assembly GCF_013141785.1). Lineage (NCBI taxonomy): Bacteria > Bacillati > Bacillota > Bacilli > Caryophanales > Paenibacillaceae > Paenibacillus > Paenibacillus germinis. The sequence goes on from NZ_WHOC01000149.1 coordinate 73,375, forward strand.
TAACATCATTTTTTGAAAATATACTTAAATTTCCAGGCCCCCAATTTAGTTCCTCATAGGCTCCAACTTTTTTGTCAACAGTGGAAAAGCCATCAATAATCGCATTATCATGGGGTTCATTTTTAGAAGCTAGGGCGACCTCGACGTCCATCCATCGCAAGTTTTTGGACAACACCTTCTCCTGAACACCGCGTATTTCCTTCGTTATCTCGGACGAATGATCGTAAAGAGCGTTCAACGTTTTTATTTCTTGCTCATTAAGAGGCTGTTTCGTCATGTCACGTACGGACATTCGGTATGAGAAATTAGCCATATTAGCTAAGAAATCTTCCGTTTTATTGAATGGAAGCAGCGTTAGCGGGAGCTGTGTAATATCGCTTTGCGCTTGACTCGTTAGTCGCCATACATTCACCAGTCCCTTCCGGTAAGAAGGCTCTGAGGTTGCGTTAACAGCCAATGTATTACCAAGCTCTGTATGAAGCTTATCCACATGGAAAGAAAGATCATGGAACGCACGTTGATATTGATTCTCTGCTTTGATCAAAATCGTATTCTTCTCCTGGTGTTCCAAGTATCCCCACACTGAAGCACCAATCAAGGCAATCAAGAGGAATGGAAACATGATTATACTTAATCTTTTATACACGCGACTGCTCCTTTCGTACCCAAACTTGCGCTTAGTTTTTACGTGCGGAGACAGGTTTATACAAGATTGACAACAAAAAGAGGCCGATTCTAAAAAGAATGGCCTCACGCTAATCTTCGGTCTCTACTTCAAAGTCTTGCTCATTGCTACAAATACACTGACGGAATCCCGTTTCAATTTTCCCTTTTTCTTTCTTGCCCTTCAGCACAAACTTTTCGCCGCATAACCGGCAGCGGATCTTTACTTTGACTCTTGTCGTGGACATGTACACCCTCCCGGTAGTTCCGGGCTTACAGCCAGGAATCGCCATCTATACTGTCCATTATGACCTATTTTAGCTCACTTTAATCTTCTCATCTGCTCTCACGATGCGTAGTGGGGAATGAGCATTGGCACGGTCAACCCGCCAAATCGTACGGATCCAGAGAAAAGACATGACTGGAATCATGATCCAAACCCAGTTCGTTTTGAAAATAAGTAATATATAATCAAACAATCCATGCCACAAAATAGGCAGCAGCAAGGATATCCATAGATACCTTTGCGCTTTGTGTGGAATGAATTTAGCCTTACCCAAATAATAACCCATCATAACACCGAACAAAGCATGCGCTGAAACAGGCAGCAGAGCGCGAATCATTAGAGCAGAGAAAGACGACGCATTAAGGAAAGCATAGATGATATTTTCCAAAGTCGCATATCCTAAGCTTACGGCCACTGCATACACAATTCCATCATAGGGTTCATCAAAGGCTTCATGCCTAAAGATTAAATGATAGAGGATGAACCATTTCAGAAACTCTTCAACGCCACCAGATAGGAAAAAGGCTGAGAGAAATGTGCCCTTTCCAAACTCTTCAATCAACGCATTCTGCAGTACCATCGTAGGGTATACAAGCAGAACACCGAACAAGAACATTCGGATAACTAAATGAATCGGTTCCGTTTCATATCGGTCCTTCAAATAAAAGTACGTTAGCAATGAGAGACCTGGTGCTATGGCTGCCATAATAATCGGCAGAATTTGCAAATGCAGCTCCCCCTTTTCGTTCAATACCATGTGAACTACAAAACGATTCCATGCGTAATATTAACATTATAGCATTTTCAAATGACTTTTCTATGTCTTATTCGGTGAACAACGCACGATCATTGTGGAAAATGAGTGGGATATTCCCTGTTGTGCCATTTCGATTCTTCTTCAAAACAAGCGATATGGACTGCAGTTGATCCTCTTCTGTTTCATTAGGCTGCATAATCATGACCACATCTGCTGAAGCTTGCACATTGTCAGGCACGTTATCTTGGCCAAGCTCTAAAGCAGTAGCAGCGATAATCGGGCAATTCCATTCTCTGGACCATTGTTTAAGCGTATAGGCGATAGCAGCTTGCTGCTGCTCCCAAGTTAGCGATGTTACCCCTTTAGCTGTAGGAATACGCTGCAAATGATCAATGAAAATCACGGGCTCTTTTCCAACAACAACCGCAATCCGTTCAATGGAAGCGGCTACTTGATCAAGCGTTGTATCGATCGTACACTCAAGCATCCAAAGCATTTTACTTATTTTTACGTACTGCTTGTTAGCTTCTGCTACCTGCTCTGGCTCAACTTTTCCCCCAAGTACTTTCTGAGGAGCTATCCCAATAATCCTTGCAATGCTGCGTGCCCATAGTTCGAAATTCGTCATATCCCATGACACAAAAATAACCGGATTCTGCTGAAAAGCAAGTTCATCAGCTATTTGCTTAAGCAGCATGCTCTTGCCAATGGAGCCTGAACCTGCTAGTAAATACAAACCATTTCCAAAGCCGCCGAAAAGTAAATGGTCCAGCTTAGCAAAGCCAGTGCGGATACTAGCGACTTGACCGCGGAACCGTTTCATATATTCTTCTAAATATACGGTGCTATTTTTGATATCTGGAGCTACAGGGGCTATCCTTGTTTCCTCAACGGTTTGATTTACTAGTGCAAGAAAAGTCTCAACCGGATTCTGAGCTCTAATGAACAAATCGTTAATATCCCGAATGGTTTCGGGCAAATTAATAATATACGTCTCATTGCCCTGTTCCCTTAGTAAGGCTTCTATACGTGTAGAATCCCTTCTTCCGGCCTCATCATTCCCCATGCAAATATAAACCCTTTTACCAGCAAATAATGACATATGTTGTTCTTTAAACATACCGTTATCTGGTACACAAACAGCTGGCATCTTGGCTTGAGTTAACGTTAGGACATCGAAAATCCCGTTGCAAAGAACAACTTCATCTGAATCTTCAAGTGCGGAATAATTAAATAGATACTGATCTAAACCGTACAAGGGTTTATATTTGGGTTCTCTATTGTCTATCGAGCGTCCGATTAAGTCGACAATTTCACCGTCGTAGTTCCGAATAGGCACAATAACTCTATGCTCGAAGTAATCACCTAGCTGATTCTGATTTACATAGAATCCTATCTTGCCAATTTCAAAACCGATGCGGTACTGTATAACCGTTTCTTCCGTTATCCCTCTTTTTTGTAAATAAAAATAAGCCTCCTCGCGGAGCTGTTTTTGGTAATAGGCCAATAACCCGTCCAAATCAACAGCAGCCAGAGCAGGCGCCAGTCGTTTGCGATCTATGCTAGTCATCTAGGTGTCCCCCATTATCTCTTCGCTAGGTTGATAAATGATCACGATTAACCAACAAAACAAGCATCCACAAAAACAATCGTTTTTGAAAATGCTTGTTTCATTCTACATCAAAAAGTAAGGAAGATGACCTTATTTGAAATGACGGCAGAGCACCTTAACTGCATCGTCTGCAATGATTGTCTTCCCATACTCTTCAAGCACAGCTTGAGTAACGGAAGCGGCTTCGCCGAATTCAGATAAGACAGCAATTAACGCCTGGTATTTCGTTTCCTCGAGGTCAACTGGCTCGAGTTGTAAAATATATTTCCCTTTGTATGAATAAAGGGTACCGCCTTCCATGAGAAGGGGATTAATTACTTTGGATACACGCACTAGGTCTTCAAAATCACGGAAAGCATAGGAGACTAAATCGCTTTGTTCAAGCGTTACTTCCATTTCATACACTTCTTCAGCTTCGTGATCGTCATATGCATCTGAGTTTGCATACAAATCAAGCTTACCTCTGGTCACAATAACAACCATTCCTTGTGCTGGAAGTGCAAACACCTCAACAGCAAGCGGGCCGGACGGGTCAAATCCGAGCTCTGAATAGGCTTGATCCATCATTTCACTAAATAATTCGTGTACTTTGGGAATTTCTCTCCACATGTCGTCCTTTTGAATACCGCGTTCAGTTAAGTCATCGAATGTTAGGAAAATCCGTATCTTATCCTGACTTAAGCGTTCTATTTTCATGATAGGATCCTCCTTTGAGCTTTCCGACTGGAAAGCTTGCATCGAAAGCATGGTCATCTTATTAAAACAGAATATGATAAAAAAACAAAAAGGTGAACCTTAGAGAACGAAAATGGACATGCATCTTGCTTTCGTTTTCACCTATCATGTTAACATTAATTGCGTGCAATTGCACGCGCAAGTTATGTATAAAAAGAAAAGCACAGCCTGTACCTTAGATAGGCCAGACTGTGCTTAATACTTATGTTCATTGGATAGTCGATGAGCCTTCTCTATTTTCACGCATGATTTCATTGACAGTTGCTTTCAAATGAGGATCTTCTTTTACAATTTTTTCAACTTGATTCAGACCATTCGAGTTTGAAGTCGAGAAATTTTTGGCTGATGAATCTTGAAATGATTTGTTCACAAACGAGTCCTTTGCTTTATCAACCACTTTACCCATCGATTCACTGGACGAGCTGAATGCTGAGAACAACATTGATTTACTTTTACGATTGAGATATATAACCGCCGCCGCACCGGCAATACCGCCGAGCATAAATGTACCTATTTTCATTGGGTCTCCCTCCATGTCAAGTAGTATGAATCCTTCATAGGTTATGCGAGTTTCTAAGAGAGCATACGTTAAGACGAGAGGAAAACAAAGGAGATATGTTATCTGCGAAATGTGGTACTATAGGAAATGACCTACAAGTATAAAGACCTGAGGAGAACGAAGGATAATGAACAAAAAAGCCAGTGTACTAATGATGAGTGTTATGATCTTATTAGCTGCCTGCAGTGCGAACCAAACAAAAGTAAGTCCTATCGCAACAACGAGCTCTACACCAGTAGCTGTCGCCACAATTACACCTAGTCCTGTACCTTCGGCAACACCCATTTCAACTCCCGTCCCAACAGCGACAACGCCAGCTCCAGAGGTCGTCAAAAAAGAATATCATATGAACAAAAACTATGATATTGTACCAAACGATCCCAATGGAAACAAAAAGATCGTCCTTTTAACTTTTGATGACGGTCCTAAGGAACAAGCCATGAATCAAGCTTTAATCGACATTCTAAAAAAACATAATGCCAAGGCAATTTTCTTCTTGAATGGATACCGTATCAAACAAAAGCCCGAACTTGTCAAACTCATTCATGACAGCGGTAATCCGATTGGCAATCATGCCTGGGACCACGATAACATGAAAAGCATGACAAATGAAAAGATTGACCAACAAGTGGATGATGTCCAGAAAATAGTAAAAGAATTAACAGGCCAATCGCCTGTATTTTTCCGACCTCCTTTTGGTTCGGGCAATGATTATTTGAAAGCTAAAGTGAAAGACAATAAGATGCTTTATATGACATGGTCCAACGGCTCGTTAGACTGGGATATGACTAATAAAAATAACGATTCCGGTAAAGTGATCGAAAATGTGATGAAACAATTGCATGGCGGTAGCAATATTTTGATGCACGAGCTGCCTTGGACAGTGAAAGCCTTAGACACATTGCTTACCAAACTTGAGGAACAAGGATATTCTTTCGTAGATCCGAATGCCATTGAACTAGAAATGAAATGAATAAAGAGCCTTGCATTTCCTACACGTTAGTCGGTGCTGCAGGGCTCTTTTTTATTAATAACTAATATTCACTGTTCTTGTACTTTCCTCATAGGTCACTTTCGCTCCAAGAGTTTCAGATAGCAGCCGCACCGGAATCATTGTTGTTTCATGGATGAGCTTAGCAGCAGATTCTGTCGTATGCTCTACACCATTCAAACTATACGCATTTCGGTTCGTATAAAAGATAATCGTCTTGTCTTTCTTTTTGTAAACAGCAGCTTTCTGGTTATCGTCCCATTCAACAGTTGCACCTAATGCCGCGGCCAGGTCTCTAATGTAAAGATACGAAGTCCCCTCTTGAATATATGGCTTTTGCTTCATTGGATATGGGATTAGATCAAGTAGATACTTGTCCTCATTTAATCCAAATGAAACCATGTGAGTGCGGTTTAGTCCGAAATTAGCCATTTGCAGCGTGTAAGCAACAGCATCCTTATGAAGTTTAAGTACACCAATACCAACCCGAGGTTCCGTGCGGAATGTCCATTCTTTCGAATAAGGTCTTGTACTTCCATCTTCCATCATAGCTGTCAATTTGATTTTGGCTTTATAGGTTGTATCCAATTCCAATGGTTTCGAAGGCATAACGATCACTTCGGTATCCAGATGATCATCTTTACCCGGCTCATTCTTCAGTAGTGTCACTGAATTACCGCTCTCATCTTTTAACTCCGCCTCAACCAAGCTAACCTTTTTAACTCCGGGCCCGTTTAAGGAAGCCATGATCGGATAACCAACCGGATATTCAGCCTCTGAATGAAGGCGAATCGGATCCGGGGTCTCATGACCATCAAAAACGGTTGGTACGTACACATCATTGCTTCCTGGAGAAACGACAAGTTCTGGTGCAATCCCGTCTGAGAAACCAAATTCAATAACATGATAATCACCATCTCTAAATACACCGATTTCCACGAGTCCTGGCACCATGAATGGTGAACGATGGTAAGGAGCATCAAACAGACTATCTATAGCCTCAACTAGGGTAACCCGATTATAAGCTACATCCTCACTGCTTGAGCGCGAGTAACCGATAAATTGTACCCGCTCTCTTAATGACTTACCGATGTAACCAGGCAGCGTTGGGTCCTCATCATGCAAAGAAACCGACGTCCGAATAGGATCGATTTTATTTTGGGATAAATACTGCGCATGCTTCTGGGCCGCTGTATTCAAAGCATTACTGAATTTGACCTTCGACAGTCCCAATTTAGCCCGATAATCATTGATCGCCCGAAGCCCATCCTCCTGCTCTTTGCTCGTTTCAGACGTTAACGAAACCGCACCTTTAATAATAGTAAATTTCCAACTAATTGTAATAGGTTGATAGCCACTGAAAGACAGCACTAAACGAGCATTATAGTTCCCAGGCAGTAAATCAGCCGTAGGACGATATACAAATTTAACGGAAACGGGATCGTAGCTAACATTTAATTCCTTATCGTTTAAATAAAAATGATAGCTTTCCGGCGTTTTTCCTTCACTAAGCTCAAGCGTTACTCCGATGTCTGGACGCAACAGCCCAACATCGCCTTGCGGATAAGATAAGGTTCCATAAGACAAAGCATATGACGGTTTCGCTGACCAAAAGATACTTGAAAATAATACAAATATAATAGCAATTAATTTTACTTTAAACATCCATCTTGTTGCGTGGTTCACCAACATAATCGCTGCATCCTCCTGTTTAAAAGAAACTGTGATGAGAAAACCTCTATCGAGGCCATTCAAAGATGAGCGACCGCGTTTAGATGTAGGTTTTATCGCCAATAAGAAAGCAGTTTTCGGGAACCGAAAACTTATACTTTCTTATGTGGTAAAAAATGAAAGAAACTATGAATCTATCATAGCTTCTCAACTTCTTTTACACAACTTAGGTTGATTGGTACATTATAGTCGTCTACGAGTAATATTTAATGCCCCAAACCGTTAAACTTACCACAAGAATAATAAATAACCACAGTAAAGTTAAATAGAATATACGCGTCCACTTTCCTCGCTCAGAGGGATGTACAGCATTACGCGGCGGTAAATACGTATCGTCCTCCTTTACCTCTATTGGCCTCCGATCAGACCGTAAAGGTGATCTTTCCCCTACACTCATGTGCCCTGTTCTTCCTCCTTGCTGTATCGAAGTATGCATCCCATTACAAAATCAATGATAAAATGAGCGATTATCGGAGTCCAAAGACTACCGGTTTGAATGTAAATCCATCCCAGGCCATAGCTTATACTGAAAACCATTCCTGTCATTAACCAATGCTGCAAATACCGAATATGGATTGCTGCAAACAAGATACTAGTCCAGTAAGGGCCCCATGCATGCTGAATCGCCCCTCGAAACAGCACTTCTTCACAAATCGCGACTATGAGTGAAATCAAAGCGATATGCCATACAGGTCGATTTCCGAATAACATTTGATTAATTCCACCGTCGTCAGACACTTCTTTGGGTACCCACCTAGAAATCAAAACATCGACCCCAAGGACAAGTAGAGCAAACAAACTTCCCCATATGAGAATCTTCCCGCCCCCATGAATGGTGAACATGGAAAGAATCTTATGATTGCTCTGAAAAAACAAGATGATAATACCGATAATAAGGGTAAGAAGTTGAGTTATGTAAAGATTAAGCAATAATGTCCGGTCATTTAATTCATTGATATCAACTTTCCCGAAGCGAATGTTCTTAAAATCGAATTTTTTCAAGGAAGCAGCCTCATTTCCTCACATATTCCCTTTTATAGCTATTTCCCCTATACTAAGTTAAAAGAAAAAGAGAGAATAAGGAGCTTTAATTATGGATAAACGTCTAACCCGCACTGATTATTTATTCGCCCTCATGTTTATCTTTATGCTTGTTTGTATACTTGGCGCCTTTTTCTACGGTTTAAGAGTCGGCCAGGAGAAATCAGATCAAAAATACGATAAAATCTTACACGCTGACAAGGCTGTCATTCAGGAAATTGGAGCCTACGACCAACAAGTACTCGTATCTTATTACCATACCATCTTTTTGCCCTTTAGGGAATTTCAGAATAAATGGTTTGAGTTGATGAGTCAAATCGAACTTGGCAACTCTACAGTAGATGCCTCTGCCGTTCTAAAAGAGCTGTACAAGCTTGCTGATGAGAAATATATTGAATTGCAAAAAAAGAGCATGCCGGCTTCATCACCGCTGCTTGTGCAGTCTCACCAGGGTTATCTCAAAAGCCTAAAGCTTTTTGCTGACACGTTAAAAAGTTATCAGAGCAAGGCCAACGGTCTTACTAGCCCACAACTGCTCGATGTCATTCAAAAGGATGCCTACTTCCTAGAAGCGAAAACACAAGCGTTGACAGCTCAGAAAAATTATTTTGATTCCATCGTTGCTTGGAACGGAACGATCGATAACGATATTGAAAATTTTGATCCAAACAATAATGCCAATTTGGATCAATGGCGTGCGATGAACATTAACGTCAAAAATCATTACATAACAGCAAAATTACTTAAAAATAAAGCATTTGCCCCTTTTTACCCACAGGATTTGACGATACGTATTGATGAATTCATTGCCTCAGGTCAAGCTAAGAAAATGAACGTGAATGATGTTAATCAAACGATGGATTTGCTGCTAAGTACAAATGCCGTTCGTCCAGGAGACTTTGTCAAAGGGAAATCAAAGTGGTATGCCAACGAACTGCTTCCACAGCTTCCTTTTTTCTCAGATGTAAATTAAATGAAAAAGCCGGACGCAGATTGCGCTCGGCTTTTCATTTAATCATATTGGAAACCGCGAAGCATGGCGACCGCTGCCATCCCTCCATCTACATTAATGACTCGGTCAAATCCGTTCTCAAGCAAATACTCAGCAACGCGATAGCTGCGCACACCATGTGCACATACGAGATAAATATCCCGATCCTCTGGCAGCTCACCTAACCGATGAGGGATTTGCTGCATCGGTATAAGCTGTGCTTCTTTCAGATGATAATACTCCCACTCATGAAGTTCCCTTACGTCGATTATGATGCTATCTTTCAGTTCCTGTTGATCCAATGCTTCTAGGAATTTATTGGGATGAATACTCGTTATGTCGATGTCGGCACTTCCTTTCTTACTTGCTGCAAGAGCAATAACTATTTAACGAGTACAATAGCGAAAAACAGGCTAAAATACAAGTGAAATAGCATTGCTTTCTTAGCGTCCTTGCTTTAAAATAAACGAAAAGCTTTGGAAAATCAGTCGTTCAAATATCAATTATGACTTTCATGTGAAATTGATTCGACATGTATTGACACGATTTCAAACGCATGGTAATCTAATGAAAATTCTATATCACAGTACAGCGTTGACGGAGCCAAGCAAGTAAAGTAGCTTTCAGAGAACCGATGTTAGGTGCGAATCGGTAGCGAACATTTTGCGGAGCACTCCAGAGTTATTGCATTGAATGAAGTAGATGCAATCGGGATAGGAACACGTTACAGTTCCAGGTCGCAAGACCAATTGAGGCTTCCCGTGCGAATGGGCAGCGAACTAGGGTGGTACCACGAAAGCAATCTCTCGTCCCTTTGGCTACAGACATACGTGTCTGTACCTGAGGGTTGGGAGTTTTTTTTATGTTCATATTCTAAGGAGGGTTCGAATTATGTACAAAGTTCTAGTATCCGATCCAATCAGTGACATGGGAATTCAAATGCTTTACGATGCAGCCGATGTTGAAGTGGTTAAGCAATCTGGTTTATCCGAAGATGAGCTCATTTCCATCATTGGCGACTATGACGCGCTTCTAGTTCGCAGCCAAACCAAAGTAACTGAGAAAATTATGAATGCAGGCACGAAGTTAAAAGTTATTGGCCGCGCAGGTGTCGGTGTTGACAATATTGATTTGGAAGCAGCTACTAAACGCGGAATTATCGTCATCAACGCACCGGACGGAAATACGATTGCTACTTGTGAGCTTACATTTGCCATGATGATGTCAACAGCACGTATGATCCCGCAAGCATACAAGAAAACAGTTGGCGGCGAATGGGATCGGAAATTTATCGGTGTTGAGCTTCGAAACAAAACGCTCGGTATTCTCGGTATGGGACGTATCGGCAGCGAAGTGGCCAAACGGGCTAAGGTGTTCGGCATGGAAGTTATCGGGTATGACCCTTTCTTGACGGAAGAACGCGCTGAGAAAATTGGCGTTAAGCTTGGTACTGTCAATGAAATTGTTGCAAAAGCAGATTTTATCACGGTTCATACACCACTCACGCCAGAAACGCGCCACCTGATCTCCAAACCGCAATTCGATATTATGAAAAAAGGTATGCGCCTTATCAACTGTGCACGCGGCGGTATTATTGATGAAATGGCAATGGTTGAAGCGATTGAACAAGGAATTGTAGCCGGAGCAGCTTTCGACGTGTTCGAAGTAGAGCCTCCTCAAAAGGATCACCCTTTCTTGAACAACCCTAAAATCATTGTGACCCCTCATCTTGGTGCATCTACTATTGAAGCTCAAGAAAACGTAGCGATTGACGTTTCTGAAGAAGTTCTTCATATCCTGCGTAATGAACCGTTCAAAAATGCAGTTAACTTGCCGCCTGTACCAGCCAATGTATTGAACAAACTTCAACCGTACTTTGGACTCGGTGAAAAAATCGGCTCCATTCTTGGTCAAATCGCACAAGGCGCTGTTTATGAAATCGTTGTAAACTATGCAGGTGATTTGATTGATGTAGATACGAGTCCATTAACACGTTACATTGTAAAAGGTGTGTTCGAGAACCAACTAGAATCCATTAATATCGTGAATGCCATGCATTTGGCTAAATCACGTGATGTGAATATCGTTGTTCAAACGTCAAACACATCCAGCAGCTTTACAAATCTAGTTACCGTTACCGTAAAAACGAAGCAAGAAGAGAAAACACTTGCTGGTACTTTATTGGCTGGTTATGGAGAACGTATCGTTCGTATCGATCAATATCCAGTTGATTTCGCTGCTGAAGGTAACCTGTTGTTGATTTCTCATAACGACAAACCAGGTATTATCGGCCGCGTTGGTACGCTTCTAGGAAGCAATAATGTGAACATTGCAACGATGCAAGTAGGCCGTAAAGTCATTGGTGGCTCGGCTATCATGGTCCTAACCATTGATAAATCCGCTCCTGCTGAAGTATTGGCTGACCTTACAACACAAGCCGAAATCGTGAATGTTCGTGCACTTACGGTATAACCTAATAACGATTAGGTAACAAAGTGTTTCACGAACAACAAGATTTTGTCTGAATATTCTACAAAATTAAAGGCGTTTGCTGTGAGTTTTCTCAGCAAACGCCTCTTCTTATGTCGAATTTCGTTATTTATAGCTTATTTAAGCTCACACGGCAATAGTAAAGTAAAGGTTGTTCCCTGTCCCAAAGCACTTTGTACAGTTACACTGCCGTGGTGCGCATCTACGATATTTTTCACGATGGCAAGTCCAAGCCCTGTACCACCCGAAGAACCGCGCGTTCGGGCCTTATCCGCCTTGTAGAAGCGTTCAAATATGAACGGCAGGTCGTCGGCAGGAATCCCCTGCCCCTCGTCGGAGACCTCAATGCGGATCGCCGGCTGATCCTTGTAGACGGCGGTCTCTGCCTTAATGGCAATACGTGCCCCAGAGGCTGTATGCCGAAAAGCATTGTCGAGCAGGTTCGTTAACACCTGCTCAAGCCGGTCCTCATCCCCCCGTCCAAGGATGAGGGGCTCCTCAGGCAGCGCAGCAGTTAGTGTGATGCCGCGCTCTTTGGCCATCACCGCGAATTTGCGGTGCATGCGTCTCACCAGGGAGTCGAATTCGACCTCCCCGAAGATCAGCTCGAGATGGCCGGCTTCCATCCGCGCCAGATCGAGCAGGTCTCGGACAAGGCGCCCCATGCGGAGCGACTCGTCGTGGATGACCTGCACCAGCTCCAAGCGCTCTTCAGGCGTGGAAGGGATATCATCCAGCAGGGCTTCGCTGTAGCCCTGCAGCATCGAGATCGGCGTGCGCAGCTCGTGGGACACGTTCGCCACGAAATCCTTACGCAGCTTATCGAGGCGCTCCTCCTCCGTGACATCACGGAGGACGGCCACGGCGCCGCGCACTTGATCGCTCGTGTATAACGGAGTCATTGCGACGGACCACACGCCGTTTTGCACGTGAAGCTTCGTAGCGGCTTCCGACGATTCGTCCACGACCGCTTCAAATAGCGGAATCAGCGGCACAGGGATCGGACTCGAGTAGGGATTGCTGTAGCTCATTAATCCCCAATCTCCGAGCGCCGTATCCGGCTTGCGGAAGCGTCTCGTCTCCTCATCATCCTCTGACCACTCAATCGTGCTCCACTCTTGCACAATCTTCTCACCTTGCGGATTGGTCAGCATAACAGATCCATTCACATCGAGCGTGATGACCGCATCGGTCATGCTTCGTAAAATGCTGGATAAATGCTCTTTTTCCTGACTAAGGGCACGGATGCTTTCCTGCATCTTCTCGCCCATATGGTTAAACGTTTTGGCCAGCTCGCCAATTTCATCTTTGGATTGAATAGGAACACGGGTACCATATTCCCCCATGGTGATGAAATCAGCTGCTTTCTTCAACTGTTGAAGAGGTCTTGTAATTCGAGAGAACAAGAAAAATGCGAAGAAAGTCGTCATAAGGAAGCCGACTATGGATACATAGATAAACAATCTCAACATGTAGGACTGTGTTGCTTCTAATGATTGTAGCGATTGATACAGCAGCGTTGCACCAACGATAGTGCCTTGAAGATTTCTTAACGGTACGGCAACAACGAGGTACTCAGCCCCTGTTTTAATTCGCCCTGTAGCTGACTTATTGACTTGTTTGTCTTTCGTCTGACCTGCGAATACTTGCCGGAGCTCCGCTTCCGTGAAAAAATCGGTTGCATGGAAACTGGCTAACTCACTCCCCTGTGTCGAAGGAATAACAATTTCCTTCATATCGGTGGAGATCACCAGCATTTTAGCATCTTGGAAGCTTAGCAGTTCATTACTCAATTGATAAAACTGCTCATCATACATGTGATGCGAAGCTTCTTCCGAGAATTTAACGGCCATATTCTTCATATTTTTCGTCTGATCATTCGCTTGAGCGAAATAATTTTCCATGTAATTGACAAGAAAAAGACCTAGTATGAGCAGAACAACCCCAACTAGGCCAATAATTGTTAACCAGAGCTTACCTACGACACTTCTGAAAATAAACACGTTATTTGGGCACCTCTAGCTTATAGCCTACTCCCCATACAGTCGTGATCATTGCCGCTGCATCCGGGGATACTTTGTTTAATTTTTCACGGAGTCTTTTTACATGGGTATCTACAGTACGTAGATCTCCAAAAAATTCATAATTCCAAACGTCCTTAAGTAGTTCTTCACGAGAGAACACTTTATCCGGTGATACAGCCAAATAGTGCAGAAGCTCATATTCCTTCGGAGTCAAAGCTACTTCCTGTCCACCAGCAGTCACCCGATGCGCATCATGTTCGATGATTAGGTTAGGAAATACAATATTGTTACTCGAACTCGCATCCTTAGACAAGTATGCAGTCGCAGAGGAACGACGCAGAATCGCTTTAACCCGGTAGATGACTTCACGCGGAGAGAACGGTTTGACGACATAGTCATCAGCGCCTACTTCAAATCCGCTAACACGGTTCGTCTCTTCTCCTTTGGCTGTCAGCATAATGACAGGCGTTGACTTCACTTGACGTAGTCGTGCACAAACTTCAATCCCATCAATACCAGGCAGCATCACATCGAGCAGCACTAAGTCATAGTCCATTTCTGTGGCCATTCGCAGTGCTGTCTCACCGTCTTCTGCTTCTTCAATGATATAGCCCTCTTTTTCCAAATACATTCTAAGTAGTCGACGAATACGTTCCTCATCATCAACAACGAGTATGCTAGCTTTCATTTCCATGGAGCTTCACATCCTTATCTAATTAAGTTCGAATGATCTATACACCTGCATAGGAGTGAAGACCTGCTATGACAAGGTTCACACCAACTAACGTAAACATAACAACTATAAATCCAATAACAGTCAACCAAGCTGATTTCTTACCTTGCCAGCCCTTCGAGAGACGAAGATGTAAAAACACTGCATAGAACAACCAAGTAATTAAGGCCCAAACTTCTTTGGGATCCCAACCCCAGAAACGGCCCCATGCTTCTTGAGCCCAGATCATCGCAAAAATCAATGCACCTAATGTGAAAATCGGATAGCCGATCGCAATAGCACGATAGCTGATTTCATCCAGATCTTCCGGGTCCATCCCTTTGACGATGGGTCCAATCGCTGCTCCTAAAGGCTTACGTGCAACAACACGTGCGAGTCCATAGAGCAGAAGACCTCCAAGTATCGACCAAATGACCGTATTCAACTTACGCCCTGCACTCGCACCCTCCATCCAAGAAGGAGCAGTGAATAAAGGCTCTGTCATACCCAAGAATGGCTTCATTTCTACAAGCTTCGTATCATAAGGCTTAACAATTGGAGGCAATACATAAGTTTCGTTATGAATGCTCGTTTCTTGTTGGCCTTGTGCAATCGTGATGACTTCTTTGGAGAAAACGGCTTTATAGCCAGAACCATTAAATGTAAAGATGGAAGCAATGAAGGCGATTAACATTAGAATGAAAAAGATCGTAAGTTCCACGCCTCTTTGTTCACGCTTATCCACTTTGGATGTGCCTTTGTAATCGACAGCACGTAGCAGATACATCAGTCCACCGGCAAAGCCAACTCCGAAGAAAGCTTCTCCTGTAGCTGCGGTTGTTACATGGATCTTGAGCCAGTAACTTTGCAACGCCGGAATTAAGGGTTGTACCTCACTCGGGAAAACAGAAGCATAAGCAATGATGATAAAGCCTATGGGTAATGCGAATACACCAAGGACAGGTGTGCGATAAATGAGATACACGATCAAGAAGGCAAACATGATCATCATACCAAGAAAGGTCATGAATTCGTACATATTCGATGTCGGGATATGATTACCTTCCGCCCATCTGGTAAAAAAGAAAGTCACGTGACACGCAAATCCAACCAGTGAAGCAATGAAAGCAACAAAGCCCCATCGCTTCGTATGTTGTTCTGGGTCCCGGTTACTCCATTTCCTACCGGTTATCGAGAGGACAAACAATAAAAATGCAGCGAGGTAAACGAAAAAAGCTATAAGTAAAAAGGTGCTGCTCAGTGAGTTAACATTCACCCCTGGTCCCCTCCTATATCTAATGATTTCGGTGAAACTTCCATATTGTTCTTCTTGAGTGCTGCTGCTACTTCATTCCGAAGTCCAAACCAGTTCTTATTCGTATGACCGCCCAAAGTTAGCTTCCCGCTATCAATTCGAATCCAGATGCGGCGATGCTGCCAATAGAAGCCCATAATCACACCAATCATGAATATCGCAGATCCTACCCAAATATACGGCATAGCCTTGTCTACGCGAATATTCAGATAGGTTGTATAATTGGCAAATTGAACACCTTCCATGGAGCCGACAGAAAGCTTCAGCTTTTGGCTTATTGGGCCGTTAATTGTATCTTGTGAGAACGTTTCTTTATCTATTTGTCTTGGGAAGTACAGGTAAGGTACACCGTTTGCTGCTAGATCGGGACCTGTAATGCTAAATATAAATGCAGGTGCTTTGGGCTCATTCGACTTGCTGATGGGCTGTCCCTTTTCAAGACCAAACTCGGGGAAATACCCTTTCAGTGTCAGCTTGTAAGGACCTACTTGATATTCATCCTTAGGATTATTCATCGGCAAATCAAAGCTTCCATAAGACTCACCAGTTGCAGGATTGCTAAGTGTGGGCTTCACGGAGATGAGCATTGGTGTAGATTTATAATCGAATTGATAAGCTTGAAGGCCTTTGTAGTCAAGTGGATGATTCACGATAATGTTTTGTTTGTGCACTTCGGTAAGTACCGGTTCTTTGGATGAATCATCACAATTCGCGGAACAATGATACAAAACTGCCTGAGTTTCATAGGTTTTCGGGACAATTTGTCCCTTAGCCTTAATACTTTCTGGCAAATCTTTCTCGTCGTACAGCTCCAACGTGAACTTTTCATTTTTGATGAAATAGGAAGTGTGTGGGATTTGCTTGGTTTCCCCTTCCAGAATACCCATGTACTCATCCATATGCCAGCCTGGAATGCTTCTCATTAACACACCGATCAGAAAAATAATGAGACCAATATGATTGATATAGGGGCCCCAGCGACTAAAACGGTATTTCTCAGCTAGAAGCGCTGTTCCATCTGTATGTACGCGGTAATTTTTTTTACGCAGAAGCGCACCAAGCTTATTTGTCCATGCTTCCTCATCCGTACCCGGCGGCAGTTCGGCAACGAGCGTCACTTTCTGCCTCGTGAGAAAATTCAAGTGCTTGCGAATTTGCTGCTTAGATAGCGCGCGATATAGTGGCAACACCCGATCCAAACTACAAATAACTAGAGATGTTCCTATCATGAATAGCAGCGTGATGAACCACCATGAACTAAACGTGTGGGAGAAACCCAGAAAGTGATAAATGGTCCCCAGTGTACCATAGTTTTGAGAATAATACTCGGCAGGATCCATATCTAAGAAAGTATTTTCTTGAGGAAAAATAGTGCCTACGGCAGAGGCGACGACCGTCCAAATAATGATCCATACCGCTATTTTAACCGAGGAAAAGAAATTCCAGACTTTATCCAGCAAAGAAGGGTTGGATTTCTGAGAGCGACGGGCCATACCGTCGTATCGCATTTCCAGTATATCTCTGCCCTCCGTGTCAATCAACGGATTACCACAAGATTCACAAAGCGTAGTACCTGTGGGATTCTGATGCCCGCAATCGCATTTGGTGTTGTAGAACATGATGACCTCCTGAAAACTTTAAGCATTTGTTCATTTTAAGATTTGTTAACTAACTTCGCGATCGATTCATCGATAAAAGTTTCAGTCATCTGGCCGATTTTTTTGACGCTCACTTTGCCGTCTGCTCCAATAAAGAAGGTTGTCGGATAATCCATGACGCCATACTGCTTACGTACGACTTCTTTGGCATCCAGAAGCACTGGCATATTCAACTTATACTGATCCATGAAGCTTTGAACCGTTACTTTATTCTTATCAACGTTGACCTCTAAGAAAACCACGCCTTCTTTGCTCCATTTATCATATTGCTTTTGGAGAGCAGGCATTTCTTCTTTGCACGGTGGACAAAAAGTTCCCCAGAAATTAATCAAAACCGGTTTCCCTTTATAATCCGATAATTCATGTGTTTTACCATCTAATCCGACCAAGGAGAAATTCGTCGCTTTGTCGCCTGTTTGGGGATACTTCTTGCTGTCAGAAGCTGACAAATTCGTAATAATGGTAAACACGCCAATAATAAGCACGACCGCAAAAATCCCAATCTGTACCCATTTCTTATTTGGACCCACGTATAATCACCTTCGCTTTTTTTAACAATGTTAGTTTTTTCACATAGGTTTATTCTTTTATTATAACGAAAAGAAGGCCAATTCTTATTGGCCTTTTTGAACGTTATGTGTCTTGAGAGCTTCGTTCCTTAGCTCCTCAACCTCTTTGGGCGTCAAGTGACGATACTTGGCTCTTGGCAGGCCAGTTAAAAAGATTGGACCGAATTTAATTCGTTTTAATTTGATCACAGGAAAAGAGATTGCCTCGAACATACGTCTGACTTGTCGATTCCTGCCCTCGTAGATCGTAATTTGAATGATGGACTCATTCTTTTCCATATTCACATCCGCATATTCAACCTCAGCTGGAGCTGTCATGCCATCCTCTAACTGTATACCCATTTTTAGCTTGTCTAATAACGTTCCGTGCGGTACCCCTTTTACAGTGGCTTGATAAGTTTTAGGCACGTGATGTTTAGGATGCGTGAGTAAATGTGCAAATTCACCATCATTCGTCAGAAGGAGTAATCCTTCCGTATCATAATCCAGTCGTCCGACCGGATAAACGCGTTCTCTAATCCCAGGTAAGAAGTCTGTTACTACTTTACGTCCCTCTGGGTCCGTAGCACTTGTAATAACACCTTTGGGCTTGTTCAAAATCACATAGATCTTCTTTTGTTGACCAATAGCACGTCCATCAACTCTAATTTCGTCTTCTTCCGTGTTTACTTTCACGCCAAGCGTGGTGACGACTTCACCATTCACTTGAACACGCCCCGCTGTGATAATTTCCTCACATTTCCGACGGGATGCGATCCCCGCTTCGGCTAATACTTTTTGCAGTCTTTCCATGATCCGCTTTCACCTCAAGCTAATGATAACGGAGTTCCATGTAAATCTCAAGAGCGAAGACATATTGTGATTGTCACGGGTTGCAAAGCTCGATAAAATAATCATTCTATGTGAATACCAAAAAGCAGATGATGATAGAAGCTACAAAGCCGACAAAGTCAGAAATAAGTCCTACTTTTAGCGCATACCCAGCTTTCCGAATGCCGATAGCACCGAAATATACCGTAATCACATATAAAGTCGTATCCGTACTCCCTTGAACCGTCGAAGCAATGCGGCCAATCATGGAATCTGGACCAAACTGCTCGATAAGATCCGTTGTAAAAGCAAGCGAGCCCGCTCCAGTAATCGGACGCAGAATGGCCAATGGCAGCACTTCGGTTGGAACGCCGATGCTTTCAAAGAATGGTCGCATCCAGCCGATTAATAAATCCATCGCACCGGAGGCACGGAAGACTGATATGGCTACCATCATCCCGACTAGATGGGGGATGATTTTGATAGCTGTATCAAAGCCCTCTTTTGCTCCGTCAACAAACGATTCGTAAACAGGCACTTTTCGGTAGGCCGCGAATAAAGGAATGAAGACGATCATGATAGGGATAGCCCATGCAGAGATGAGCGAAACGAAGGCATACATTCGTAATCATCCTTTCAAAGGAGGGATGGGGGAGCGTGACCTTCGATACCATCGATCCACAAAAATAGCCGCGGCCGTCGAAATGATAGTGGCAATGAGCGTTGTGCCGACGATTTCCGCAGGATTTAAAGAATTGTAATTCATACGAATGGCGATTAACGTTGTCGGAATAAGTGTAATACTTGATGTGTTAAGCGCTAAAAGGGTACACATAGCGGTGCTAGCCGTGTCTTTATCGGGATTCAACTTTTGCAGCTCCTGCATCGCCTTAATTCCCATAGGTGTAGCCGCGTTCCCAAGACCAAGGATATTGGCACTCATGTTGGACATGATGTAGCCGATGGCTGGGTGATTCTTAGGAACACTAGGGAATAAAAAACGAACCGCCGGCTGCAATAATCTCGCAAGTTTGCTAAGAAGACCAGCATCTTCGGCTATCCGCATCATTCCCATCCAAAAGACCAGCACACTAATTAATCCAAAGCAGACCGTTACTCCGCTCTTAGCACCATCGAAAGCTGCTTGCGTGACAGTTTCTATATTCCCATTAAATGCAGCTACGCCGAACCCAACGACAATAAAAAATAGCCAAATCCAATTCACCATATCAAATGGCCTCCTAAGAGTTTTGCCTCAGCAAAACTGGCATCGTAAGCAAAACTAGCATCGCAAGCATAAGCTTAGTTTAATCCGCCCATTGTGATTCCGAGACTGTAAACAAGCTCTGTACTAACAATCTGCATATGTATCCGTAGTGTGAAAGCCATGTTTCTTGATACGCATTACCTTCTTTAAAGGAGAATGTAGATTGACTGGTGGTTTGCAGTAACGGACTTGTAGCATCATAGATGGGTACTGTCTGAATTGACTTCTGGTTGAGTGAAAATTGCAGCGTCCCTCGTTCTGCTAACCGGTATTCCATAGATGCAGGATCGACTAGTGTTACTTTCCGAGTCAGTTGCGCAGCTTCACCTTCAGCTAATGGATAGGAGAACGTCCTCCCCACGACCCACGGAGTTCCCTCCACGAAATCACCTTTTTTGACAATCGTTTGTAACGGATAATATTTAAAACCATATTGAAGTAACCGAGCATGATCCCCCCAATCATCCGGATCATTCAGCGTAACAACGGCGAGATGCTGGCCGTCTCTGGTGGCCGATGAGACCAAGCAGCGCTTGGCAAGTTTCGTATAACCCGTTTTCACACCGTCGGCACCTTCAAAGAGAGACAGCATCTTATTCTTGTTGAGCCATGAATAATCCCAAGCTTCATTCGGGTTCGGTACTTTCTTGATTTTCGTTGAAACAATGTCTTGAAATACGGAATTTTTTAAGGCATAAGCCGTCAGCTTAGCCATATCGTTCGGACTGGAGCGATGACCTTCTCCCTCATCGAGGCCCGAGGGATTCGTGAAATGCGAATGATCCATACCGAGCATCTTCGCCTTCTCATTCATCAAATAGACGAAACCTTCCACACTTCCTCCTATATGCTCAGCGATAGCAGTTGCTGCATCATTTCCGGAGCGCATCATCAGTCCATACAACATGTCGTGAAGACGCATTTCTTCCCCAAGCTTTAGATAAATGGAAGAACCCTCTTTGCCAAACGCATTTTTACTAACCTTGACTTTATCCGTCAATTTACCTTCTTCTATCGCGATGATAGCGGTCATAATTTTGGTCAAGCTGGCTATTCGCATAGGCGTGTCCCCTTTTTCACTATAGAGGATACGGCCTGACTCCACATCAATAAGGGAAGCACCCACAGCATTCGTATGGATGCCAGGCGGTGCTGCCTCCACTTGTCCAAATGGTGCCCACAGTAAACTAATGATCGCACTCCAAAATAGGATAGACCTGACTCTTATCTTCATCGTTTTCCCCCTACACAAAAGAACTTGTACCTTTTTGATTAGACAAAACTTTGTACAAGTATATGCTTATGGAATGGGGATATGTCCAAGTCTTCTTATTTACAAAACAGAAATCAGTCGGTATAATGAGAACTAATTTAATACGGAGATCACCGGAGGAGCCTGCCACTGCAGGCTTCTTTTTGCGTTTTTTGGGGTTCTCCTTGAATTTGGACATAATAATTTTACTTACAAAGTCAGTCAAGCAAAAGCTTACTGCGAGGAGGAAAACATGCTAACTTGGGTTGCCTTACTTATTTTTGTAGTGACTTATGCGCTTATTATTTCTGAGAAAGTTAATCGAGCGGTCATCGCCTTACTCGGTGCTGTAATCATGGTATTTGCCGGTATTCTAGATGTTCACAAAGTGTTTCAACAGTATATTGAATGGGAGACCATCACACTTCTTATTGGCATGATGATTCTCGTTGGAATTACGAATCAAACTGGTGTATTCCAGTTCGTCGCCATCCGTGCCGCGAAAGCTGTGAAGGGGGATCCCCTGCGAATATTACTCGTACTGTCTGTTTTAACTGCTATTGGCTCAGCCCTCTTGGATAACGTAACAACCGTTTTATTGGTCGTCCCGGTCACCATTGCAATTACTCGGATCCTGGAAATTAATCCCGTCCCTTTCTTGATGTCTGAAATCATTGCTTCCAATATAGGAGGTACAGCTACACTCATTGGAGATCCTCCCAACATCATGATTGGATCTGCCAACCCGCATTTAACCTTTAATGCCTTTCTGCTCAATTTAGCACCTATTACGATCCTTATATTCGGTGTAGCTCTTTTCATGTTGTATATGATGTATAGAAAGCAGCTGCGACCTAATCCTGCTCTGCAAACTAAACTCTTAGAGCTGAATGAACGCGATTATATCAAGGATAAGCTGCTCATGAAAAAATCTTTACTAATTTTATCACTGACTATAATCGGATTTATGCTTCATGCCATTATTCATGTTGATGCCGCAGTTATCGCGATAACTGGCGCAATTTTACTCATGCTTTTCGGTCTCAAGGAACACGATGTCGAAAAAGCCTTTGATTCTATTGAGTGGGTAACGATTTTCTTCTTTGCTGGCCTTTTTAGCTTAGTCGGAGGTTTACAAGAGGTTGGATTAATTAAATCTCTAGCCATGAAAGCTCTAGATGTAACGGAAGGAGACATCACCACCGCTTCATTATTGATTCTCTGGGGTTCTGGTCTTGCATCAGCGACCATTGACAACATTCCATTCGTTGCTACGATGATCCCCTTAATTAAAGACATGGCCGTGGGGCTTGGACTTGCCGTTGATTCAGAGCCTATCAATATCCTTTGGTGGTCGCTTGCTCTAGGGGCTTGTTTAGGAGGAAATGGTACAATTATTGGCGCTTCCGCCAATGTTATCGTTGCCGGACTCGCCGCCAAAGAGGGCAAAGGTTTTAGTTATATAGAATTTCTGAAGGTGGGGGCTCCAATAACCCTTGTGTCTTTGGCAATAGCCCATGTTTATATCTATTTCCGTTATCTTCTGTAGGGGAAAGGGCAACAATTACACTGCTTTTTAACTGCATATGCCGTCGAGACGTTCTTTTTTGACTTCTCGGGCTAACGCAAGCTGGCTTTTTTCCAAGGGTCCGCCCCTTCCACCGGCTTACAAACATAACACGATAAGTAATACAAGCTTGACCACGAAGTTTATGCTTCTTTATGCACCAAGGATAAACGACTCCGTCGTCCTTCTGGGACGAGCGCGTTTGTCAAGGGAGATGCGAAGTAAAAGTATAAAACTTATACTTTCTTATCTACGAAAAAAAGCTGTCCACAAAGGACAGCTCAAACGAAGGCCAATCAGCTACACAATGAAATTTTGATTCTCGATATTGGTTACATTTGTTCCGGTCGTACCTACAGTGCTGGCAGGTGTCTTGGCTCCTAAGCCTTTGATCATGCTTTGAATTCTGTCAACCACTTGCGGTGCTGAGTCAATGAGGCGTTCAAGAATATGTGTTTGGTTGTCCAGTGGAACAACCTTCACACCATTTTTCCCTACGACGAGGAAAGCAATAGGTGTAATTGATACCCCGCCGCCGCTACCGCCTCCGAAAGGAAGTGCAACCTTTGCATTCAGCGCATCGCTTCTACCTGCAGAGCCGCCTTCGATTTCAATTTCGGAATCTGTCACGAATTCGCTGCCGCCTGCGGCAAAACCGAAACCTACTTTGGATATCGGCATAATAACACTTCCGTCCGGCGTTTCAACAGGATCACCGACAATCGTGTTTACGTCGACCATTTCTTTAATATTTTCCATGGCGACTTTCATGAGGCCTTGAATCGGGTGTTCGGACATGATCGTATTCCTCCTTAGAGTTTTTAGCCAGATAAACTGGCATCAAAAGTACAAGCATCAAAAAGCAATAATGGTTCATTTGTAGAATGCCCTTAGTGGAATATCGTTATGTACAATTCAAGAAGCCGTTTTAACTCGCGACTTTATCTTCAGTGTCTTCAAAACGATTTGAATCCATGTACGAATACCACCTTTTACTTTGGCCGCTCTGCTAATCAAACGTACTCCTGCAACGACTACAAACCATACGCGGATACGTCCAGCAAAACGAAAATCGGTTGAAAATTGCTTTTCATTATATTGCGGAATAACATCGATGTGCGGTTTCGCCGTTAAGTTCACATAGCGAATGGAAAAGCCAAGCAGCGAAGACTTGATTCCCCATATAGCACCTGTTGTAATCGCTGTTTCAGGTGCATCACCTACGCCTATGCGAGTTATCCATTTCAAATCGGTACACTCTACTTTCGCTAATGTCTGCTTCATCCAATCATAAAAGTTTAATGTATGTACAAGTGCTTCCTTTGCCTGTTTGTAAACGTTGAGTATTTTATCTTTCGTGATATGATCCTTGCTTTCATCTTTTAGTTTGGAACTGGATTTGGTTACGATTTCCGATTTAATCATAACCCCCTTCATAAAGCCTTTGAATTGTATGATTGGAATGACGTAACGATAACGTATAAGCCCGAATAACGCCCGCATTTCTACTGATAACATATCGTTGTCTTTCACTCTGGAGAAGTTGAATTCGCCACGAATGAAACTGAATAGGAAAACAATGATCACAAAAATGATTAAAAGACATACAATCCCCAGCCACAACAACTTAGAATCCCTCCTAATATAGGGATCTTTGAGCATAGCTCAAAGTCTCTCCGCTTAACAAAAAAACTCCACCTGCAAGAAAAAGTCTTCTCGTAGGTGGAGTTAGTATGACCCTAAAAAGGAAATGAAATGCATGTGCGGGTACTCATTCAGTTTCATCACTTACATCTTCAAGTGTAATCTGCTTCTGATCTCCGCCTAATCGGTCAAATAATAGACGTGTCTCTTCTTCCAGATCGAAATTCCCTTGGAAGCTTGCCGAATCCGGCAGTTCTGTAATCGAGCTAAGCCCGAAATATTCTAGAAATTGCTTGGAGGTTCCGTACAATATCGGTCTACCTACCGCATCGGCGCGTCCGACTTCTGTTATCAAGTCTTTGCCGGTTAAGGTCGCTAGGGCTCGATCGCATTTCACGCCGCGGATCTCCTCAATCTCGACTCTTGTAATTGGTTGTTTATAAGCAACAATGGATAAAGTCTCTAACGCGGCTTGCGATAGGGATGATCGTGAAGGTGAGTAAGCTAGACGTTCAAAATAAGGAGCATGCTCAGCTAAGGTTGTTAACTGATAGGCTCCAGCTACTTCCACAATCTGAATGCCACGCCCCTTTCGTTTGAACTCTGTTCTCATATCTTTGAGCAGATCTCGAATCAAATAAAGATCAAGCTCCGTGACTTCAGCCAATTGCTTGGCATCCAAGCCTTCGTCGCCAGAGGCAAAGAGCAGTCCTTCAATAATTGATTTCATCTGTTGGAAATTGAGTGTCAATGTCAGAAACCTCCTCTTTCGCCTGGATGACGATGTCTTCAAATAGCTTGTACTGATAACAAATAACTTTTTTCATTTTCATTAATTCGAGTATGGCTAAGAAAGTCACGACTATTTCTTCACGTGTCATTTCGTAATCGAATAGCTTCGAGAAAAGCAGCTTGCCGCCTTTAACTTTAAGTAAGTCAACTACCTCTCTAATGCGGTCTTTGACGGAAATTTCATCTCTTCGAATTCTTGTAACGACATTGCGGTTAGCCAGCTTCCGTAAAGTCCGTTGAAAGGCAAATAAGAGGTCTGCGACATCAAGCCCCTCAACAGGATTCTCGTGAATATCAGGCAGGTAAGACGTTAAATCCTCAGGTTCACGTGTATACACGAGACTACGTTCTACTTCTTTATCCCTAAGCATATCGGCAATCGATTTGTACTTCCGGTATTCAATCAGCTTCGCAACAAGCTCTGCGCGAGGATCTAGAGAGTCGTCCATATCATCAAAATATTCATCAAATTCAATAACAGGCGGCTTAGGCAATAGCATTTTGCTCTTGATAGAAAGAAGTGTTGCTGCCATCACAAGAAATTCACTCGTAATATCCAGCTCCAGTTCATGCATTGCTTGCACATAACCCAAGTACTGGTCTGTAATTTCTTTGATCGGAATATTATAAATGTCAAGTTCATTTTTATCGATAAGATGAAGCAATAGATCAAGGGGGCCTTCAAATGCTTCTAACTTATAGGTTACTTTCATTTTGTTCTCCCCCTTGTCATATTGAAAATAGATTCATTACAAACTGCGCGGCAAACGGATAAATATGGCCTAGCGCCCATTGGCCAACCGGTGTAATCAGTAAAACAATAACGAGAATAAGTGCATAACGTTGATTACGAGTAAACCATCCCTGCTTTTTGTAAGGAACAAGCCCTTTTATAATATGCCATCCGTCGAGCGGATAAAGGGGCAGCATATGTATCAGACAAATCATTAAATTGACGATGACGCAGTATTGCAAATAGACTCGCCACTGTTCAACGGTTATGGACTCAGTCGCTCCTCCTACCAAATCCGGAAGAAAGAAATAGAGCCACCAGAAGAACAAAACGAGCAGCAAATTCGTAAAAGGACCCGCTAAATAAACAAGTGTGTGGGATAGCCTCGGTCTTTTCTTAAATCGTGATTCATCTACCGGTAATTTCTTCGACCAACCATAGGGCCCGAAGATGATCATAGCTAGCCCCAAGGCATCTAAATGTGCCAAGGGGTTTAGCGATAACCGTTTGCTTTCTCGAGCCGTCCGATCTCCGAGCAGCCAAGCTACCCCCGCATGAGCTGCGTCGTGCAGCGTCATTGCGATCAGAAAAGCGAACAACCTGGGCAGCAGTGTTTCCAGATGATAATAAGAAAGCATTACGAAGTGAATTGCTTCGTCAAATTCGCCATTTCAATCGCTGTTACGGCAGCTTCCCAGCCTTTATTTCCAGCTTTGGTACCCGCACGTTCTACCGCTTGCTCAATGGAATCTGTTGTTAAAACACCGAAAATTGTAGGAACGCCTGTTTTCAGGTTAATAGCAGATACACCTTTCGCTACTTCGCTGCACACATAATCAAAATGCGGAGTTGATCCTCGAATTACCGCACCTAGTGTGATAACAGCATCGTACTTTCCGCTTTCAGCCATTTTTTGAGCGATTAGCGGAAGTTCAAATGCTCCTGGTACCCAAGCAATATCTACTTCATCTTCATTTACACCATGACGTTTCAGAGCGTCTTGAGCGCCACCCAACAATTTGGATGTAATAAATTCATTGAAACGACCTACAACGATACCATATTTCAAGTTTTGCGAAATTAAATGTCCTTCAAAAATGTTAGCCATGGTGAGATTCTCCCTTTCCTATTTGAACAAGTTATTTGATTTAATTAAATTTAAATACCACTGCCCGAGTCTTGAAAACTCAGCATATGGCCAAGCTTGTTTTTCTTCGTTTGTAAATAATTAAGGTTATCAGCTTTACTGTCCATTTGAATTGGTACCCGCTCAACCACTTCAAGGCCGTAGCCTTCAAGACCTTTAATTTTGCGTGGATTATTCGTTAAAAGACGAAGCTGCGTGATGCCAAGATCTTTCAAAATTTGCGCCCCAATCCCATAATCCCGAAGATCTGGAGCAAAGCCTAGCTTAATATTCGCTTCTACGGTGTCTAATCCCTGCTCTTGCAAGGCATAGGCCTTCAATTTATTGATTAAACCGATTCCGCGACCTTCCTGTCGCATATATAATAATACACCATTGCCCTCTTCATCAATCTGTTTTAATGCGGCATCCAGTTGTGGACCGCAGTCGCAGCGATGAGAATGGAAAACATCCCCAGTCAAGCACTCGGAATGCACGCGTACCAACGTTGGTTTAGAAGGGTCAATTGTCCCTTTGACAAGGGCCACGTGTTCTTTGTTATCAAGCAGGTTCGTATAAGCAATAGCCTTGAAAACGCCGAAGTCGGTAGGAAGTTTAATTTCAACCTCACGTTCAACTAATTTCTCCTGCTGATTCCGATAATGGATTAAGTCCTGAATCGTGATAATACACAAGTCGTGTTTCGCTGCAATTTCCATCAGGTCCGGTACACGTGCCATCGTCCCGTCTTCCTTGATGACTTCACAAATGACTCCTGCTGGGTAAGAGCCACACAAGATAGCTAGATCTATCGTCGCTTCCGTATGTCCAGCTCTGCGAAGGACACCGCCCTTCTTGGCAATCAGAGGAAAAATATGGCCAGGTCTGCGGAAATCCTGCGGTTTTGTTGCGGGATCAATCAAGCCCATAATCGTTCTTGAACGCTCATGCGCAGAGATCCCTGTGCTTGTATCCATATGGTCAACTGAAACGGTAAACGCTGTTCCGTGATAATCCGTATTTCGAGCGACCATGGGAGGCAGCTCAAGTTCTTGTGCACGTTCTTCGGTTATAGGGGCACAAACGAGTCCGCGTCCCTCTCTGATCATGAAATTAATGACCTCTGGCGTAGTTTTATCAGCAAGTGCGATAAAATCGCCTTCGTTTTCACGATCCTCATCATCTACAACAATAATGACTTTACCAAGTTTAAGATCATTCAGCGCTTCTTCTATGGTGTTGAAGATTATTTGTGTCATATTCACCTCTCCTTAGAGCTTTGCTTTAGCAAAGCTTCTTCAAGCTCCTACATAAAGCCGTTATCGGCAAGGAAGCTCGCAGTTAGCGTACTTTTCCTTTTCCCGTTTCCATCCGAAGATTCAAATGGACCGAACTTTAGCAGGCGCTCCATATATTTGCCTAGCACGTCACATTCTATGTTGACCGTATCCCCGGCCTTTTTATCATGTAGGACTGTTTGAGCAAGGGTATGCGGGATGATGGAAACCGCCACTTCACGATCATTGACATCAACAACGGTAAGGCTTATGCCGTCAATTGTGATGGAACCCCCGGAAATGATATATCGGAAAATGTGCTTATTCTCCGGTTCGAACCGGTAAACGACCGCATTTTCTTCGGGTATTCGTGAAAGGATCGTTGCGGTTGCATCCACATGCCCTTGAACAATGTGCCCGCCGAACCGGCCATTCGCTGCCATCGCTCGCTCTAAATTCACGCGTGTGCCTGTTTGTAGTTTGCGAAGATTCGTCTTACGGTATGTTTCTGGCATAACATCCACGGAAAATGAGTCGTTATCAAAGGCTATGACCGTCAAACAAACGCCATTTACAGAAATACTGTCACCCAAATGGACATCTTCAAGCACTTTCTTGGCAGCGATGGTCAACACCATCGCTTGCCCTTGACTATGAATGCGGCGCATGTGGCCGATTTCTTCAATAATTCCGGTAAACATGCAAGTCCTCCATTCGTTAGCTCTTATAATTCGGATAGCCGGTTATGCAAATATCCGGTCCGAACTGCTCGACCTTGATTCGGTCGAGCGTTATCGCATCATCCATCTTCGCGAAGCCATCGAAGTTGATGTTTACAGGTGCTGCAGAGCCGCCGCCGACGATTTTCGGCGCAAACATCAGCACCAGCTTGTCGATCAGGCGATGCTCCAGCATAGCGCCGTTGAGCTTCCCTCCACCCTCTAGGAGGATGGAGCCGATCTCGCGCTCGCCCAGCTGCCGCATGGCGAGCGTCAGGTCCACCTGCAGGCCGTCCCCGCAGGTGAGGACCGTGATGCCGCGCGCTTCCAGCGCGGCACGCCGTGAATGGGGCGCCTGTGCGCTCGCGAGCAGGATCGTCGGCTGACGATCCTGCTCCGTGAGCACCCGGGCGCCCAGCGGGACTCGCAAGAGCGAGTCCGCGACGATCCGTACCGGCTGCACAGCCGGTACGTCGCCGCGCGCGCTCAGCAGCGGGTCGTCGGCGATAACGGTGCTTACGCCGACCATGATACCCTGGTGCCGATGGCGCAGGGTATGAACAAAGGCACGCGACGCTGGCGACGTGATCCACTTGCTGTCGCCGGTCTTCGAGGCAATGCGGCCGTCAAGCGTGCTCGCTGTCTTCATCGTCACATAAGGCATGCGGGTAACGATGTATTTGTTGAAGGCCTCGTTCATTGCCGCGGCCTCCTCTGCAAGCAGCCCAACCGTCACGTCGAGACCATGCTCTCGCAGCTTTGCGATACCTGTCCCAGCAACCTGCGGGTTCGGATCAGTTCCAGCGACGACAACCCGTGACACGCCGGCCTCAATGAGTCGGTCGCTGCACGGTGGCGTCTTGCCAAAGTGACTGCACGGCTCTAATGTCACATAAGCTGTGCTGCCCTTAGTTTCCTCGCCTGCCATTTGCAAGGCGAGAACCTCGGCATGGCCATGTCCGCGCTTTAGGTGCGCTCCCATGCCAACGATGCGTCCATTTTTAACAAGGACACACCCTACTACGGGATTAATTCCCGTCTGACCAAGAGCACTTTCTGCCATTTGCAGAGCAAGTCTCATGTAGGCTTCGTCATTCAGTACATGCACGAAGTTCACCGCCTTTCAGGTCCATTCCAAAATTTGAATGCAAAAAGGCCCCTCCGTGTATCGGATAGGGGCCAGAGATTGTCTAGATAACACGAAGAAGCTTCATCTATTCATACTTGCCGCATTTTTGATCAAATCAAACAACAACGACGTATCTGCTTCAAAAAACAGACCTGCCGAATTTTTGTTTACGTGAAAAAATGTACAAGCATGCATAGCGAAATCAAATGTTCGCGTTTTCCTTCTCCCATCCAGACTATACTGTCGGTTCCGGAATTGCACCGGATCAGCCGTAGCGAAGCTGTGTGTCAGGTACCGCTAGCTTCAAAACGGGTCACGGACTTATCGAAATCATATAACGGGTACATGCTATCGAATCACCGCCGGTGTGGAATTTCACCACGCCCCGAAGGTTTTGCATACATATAAAAGTAACTTACAACTAAGAACTAGCTAAAAATTACTTTGGTAATGAAAAATTTATCACTCACACTTACAAAAAGCAAGTGCTTTTTTCCTTTTCACATTAATTCCTTACTTTTTCTATGAATTCACTCGGAATTAGATTGAAAAAGAAACCTATTGAAATTAATCAACAGGCTTCTTTTCGATTATGCCAAATTATACTTCTACAACTTCAACTTTCTCCATCAAATCTTTTCCTTTGAAAGCATCAACTAACTCCATACCTTTGGACACTTTACCGAAAACAGTGTGCCCACCATCCAAGTGAGGTTGCGGTTGGTAAGCAATATAAAATTGGCTTCCACCCGTATTTCTGCCTGCATGAGCCATAGCCAAGGAGCCGCGCTCATGTTTGTTCGGGTTGATTTCACAGTTGATTTGGTAACCAGGGCCACCAGTTCCTGTTCCTGTAGGACAACCACCTTGTGCTACGAATCCTGGAATAACACGATGAAAAACAAGTCCGTTGTAGAAACCGGAGTTTGCTAATTTTTCAAAGTTAGCAACGGTATTCGGTGCATCGTTTTCGAAAAGATCGATAACAACTTCGCCGCCACCTGCTAGTTTAATTTTTGCTTGTTTGGCCATTTGTGGTCCACTCCTTTAGGAAATAATATCTTATTCTACTATGAAAACTTCCATTTCACAAACTGCGCTGTATTTCTAACACAATTCTACCCCGACCATGTCCTGTTTGACTCTGAATATGCGCATCCCGCGCTGCGTGAAGTGGATAAGAATGGCTAATGATTGCTTTCACATGGCCATCGGCCATAACCTGTGCGATTTCCTGCATCGCATCTGCAGATAGCAAGGTATTGGAGAATTCAGCTCGAATGCCTAGCTCACGAGCTTTTTCGGGTGATATTTGTCCTGCGAATGACAAAAGTACGCCGCCTCTTTTTACAACGGCATAAGAACGTTCTAGCGTGTCACCGCCAACCGTATCCAATACCATATCCACTTCCTTCACAATGTCTTCGAACCTACACGACGTATAGTCAATAACTTCTGAAGCTCCTAATGCCTTAACCATTTCCACATTCGCTGCGCTGCAAGTCCCTATAACCTGAGCCCCTTGCCAAACAGCCAGTTGTACAGCGAATGAACCAACGCCCCCTGCAGCACCATGAATCAACACTCGTTGACCCTTCTGGATATTACCATTGACAAATAAAGCTTGCCAAGCTGTCGTTGCCCCTCCAGAAATGGAAGCTGCTTCCGCAAAGCTAAGCTCTGGTGGTTTGATAGCTAACCGTTCGATGTCTGTCGTGATGTATTCTGCATACGCACCAGTCGAGCTGCGCCCAAACACTTCTTGCCCTATTTGAAACTTCGTAACATACTTCCCCACATCCTCAATAATTCCGGCTATCGCCGACCCCGGTATATACGGGAACTGCATGGGTCGCAGATGTTTGAAAATCCCCTGCCGCTGCTTCCAATCAATGGGTAATACGCCTGCTGCATGCACCTTAATCAGTACCTCGTTGTCACCCGGTCTTGGACATTCGATTGACTCCAATTGCAATTCTTCGACTCCTCCGTATTGATGTACGCGTATGGCTTGCATCTTTGACGTTTTCATCCTTATTTATCCCCTCTCTGGTCATGAACGCTCTTATTTACTTCCTTCTTCTCCTCATTGTAAAATGAAAATTATATAAAAAATAATATATCTTTAGTTATCTATTCATATCTTTAAGTATATGGATTAGGGGGGCGATATGTGATGGAGATGCTGCAGCTTCATTATTTTCAAATGGTTGCAAAGTTAGAGCACATGACGAAAGCAGCGGAGATCCTCCAAATTGCTCAGCCAGCGCTTAGTAAAACCATAGCTCGTTTGGAGGCCGATGTTGGGGTGCCTTTGTTTGATCGGCAAGGTCGGCAAATCAAGCTTAACCAATATGGCAAAGCCTTTTTAGTCAAAGTAAATTCGTCTCTTCGTGAGCTGGAGGAAGGTAAGCGCGAAGTTGCCGATATGGCTGGACTTGAGCATGGGCAGGTTTACATCGCGACGACGACGATAAGCCGATTTTCGGATCTCTTCGGCTCCTTTGCTTCTTCACACCCGTCCATCAATTTTAAACTTACTCAAGCTGCCTCTGAAGAGTCCAAGATGCATCTGCTGCTAAACGGTGAAGTCGATCTCGCCATCACGTTCTGCTTACCTTCCGACTCCGAAAGCAAGGGGATTACAAGTATTCCTTTTTTGACGGAACAATTGTGGTTAGCTGTTCCACCAGGCCACCGACTTATTGGGCGTGAAAGTATTCACTTACAAGAAGCAGCTAATGATGCATTCATCGTCTTAAAGGAAGAACATCGCTTTAGGCAGAAAACAGATTCGTTGTGCCATCAGGCGGGATTTTCACCTAAAATCATCTGTGATGTGAATGACTATTCCGCGATTAGCAGCCTCGTGCAGGCAGGAATGGGAGTTTCTTTGGTGACCTCCTCTTCAAAGGGGAAAGAAAACTCACCCCATTTGCTTCGTATTCATGAGCCTATTTGTGAACGTACTTTTCAGCTTGCTTGGCTGCAGCATCGGTACCTCTCCAAAGCGGCTCAATTGTTCCGCGACTATGTCACCACTTATTTTCCAGACAAAAAGCCTCGAAACTCGAACTGACATTCCATTTCAAGAGGAAAAAAACGCAAAGAAGGAAACCCCGTGAAAGCTGAGGTTTCCTATTTTTTATTTAAACCAATTTAAACGGTCTCACTCATTTGTTTCATTCTTGCAGGAATGATGTCATTACCAACGATGTTATCGAACGTTTCTCGTTTCACGACGAGATCACTTTGACCATCTTTCACGAAGACAACGCCAGGACGGCGGATACGGTTATAATTGCTTGCCATTGCATAATTGTAGGCACCTGTACAAGATACAGCGAGAACGTCTCCTGAACTTACTTTTGGCAGGTTCAGATCCCAAATCAGCATATCGCCGCTCTCACAGCATTTCCCTGCAATAGATACAACCTCTGTCGGTTGTTCTGTAGCGCGGTTAGCCAACATCGCCTCATACACAGCCTCATATAAAGCTGGGCGTGGGTTGTCAGTCATGCCGCCATCTACGGCTACGTATTTACGTACCCCTGGAATTTCCTTTGTTGTACCTACTGTGTACAGCGTAGTTCCCGCGTCACCAACGATGCTGCGGCCTGGTTCAACCCAGATTTCAGGCATTGGAAAATCATTGCTGCCGAAATTGTCTTTAATCGCATCTGTAATAGCTTTAACGTATACGGCAACCGGAAGTGGGCTGTCTTCGCTCACGTAACGAATTCCGAAACCGCCGCCAAGGTTAATGACCTTGAACGTAACGCCTATTTCTTTACGAACTTGAACGGCAAAGCCAGCCACTTTCTCAGCTGCCATGCGGAAGCCTTCTACTTCAAAAATTTGGGAACCAATATGGGAATGAACGCCCAATAGCTCCACGTTGCTTAATTGCGAAGCTTCTTGAACAGCGCGGAATGCTGATCCATTGCCCATGTCGAAACCGAATTTGGAATCCGTCTGGCCTGTAGAAATATATTCATGCGTATGTGCCTCAACGCCAGGCGTAATACGCAGTAAGATTTTCACCTTTTGGCGCTTCTCTCCGGCAATTGCATTCAACATTTGAAGTTCGATAAAGTTATCTACGACGAAACAGCCGATTTTGGCATCGATCGCCATTTCCAATTCAGAGATTGTTTTGTTGTTGCCATGGAAATGAATTCGGTCCGCTGGGAAGCCTGCTTGCAGCGCCGTATAAAGCTCACCATCGGAAACAACGTCAAGTGACATTCCCTCTTCATCTACAATTCGGCACATGGCCATTACGCAGAATGCTTTACTTGCATAAGCCACTTGGAATTTCAGACCGGATGCCTTGAAAGCTTCTACGAATTCACGGCAGCGTCCACGTACCAACGCTTCGTCAAATACATATAAAGGAGTGCCGTATTCTGCAACCAATTTCGTTGCATCGACACCGCCGATTTCGAGGTGGCCTTGGTCGTTTATTTTACTAGTACCATGTAAATACATAGCTTTATTTTCCCCTCTCCCTGAACCATCTTCTTGCTATATGCCGCCAAAGAGGTTAATGTACATTACTATTAAAAGTACCATATGGCAAGCGCATTTGACAATACACGCTACGACATAAAATCAAAAAAGGACAGGAGGATTCCCTGCCCTTTTTTCTGTTATTTGGATTTTGGTTGACGCGTGCCGTCGATCGGCTTTGTAATACTTAGCCGTGTTTTGCCAGCTAACACCGGACGACGAACCAGGATGGCAAAGAAGCTTTTGGCATTAAATGGAATTAACGGCCACATATAGGGTGCATTAAAAGATTTCCTTGTGGCCAGCAGAATCAACCATAACGTGGAACCTACGACAAAACCGGATACATGGAAGATCGCCACAATGATTAAGAGAGCAAGCCTTACGATTCGATTCGCTAGACCCAGCTCATAGCTTGGTGTCGCGAACATCCCAATGGAAGCAAGTGCCAAATACAGGATAACCTCATTGATAAAGAGTCCTGTCTTTACCGCGATATCTCCAACTAAAATTGCTGCCACCAAACCCATTGCGGTAGCGAGAGGTGTAGGAGTATGAACGGCTGCCATTCGCATGAGATCAATCCCTATATCAGCTAACAAGAACTGAACCAATAGTGGCAAGGTTCCTTCCTTCTGCGGACCGAGGAATTCTAATCCAGGCGGCTTTAAAGAAGGATCCATAACCATCATAAACCAAAGTGGAAGCAGGAAAATCGAAGCCATAATGCCTGCAAAGCGCACCCACCTTAAATAAGTACCGATGAATGGCGTTTGTCGATATTCCTCAGCATGCTGCACATGGTGGAAAAACGTTGTCGGCAGAATCATGACGCTCGGTGAGGTGTCCACGAACACACACACATGTCCTTCAAGTAAGTGAGCGGAGACAACATCTGGCCGTTCCGAATACCGAACCATCGGATAAGGGTTCCACCCCTTATTAACAATCGCTTCTTCCAGCTGTTTTTCAGCGAGAGGCAGGCCATCGATTTCAACACTCATTATTTTATCTTTCACAGCTTGAACCAAGTCGGCATCAGCTATGTCATTGATATAAGCCACACAGATATCCGTCTTGGTTCGTTTGCCGATTTGCATGATTTCCAGCTTAAATCTCTCATCACGAATTCTTCGTCTTACCAGAGTCACATTCAATAAAAGGGTTTCGACGAAACCATCTCGAGAACCTCGGACAACCCGCTCCAAGTCAGGTTCAGCGATCGAGCGAATGGGAAAACTTTTGGCATCGATCGTAATGCCTGCTGTCTCCCCTTCAATGAAAAACGCCGTTCCACCCATCAATACTTGTCCTACGATTTCAGACATTTTCTTGTAGGTCTTCACTTGAATGTGCGGAATTAATTTCTCAATGAATGCTTCCAATGTATGATGTGAGACGGATTCTTCGTCCGCATAAGTGAGACGTGTAATGATATCGGTTAACACCGTATCTTTGGCAAATCCATTGCAATAGAAGATGCCTACGCGCTTGGATCCGAATACCATTTCTCTGAGGATGAGATCGAAGCTTCGATCGAGTCCTACTCGTTCCTCCAGCACCCTTCGAACTTCTCGAATGCTCCTTGGAATATCTTCCTGAATTTTGAGTGCCTTTTCCTCAGGCGTCATGTCCGTTATTGGATTGTAAGCAGATAGATTCCCTTCCTCATCTATGGCCAGTTTCTCATTCTGTTCCTGTGATTTGTTCGATTCGTTTGATTCGTTTGGTTCGTTTAATTCGTTTGATTCGTTTGGTTCGTTTGGTTCGTTCGAGTCATTCTGATCGCTCCCGCTTCCCTTTTTCACAATAAACTTCACTTGCGCGCCTCCTTCAACAGACGTTAATAAAACAACCATTCAAACAAGGATCCAAATACTTTACCGAAAATCATCGCCATTAGAAGCAAAATCATATAAGATCCCATTCCAACACGCTTGGCGAGGATGGGCAGCACGTTAATGATTTCCGTTAGCGCAGCCGCTAGCATGCCAACAAAACAACCGGCAAATATACCTACCACTGCTGTTCCCATCGGAAAGAGGTGCAATTTAACATCGCTGAAATCAACCCATGTAAATAAGAGTGACCCCATCACAACTGCCGCTTCATAAGCATGTATTTTTGAAAACGAACGTGTGATCTGGGCAAGTCTTGGAATAATATCTAGCACCACGAGAAAAGCGACCATGCCGCTGCCAACAGCGATTCCACCAGCTAGCCCGATAAAAGCTGCCAAGATGGCTCCCCCAAATAGGGTAATCACGCCCGGTCTCCTTCCTCATGAATTTTGATATATTCTTCTGTTATCACATAATGGTTTATATTTTCCTGGTACATGAACATTTCCACTTCCAGCGGGCTTGGTTCTTCATTGAATTTCTTCTTGAATAGATGGTTGAAAAAAATGACCATTCCAACACCAATCCCTAGGGAATAAGGAATTTGCAAAATGAGCGGATGCTCCACCTTTTTCCCTGTCATCAATTCATAAATGCGTTGGTGAACTTCCAACATGGATACATCCGCATGAAAATTCATGATGGCCAGTCCCGAACCGATAAACAAGAGCAACCAAACCAAACCGATAAGTATTGGACTTGGCTTTCTTGGATCGGAAATAATTTCGAGAAGCACATGAGGTTCTCCGAAATGCTCAATTTGCAGCTGTGGATAGAGATCTTTCACTTTACGAACGATCAGCATCATGTCAATGAGTACACGATTGCCATCCTCTTGTTGAGGATGATGAATGATCAACTCGTTCAGCGCTTGCTCATATTCAGGCTCCACGAAAATCTGAGCGATATGACGTAAACACACAACATTCTCTTTGCGAACGCTAGCTTTTCGACGAAGCCGGATGTATAGATATGGTTTTCCATCCTGGACCATGGTTTCACTCCCCTCAGTGCTTTACGGTGAATCATCCATGTATAGGAGTAGTATGCAAAATCTTTCCTTCCCATAAACACCTGATAAGATGGTAAATTCTCCAGGAATAAAGTGATCTTCGATAAGGCATAGTAAGAATGAATAACGATAACTTATTCCATATAAAGAAGGTGATAACATGGCAAAATTCGCGTTAACACTAGTCATTATTGGTGCGCTGAATTGGCTCTTGGTTGGGCTTTTCGAGTGGGATTTAGTTTCTGCTTTATTGGGAGGAGATTCTCATCGTGAATCTTCCGGTCTAAGCCGCATTATTTATACGGTAGTGGGCTTATGCGGAATTTACTGCGTGAGATTTTATTCAGACGTTAGACACTCTGCCCGATAAACATGTTCGTGATCGAAAAAGCCGCAAACTACCCAGTGAAGAATTAGGGTAATCAGCGGCTCTTTTTTATGCAGTGCAGACTATCTGACTTGTTCAACCATTAATTTACTTTCCTCGTTTAAACCTATACAAATGACTTTTTTATTCAGTTGCTCATATTTCGAAATGGTTTTAGTTATAGCTGTCACAGCGGAATGATCCCAAACATGTGATGAGCTAAAATCAATTGTAATCGTATCCGGGTCGTTCCGATAATCGAATAAATCAATAAAATGTGCCCTGGTTCCAAAAAACAGTTGACCAGAAATGCGATATATTTTGGAGCCATTCTTATCATTGGAAATATGCGCCTTAATCTTGGCTGATCTCCAGCCAAATATCACTGCACTTAATGTAACGCCTGATAAAACGCCAATCGCTAAATTGGAAGTTGCTACAACGATGGCTACTGTAAGGATCATGACTAGTGCATCGCTTCGCGGAATTTTAACTAAGGTTCTAAGCGACTGCCAATCAAATGTCCCTATGGATACCATAAACATTACACCTACTAGCGCGGCCATCGGAATTTGCTTGACCACATTGCCTAATACCATGATTAAGAACAGCAGGAAAACCCCCGAAACAAAGGTAGATAGTCGGGATCGACCACCCGATTTCACGTTTATAACGGTTTGACCAATCATGGCACAACCTGCCATCCCACCGAAAAAGCCAGACACAATATTTGCTATGCCTTGCCCTCTCACCTCTTTATTTTTATCACTTTTCGTTTCGGTCATCTCATCTACAATCGTAGCTGTCATCAGGGATTCGGTCATACCAACAACGGCTAGTGCCAAGGAAATAGGAAATATATATCCAATGGCTTGAAGAGATAGCGTTAAGTCAGGAATATGGAAGAACGGCAAGGTTTGTGTAATTTCACCCATATCACCAACTGTTCGTAAATCTAAGTGTAAGTTCATAGACAGAATCGTCATCACGATAATGGCAACCAACGCAGAAGGTATGGCTTTCGTGATCAAAGGCAGTAAATAAATAATAGCCAAAGTACAAGCTACCATGGCATACATCTGCCAGCTTGCCCCGTTGAAATTAGTCAGTTGAGCCATGAAAATAATAATAGCGAGTGCATTAACAAACCCAACAATGACAGAGTTCGGAATAAACGTAATGAATTTGCCAAATTTCAAAATACCCATCACATATTGAATAACACCAGTTAAAATGCTGGCCGCAAACAAATATTCAATCCCATATTTCGCAACTAAAGGACCCATTAGAGAGGCCATTGCACCTGTAGCCGCTGAAATCATCCCCATCCGACCACCTGTGAATGATATGACTATGGCAATAATGAAAGAAGCATACAAGCCGACCATAGGATCTACACCTGCTAAAATGGAGAACGCAATGGCTTCGGGAATTAAAGCTAAGGCAACCGTTATACCGGACAAAATATCCTTTCGAATATTAAAAAACCATGAATCCTTCCATTTGCTATAAATCAAAAACTACACACTCCTATGTTAATTTTTTTGACTTTTCACTCTCAGAAAAGTCGGGACCGTTATTTGCAGTTTTTATTATACACAAATCGAGCCTATGTCTCTACATAGACAAATAACCGTTCCTCCTAGGAGAAACGGTTATCTATCTCAAAACCTGTTATTGAGCAATCTGATCTTTAATCGATTGCAAAATTTTCTTTTCCAATCGTGACACTTGCACTTGGGAAATACCTAACCTACTTGCTACCTCGGATTGCGTTTGATCCCGGAAATAGCGGAGATAAACAATGAGTCGTTCACGCTCCGAAAGCGTCCCAATGGCTTCATTAAGAGCAAGCTTCTCGAACCATTTTTCGCCAGACTCATCCGAGATTTGATCCATTAGCGTAATAGGGTCACCGTCGTTCTCAAAGACAGTCTCGTGGATGGAAGAGAGAGGTTTATTCGCCTCTTGCGCGAAAACCACTTCCTCCGCCGTTATCATAAGGTCCTCTGCGACCTCTTTGATTGTAGGCAATCGGCCAAGCCGCTTCGACAGTTCGTCCTTCGTCTTGCGAATCTTATTCGCCAATTCTTTGAGCGACCGGCTTACTTTAAGTGTTCCGTCATCGCGAAGAAAACGTTGAATTTCACCGATAATCATCGGTACCGCATAGGTTGAAAACTTCACATCATAAGATAGATCGAATTTGTCTACGGACTTCAGCAGTCCGATACAACCGATCTGGAACAAGTCTTCGGCTTCGTATCCCCGGTTCAAGAAACGTTGAACCACAGACCAAACCAATCGGATATTGCAGCTGACAAGTGTTTCTCTAGCGAGTCCATCTCCGGATTGGCTGAGGGCGATTAACCGTTTGACTTCCGAATCGTCTAAATAACTATGAGAAGCATGTTTCAGATCGACATCCATAGATCAAACCCCTAATTGTATAAAGCTTTTTTAGATTCAATTCGCTTCAACATGTTTATTTTGGTTCCGATTCCGACGGCCGTCACAACTTCTACTTCGTCCATGAAATTTTCCATAATCGTGAAACCCATGCCAGAACGTTCCAACTCTGGTTTGGATGTATATAGTGGCTGTTTCGCCTGTTCTAAATCAGCAATACCTGAACCCTTGTCTTCGATCGTAATCCGAACCACATCGTCATCAATTTGCGTCGAAATAGTGATAACGCCATCCGTTCTATTGTTATAACCATGAATAATCGAATTCGTTACCGCTTCAGAAACAACCGTCTTGATATCGGTCAATTCATTCAGCGTAGGATCCAATTGAGAGACGAAAGCAGCAACGGCTACACGAGCAAAAGCTTCATTCTCCGAGCGACTGGCAAACTCAAGTGTCATAAAGTTATGTTCACTCATAATGCAACCTCCAAACTGGACATTGCATTGCGTTCGTTGTCCTGTATCGATACAATCTTGAACATTCCAGAAAGCTCGAACAAGCGGTAGACAGCAGGAGCAACGTCACAAACGACCATTTTGCCGCCTTTACTCGTAATCTGCTTATAGCGGCCGAGAATGACGCCAAGACCTGAGCTGTCCATGAAGGAAAGATCCTTCAAACTAAGGATTAAATGGCGCGTATGCTCTTTGGCAATCGCTTCCTCCATCCTCGCCTTCACAACATCGGCTGTGTGATGATCCAACTCGCCTTTCAATCTAACAATCAGCGCTCTTCGGCCTTGCTCGAATTCAATTTGCAGGCTCAACATGTTCACTCCTCTCAGCTGAGAGACTTTGAGCTTACTCAAAGATCCCGTCATGAAACTTAAGTTTCTACAGCTGAGATGGAATCTCCTGCACCCCGACAAAACTAGAAGAAAACTGCTAAAACTAGAAGAAAACTGCGCTTATTCGCGAATTCTCACCATTAATCCGTATGGAATAGATTCGATGTGGTTCGCTTAAATAGCTTCCACCAGGACGCTTTATCTACAGAAACGGGAGACTCAAGTGGGTATTCAGCAAGCAAACTATCGCCATTGTAAACAACAATTCTTCCGATAGGTTGCCCCATTGAAATCGGTGCTTTTATGTTTGGATCGAGTTTCAGTTCATGTCGAATCTCCCCAGTCACGGTGCCCTTTTTCATTAAAATACTATAATTTTGCTTCGCAACTAACGGCACTGTCGAAACCTGGCCTTTATTAATCGTAAAATTTCCAAGACTGTCGCCTGACTTAAACAAAGGATAGTTCGTAAATTGCGCAAAAGCGTAATCAAACAGCTTCGTTACTTCAGCATTTCGTGTTTTTGTATTCGGTTCACCAAGCACCACGGCAACGACGCGTAAATTTTCCCGTTTGGCCGTTGCAGATAAGCAGAATTTCGCTTCGCTTGTGTAACCTGTTTTCAAACCATCTGCACCGCTGTAGAAGCGCACCAACTTGTTCGTATTCACGAGCCAGAATGGAGATGCCGTTTCTTTTCGTAGATAGTCTTGATAAGCTCCTGTAAATTTAGTAATCCCCTCATGCTTGAGCAGTTCTCTCGACATGACGGCAATATCATTCGCTGTTGTATAATGATTGGCTACGGGCAGTCCGTTGCAGTTTGAAAAATGGGTGTTATTCATACCTAACTGCTGTGCACGCTCGTTCATCATTTGCACAAAATTCTCTTCCGAGCCAGCGATTTTCTCGGCCATCGCCACAGATGCATCGTTGCCGGAAGCCATGGCAATCCCCTTCAGCATTTCCTCAACCGTCATCTCTTCGCCAGGCTCAAGGAAAATTTGCGATCCACCCATGGAAGCCGCATATTCACTAACCTTGACCTTCTCATCCATTTTAATGTTGCCTTTGTCGACAGCTTCCATAATGAGCAGCATCGTCATTATTTTCGTAATACTGGCCGGAGGAAGCTTTGCATCCTTATTCTTTTCGGCAATGACCGTGCCCGTGTCTGCATCCATTAACACTGCGGACAGTGCATTCGGTGTCAAATCGACCGAAGGCGCCTTCTTTTCTTCCGCATACGCGGCCGGTAAGAGCAGCATCAAACATAGCTGTAAACAGATTAAACTTATTAGCCCTTTTTTTCGCATAGCAATTGTACCCCTCCTGTGATGTATGAAGTGAAAGCCTGACACTTGCAGCTTGAATGACTGCTAATCAGTCTTGACGATTTCCGCACAAAATATTCCAACAGGAAGAAAATAAAAAAGGCACTTCCCCTGTGGAAAGTGCTTAGGCAATCATTTGGCATTAAACGACGACATCATAAATTAATTGAACGGGAGCAGGCTTGCTATTCTCAATGCGATAAGCTCCTTGAATCATGGTTTCAACTGCCTTTACATCCTGTTGATTCGCATGAATGGTACAAATGGATTC
This sequence comes from Paenibacillus germinis, assembly GCF_013141785.1. NCBI lineage: Bacteria > Bacillati > Bacillota > Bacilli > Caryophanales > Paenibacillaceae > Paenibacillus > Paenibacillus germinis. The sequence goes on from NZ_WHOC01000149.1 coordinate 116,481, forward strand.
GCCAACCTGAACCTCGTCACCGATTTTCTTATTCAAAGTAAGACCAACTGCATAATCAATCTGATCTTCCTTCTTGGCACGACCAGCACCAAGCAGCATCGCGGCAATACCGATTTGTTCCGCATTGATCTGATTGATAAAGCCATCTTTCGCAGCGAGCACTTCGAAATGATAAGCTGCCGTCGGAAGGAGCTCTGGTTGGTCTACCACGTTCGGATCGCCGCCCTGGCTTGCTATGAAGCGTTTGAATGTCTCTAAGGCCTTACCGTTCAAGACAATATCGCGGACAGCCACCTGAGCCTCCTCGAAGCTCTCAAACACTTTCCCCAGCAGCGACATGTAGGCAGCAACCGAGATCGCTACCTCAGTTAACTCCTTATCACCGGTACCGCGGAGAACTTCAATGGATTCACGTATCTCATTTGCATTCCCGATTTCACGTCCGAGCGGCTGTTCCATGTCCGTAATCATGGCAATCGTATTCCGCTTCAATTGCGTTCCGATATCGACCATCGTACGAGCCAAGGCTCTTGCATCGTCCACTGTTTTCATGAAAGCGCCTGAACCGATTTTCACGTCCAACACGATGGCATCAGCTCCGGAAGCAATCTTCTTGCTCATAATTGAACTAGCGATTAAGGGAATTGAATCTACCGTTGCTGTTACGTCACGAAGTGCATACATCTTCTTGTCCGCAGGAGCTAAGTTACCACTCTGGCCAACGATGGCAATTTTATTTGTATTTACCGCATGAATAAAATCTTCTTTAGACAATTCAATCTGAAAGCCTGGAATCGACTCCAGCTTATCTACCGTACCACCCGTATGTCCTAATCCTCTGCCAGACATTTTGGCAACAGGAATTCCAAGCGAAGCCACTATAGGTCCAACGATTAGGCTTATTTTGTCCCCAACTCCACCCGTTGAGTGTTTATCCACTTTAATCCCAGCAATCTCCGATAAATCGATCATTTCTCCTGAGCCTGCCATGGCTAACGTGAGTGCAGAGATCTCTTCACTTGTCATCCCATTGAAGAAAATAGCCATCAATAATGCTGACATTTGATAATCCGGAATGTCTCCACGTGTATATCCGCTAACGATATACGTAATTTCTTGTTCGCTAAGCACTTCACCAGAACGTTTCTTATGGATTAAATCAACCATTCTCATGTGCATTCCTCCTTAAGATTACCTAAGCGTTTTCGTTAGAAAACTTGCATCGTATGCATACTCTTCAAAATCGAAAAAAGGGAGCTGCTAGAGCCCCCTTTGATACTACCATTATTGGTTAAGAAACAACTAATTTGGATTTCATTTTGGCATGACCTTCACCACAAGGAAGGACACAAATAATTTCATATGTACCTGGTTTGTCAAAAGTTACTTGTTTCGACGGGTTTTCTTTATCAAGCTTAATATCCAACCCTTGAATTTCAATCGCATGAACGCCTTCTTTTAAGGACAAGGAAACTTTCGTAGGCTCACCGCTTTTAACCGTATAATCCGCAGAATCGAACTGCCAGTTAGAAGCTGCAATTTTAAGCTGTTGACTTTTGCCAGCGGCAGCCTCTGCTTCCTTAGCCACTTGGCGGTCAGAAATATCTTGAAAGAGGACTCCCAGCCCCAATGCGCCCGCAAGTATAAATAACACAAAGAAAATCCACTTTTGCATGCATATCCCCCTCATAATGTGTTCACTTCATCTATTCTACCTAACATCTTCAGACAATCCCATACATGGTCAGTGGCAAATCCTTGAATATTTTGTGACAAAATTGTGACTGAGCCTTTCGTAAAAACATCCCCCTTATCGGGGGATATCACCATTACTATTGCCCATTTTGTTATAAATTACACACCACTAAGTCTTTCACGTATTTGGAAACCGCCAGTCGATACTGTTTGTTTTTCTCTGAGAAGCGGCTGAAAAGATCGGTCTTTCTCTTTCAGTTCTCTAATATCCCGATTAATTCGGTACGTGCAATCCGAGCACAGCTTTTGCCCACGAATCGGTTTCGAGCATGAAGCACAGGGATAGTTCAAATTCGGATAATCCGAAAGCAGCAGCTTTCCCTCTTTGATCCAAGTATGCATCTGCTCTTGTGAAACACCTGTAGCTTCGCTGAATTGCATATTTGTTGAGCGATGATTTTTACGTAGAAATTCAAGACTGCTCGTGAGCATGGAATCCATACTTCGGCTGCAATCTGAACATTGGTTTCGCAAATTCCTCTGGAACACTTTCCCGCATCTAGGACAGTTAGCGACCATTAATTGTTGGACTGACATGCTCCATCACATCCTTGTTATGGAATGGGTATCCGTATCTACGAAACCCTCTAATATAGTTCTAATTAACTATATATTAGCATGACTTCCGCCGAATTCATAGGTCTCCAGAAGCTTATTTTCATTAAAAGTTCATAAAAAATATAGACAATTTATCACAGACGAACCTCGCGAACAAAGGCCTTAACAAGAGCGATGAACTTCGGTTTCGTCCGATTGGCTACAGCCACAACCTGCTCATGCGTCAATGGTTCCAGTTCTTCGCCTATCGCCATATCGGTAATGCACGAAATCCCTAGTACCTTAAGACCTGCATGCCGTGCTGCAATAACTTCACCCACGGTGGACATACCAATCGCGTCGCCACCAATTCGAGCTAACATCGTAAGTTCAGCTGGCGTACAGTAGGTTGGTCCTGTAATCCCTGCATAGACCCCCTCCTGCAGCTTCAGCGGCACGCCATCTTCTCCTACGACCGTTTGTGCCAACTCAAGAGCCAGCTTGCGGTATTCGCGGTTGTACGCTTCCGACATGTCTGGGAAACGAACACCGAGATCCGAATGGTTAGGCCCGATAAGCGGATTATCGCCTGTCATGTTCAAATGGTCGCTAATAACCATAAGATCTCCAGCTTTGAAAGCTCGATTCATGCCGCCTGCCGCGTTCGTCATCACAACTGTCTGAACGCCAATTGCTTTCATGACGTAAACAGGAAATACAACCTTTTTCATATCGTAACCTTCATAATAATGAAAACGTCCCTGCATAACGATGACTTGCTTACCTTCTAGTGTACCAACAACAAAACGACCTTCATGACCTTCAACGGTTGAAACGGGAAAGTGAGGAACCTCGCTGTAATCGATGGCTATGGGCTGCTCAACCTGATTAGCCATATCTCCCAAGCCTGAACCCAAAACTAATCCAATAACAGGCTTAACACTGCCTAAACGCTGCTCAATAAAGCTCGCTGCTTCTTTGATTTTCTCTATGTAAGTCAATTCCATTTTCTTCACCTCTTCTAGTTAAAGTGCTTCAATAATGCCTAATACTAATTTCAAAAACTTAGGCTTTACTTTCTCCGTCGTTTCCATGACTTCTGCATGAGAGAGAGGCTGGTCCAAAATACCTGATGCCATATTCGAAATACAGGAGAAACCAAGCACTTCGATTCCTGCATGACGTGCTACAATCACTTCAGGTACCGTCGACATACCAACGGAATCACCACCAAGTGTGCGGAACATGCGAATCTCAGCAGGAGTTTCATAGTTAGGACCGAGGAGTCCAACATAGACGCCTTCTTGTAAGTGGAAGTTCTGTGAAGCCGCCACTTCGTGCGCTAATTTACGCAGACGTTTGCTGTAAGCTTCAGACATATCCGGAAAACGAACACCTAAAGCAGAGTCATTCGGTCCGATAAGCGGATTGCGGTATGTCAAATTCAGATGATCACTTATGACCATTAGATCGCCAACCTGATAGGATTCATTAATTCCACCAGCTGCATTCGTCACAATCAATGTTTCTAGACCTAGTTCTTTCATAACTCTTACTGGAAAAGAAACTGTTTCCGCGCCATAGCCCTCATAAGCATGAAAGCGACCTTTCATTACAAGCACTTGCTTGCCTTGAATAGTACCAACGACCAATTCGCCGGCATGCCCTTCCACAGTAGACACCGGGAAATGAGGGATTCTCGAGTAGTCTACAACGATAGGCTGCTCAATAAGATCAGCAAGAACGCCAAGTCCTGAACCTAGAATCAGTCCAATTTGGGGTTTAATATTCGTTTCCTTGCTAATAAAGGCAGCTGCTTCTTGAATCTTTTGAATCATGGACGTATCGGACATGGATAGATTCCTCCTAAGCGATTTCGGTTCACATAAACTGAATATTTCGTGATTATTTATTTTAAAAGATGTAAGAAGCTCTCGCCTTGATCGGTTGCACTCACGCCGAAATTATCTGCGATGGTTGCTCCCAGATCAGAGAAGGTTCCGCGGACACCAAGCGAAGCAGGTAACTGGAAGCTTGGGCTGTATAGCAAAATAGGAACGTATTCGCGCGTATGGTCAGTACCCGGATGCACAGGATCATTGCCATGGTCCGCAGTAAGGATTAATAGATCCTTCGGTCCTAGACCCGCTTTGAGCTGAGGCACATAAGCATCAAATTCCTCCAGAGATCTTCCATAGCCCTCAGGATCACGGCGATGCCCAAATAGCGAGTCAAAATCCACAAGATTCGTAAAAGCCAGTCCTTTGAACGAGGAGCCTAGTACCTCTATTGTCTTCTGAATACCATCTAAATTACTTTTTGTTGATGTGGCTTTTGTAACACCTTCACCATCAAAAATATCATTGATTTTCCCAATCGCAATCACATCAAATCCAGCATCCTTCAAATGATTCATGACCGTAGGCGCTGGCGGCTTCACGGCATAATCATGGCGATTCGGAGTACGTTTGAAAGCACCCGGCTCCCCGAGGTACGGTCTTGCAATTACTCTGCCAACAGCAAACTCATCCTGCATGGTCAACCTTCTGGCAATCTTGCATGCCCGGTACAGCTCTTCTAGCGGAATGATGTCTTCATGCGCAGCTAATTGAAATACGCTATCAGCAGATGTATAAACGATCCAAGCCCCTGTTTTCATCTGCTCTTCTCCGAGCTCATCTAAAATTTCAGTGCCTGAGGCCGGCTTATTTCCAATGACCTTACGTCCAGTCTCCTGCTCGAATTGAGAAATCAATTTTTCGGGAAATCCATCGGGGAATACATTAAATGGTGTAGTGATTCGGAGCCCCATCAATTCCCAGTGTCCAGTCATCGTGTCTTTCCCAACAGACACCTCAGCCATTTTTCCATAATAGCCTTCTGGTGAATCTGTTGCAGGAATCCCTTTAATATCAGCTATGCTCCCTAGTCCCATTCGTTGTAAATTAGGGAGTGCAAATCCGTTTACTTTCTCTGCAATATGTCCTAGTGTGTGAGCGCCACTGTCGCCAAACTGCTTGGCATCCGGTAATTCGCCGATGCCTACGCTATCCAATACAATTAAACATATACGTTCAAAGCGCACTCTTGTCCCTCCAAATCAATTCCTAATGTCATCCACCCTCGATTATCTCACTTCCACCCTATGAATGCAAAACAGCAGCTTCCCCCTAGGGGAAATGCCGCTGTGAGGTTATAATTTCGCTCTTGGGTGTGCAAGGTTGTAAACGTCTTTCATTTTGAGCTTGGTAACTTGAACATACATTTGTGTCGAGGAAATATCGGAATGTCCTAGCATTTCTTGAACAGATCTCAAATCTGCACCATTTTCAATTAAATGGGCAGCGAAGGAATGCCTCAAGGCATGAGGTGTGATCTCATTCGCGATATTCATCTCATTTGCATATTTTTTCAAAATCTTCCAAAACCCTTGCCTTGTCATCCTGGTTCCCAAATGACCGATAAATAAGGCTTCTTCATCCGCCGTTTTTTTTAACAACTTCATCCGATAATTATGTATATAAGTCGTTAAACACCGAATGGCGATTGAACTTATAGGAATATTACGTTCTTTATCCGCTTTCCCCATACAACGGATGAAACCCATCTGCAAATTGATGTCCGTTACATTCAGAGATATGAGCTCTGATACTCGAATCCCTGTCGCATAGAGCAATTCCAGCATAGCCTTATCACGCGCGCCGCTTACAAGCTCAGGCTGTGGTGCTTCGAGGAGCTTCTCTACCTCTCCAATCGACAGCACTTTAGGAAGCTTTTTTTCCAACTTGGGGGCATCCACATAAATACTTGGATCTGAATCCATTACGCGTTCTTTCACTAAATATTGATAAAGTGCTCGAATGGAAACCATATTGCGAGACAAGGTTGCTGATGCTCGTCCGAGCATTTTCAACTGTGATAAGTATCCTGTAATGTGAGCTTTGCCTGAATCTCTCCAAGCTGTGATGCCTTGCTGCTGTAGATATTCAACAAATTGCTGTAAGTCTCTCTCATAGGATTCCAACGTATTCCGCGATAGTCCCCGTTCAACTGACAAAAATCGGATGAAGGATTGCAGGTCATTCGTCATCATGCCGATATACTCCTTCGTATCATGCCATATCTTCATACCGAATAGCATTCAACGATTCCAGTGAGAAATCCTCTTTTTTACGCTTTCTTTATTCCCCATACCAATAAAATAAACGTAAACGGTCACTCATTTTACCTGTATCCGAAACCGAAGCATGCTCGTGTTGGCCAAACACCTTAACAGACTTTCCCGTTGGTGTTCTGTACTTGTTCACAGGTTCAATCCAACCCGTTAGTACAAGCATAACTTGATATAGAATCACAGTCAAAGTCATAAATAGTAAAATAAAGCGCAAGCGAACAACGAGTTTTCGATATGAAAATATCATAACCAGTCCTCATTTCTATCCCCTTTTTATGATCAGGATATGAGGCTTGGTCTCTGATTATGACAGATCGGACAGCTTCACATACGGCATGCCCAGAGCTTCAGCCACTGCTGGATGCGTTACGCTCCCCTTGTACGTATTCACACCTAATTGTAATGCGTAATTAGCTGCTACGGCCTCAGTAAAACCTTTATTGGCAAGCTCCATTGCATAAGGTATCGTCACATTGGTTAACCCCAGTGTTGAAGTTCTCGGAACGGCACCAGGCATATTGGCAACAGCATAATGAAGTACACCATGTTTCTCGTAGGTGGGATTGCTGTGCGTTGTCACACGGTCAATCGTTTCAATCGATCCACCTTGGTCCACGGCAACATCCACAATTACAGCGCCTGGCTTCATGCTTTGAACCATAGCTTCCGTTACTAATCTTGGAGCTCTAGCTCCAGGGATAAGAACAGCACCAATTAATAAATCCGCTTTCTGTACAGCACTCGCAATATTATGAGGATTGGACATCAATGTTCGCAGTCTTCCCCCGAATATATCATCCAGAGCTCTCATCCGATCTGCACTCCGTTCAATAATGACAACATTAGCTCCAAGACCTAGCGCCATTTTGGCCGCATTCGTTCCTACGATGCCTCCGCCCAAAATGATTACATCGGCTGGCGGCACACCGGGTACGCCACCCAATAAAATGCCCCGTCCCCCATAGAACTTTTCCAAAAAGTGGGCGCCGATTTGTACCGACATCCGGCCCGCGACTTCACTCATCGGTGTCAAAAGCGGAAGTGAGCCATTCGGAAGCTGAATCGTTTCGTAGGCAATCCCTGTCACTTTCTTACTAAGCAAATGTTCAGCCAAATCTCCTGCTGCAGCCAAATGCAAATAAGTGAACAGCATCTGCCCCTCCCGGAAATAACCATACTCCGCAGGTAATGGTTCCTTGACTTTCATGATCATATCACTGAGCGCCCATACCTCAGCTGCATCCGCGACAATAACAGCGCCTTCTCGAGCATAGTCCTCATCCCCGAAGCCGCTGCCAACACCAGCTCCAGATTCAACAAGCACTTGATGTCCTGCCGATAAGAGCATACCCGCTCCCCCAGGCGTTAAAGCCACTCTGTTTTCATTGTTTTTGATTTCTTTAGGAACCCCGACTACAATTGGTTGTTGAGTCATATTTGCTACCTTCTTCCTTATTGTCACTAAACATAATGTGCCATGCTTCTGAGCTAATTATGTGAGTAAATCTCCGACTTTCTTATTCTTAGTATATGAAAAGAACACAAAAATGCCTGTATGCACAAGGTGATCATACAGGCATTTTCATTGTATAAACAGCTTCATTCAGAAACTGTTATTTTAGATTTGTCCAATGAGTCCGGTTTTCCTCGATCGTTACAGCGATAGCATATACCTTGAAAATCAAGTCGATGATCTAGCACTTGAAAATGAAAATCTTGCTCTAACCGTTCTTCCAAAGGTCCGAGCCAATCTTCCATAATTTCATCCACGGACCCGCATTGCACGCAGATTAAGTGATGGTGATGATGACGTGTACTGTCGTCACGTAAGTCGTAACGAGCGACACCGTCGCCAAAATTCATTTTCTCCAAGACATGCAGCTCACTCAGCAGCTCTAAAGTTCGGTAAACTGTCGCCAGTCCGATCTCTGGGGCCTTGTCCTTCACAAGCATAAACACATCTTCAGCACTTAAATGATCTTGTTCATTCTCTAAAAGTACGCGTACTGTCGCTTCCCGTTGAGGGGTTAGTTTGTACCCTTGGGATTGCAATTGCTGCTTAATCTTCTCGATCCTTGCTTCCATATGCCTCCCCCTCAGAAAGGTGGGCATCCAAGCCCAGTTTTAGCCACTCTTTTTATTATAGGGGGAGCTGACTGACAAAGTCAAACAGAAACATAAGTGGATCTGTTATCCATATAGACCAACAAGCATAGGAGTTACCCATCTCATCATCAATTGCGACATATATCCTTCCCAAAGCGCTGCTCCAAGAAGGAAAACACCCATCAGGAGAGTAAGCGTTGTATAACGCATAAAGGGCTGGTATATGTTTCCATTACGGCTCATAAAGCGATTTTTGATCATATAGATGGAGAACGCCATAGCCGCTACACTGCAGAATAGGATAGCCGGAATAACAATCAGATTCTGAGGCGCAACGGAAACAAGTGCAAATAACATACCCTTCCAAGACATTTGGCCGACAAGATACCCAACCGTAAACCCAATTAACACACCTTTGAGAAAGTCCAAAACGAGAATCAAAGGCAGCCCAACAACAGACAAACCAAAGAGCCATATCAACAAAATCCACTTCATATGCATGCCGAAAGCTTGAACGAACGATTGCCGGCTGTCAAACTCAGCGCCTTCATTAATTTCATGAAAGAAACTACCCAAATGACGAGTCATTTCTTGTTTTTGTTCCAAAGAAAGTGCATTCACCATCACGGCGCCGAACACGACCCCTATGATGAAAAGTACGGAGACGAATATAAATAGCGGCAAATTATCCTTCATATATTGTTTCATCGTTAGGTTCCTATTCATCTCGCAGCTCCTTCCTTGTGTCAACCTCTACAAAGACAAGCTTATGAGCGAGTGCTGGAAACTATGAACGATTTTTAACTTTGCCGTATCTCCCCCCGCCACCAACTTCAAGCTTTAAGGTGCCTTCTCGCGCTTTTACAATATAAGAAGCAATTTCTTCACCAATTTCACTTGCAAGCTCATCTGGTGTGGTGCGATGCAGGACATTCATTTCCGTTCCGAAGCGGCGAAGCAGTTGATCAAGCTTTTTAGGCCCTAGACCTGGGATAAATTCTAGTGGAACTTGAAAATGATACGGAGGTCGATAAGGCGGGAGGTAAGCCATTTCACGGTCCGCTAAGTTCAGAATCCGATCCATGACTCCTCTGACGATTTTATTGCTGCCACAGTCGGCACAGCGCTCGACGGTCGTTTCACTTTCATCCAGAACGGATTCGCATAAGCTGCAATAAGTTCGGTGATATTTACCAAGACGAGGATTAAGGCCGTAGTTGGCAATTATACCGCGTTCCTCTTGACGATGCAGCGCTTTAACGAGCTCCTCATATGTAGGGGCTGCCAGCCTCATCTCGTTATACTCACGTCCAATTTTACCAAGAGAGTGCGCATCTGAGTTCGTGACGAATGTGAATGGATCAAGCTCCGAAATTAAACCAGCCATATCGGAATCAGCACTTAGTCCAAGCTCAACAGCAGAGATGCCTTTAAGATCAAGAAGGTGCTCCATCTTAGAAGACGCACTTCCGTACACACTTTTGTGCGGAGTGAAAATATGCGCAGGTATAAGGATGCCACCCCTGCCGAGCACCTCATCTTGAAGTACGCGAGCAGGTACATAAATGCGTTGAGAGCTTAGCTCCACATTTTTCATGTGACCCTTCATCCATTGAGTGAACCCCTGCATCACCGTAAGATTAGGCATATAGGCAAGCAAATGGGCCGGGCCCATGCCTGGATCGCGCACCTCTATTTCACTGCCCAGCATAATCGTCGTGTCTTGATAGCGGATGCCGCCGCCCTCCAGTTCCACCATCTCACCCCGATCCAAGTACGTCATGATGTCATCCTGTACAGAAGGCGAGTGACAATCGATAATACCGATAATCTCCATTCCTTTTCTGACGGCAGCTTCCTGCGCAATATTGAGGAATGTCAGGTCATTCGCAGCGCTGATCTTCACCGCTTGTCCCTTCTCCGATCGACCTATGTGAATATGGAGATCAACATAATAAGCATTCATTTAGATTTGACCTGTTAAAAGGTATAGCTGCCAGGCGTAAACAGCCATAATCGTCTTCGCATCGCTAATTCGACCTTCACGTATGTACTGCTGAGCTTGTTCCAAAGTAATCGCTTCGCATTCCAGGAATTCATCCTCATCCGGATTCGCATCACCCTTCACTAAATCTTCTGCGATATAGAGATGAATGATTTCATCCGCAAAGCCTGGAGAAGTATAGAAGGAACTGATCAGCTTGATATTTTCAGTCCGAAAGCCCGTTTCTTCCTCTAATTCGCGCAAGGCTGCCTTAAGCGGCTCTTCTCCTGCATCCAGTTTGCCAGCTGGGATCTCGACCTGACTTTTCTCAAGCGGTTTTCGATATTGTTCCACAACGATCATTTTATCCCCTAGCAAAGGAATAACAGCCACAGCGCCAGGGTGCTTTACGATTTCACGTGTTGCGGTTTCCCCATTAGGTAGTCGAACATGATCCACCTGCAGCGAAATGATTTTACCTTTGAAAATTGGTTCGGTCTTAATGGTTATTTCTTCGAATTTTTTGTGTAATGTCATACGAACACCTCATCCTTGTTAAAGTTGGTCTAACTTGTCCCATTCACGCATATCGTTCATTATATCAAAATTTTACCTGAAATGAGGAAAATGGATATGAAGAGCTATGTAACTGACCGTCAAATTCGACTTGTAGGGAAGGCCTGGGAAATCAAACGTCAATTGCAGCTCATGCTGCAGCAAGGTGGAAATACCATTACTCTAATGGAATATGTAACTGGCTTGCACAATCCGCAGCCGCACAAATCGCTTGGAAATAAGCCGGGTCCTGCGATAATCCCCTTCCCATCGAGGTAATAGGTTGTGGATACATGGAAAAAGCTTCAGCGATTTCTGCAATAGATGGGCTCGGCATGACTACAATTCGGTGCAGCTGCAGATGCTGCGCTTGTTTCTGTACAACAGCACTTTCTTTCGCTTCCAAAAGTGGGAGAGGCACTACAGCCGGACATCTCGCTGCCAGCTGCAGCGCAGTAAGCGTATGATGACTAATGCCCTGATGCCGAATCCTCGAATCAGCAAAAGAAATTCTCGGAATGACCACTGGAATCCCACCAAGTGCGTATACAGCATTTACGAGCTCACCAACCTCAAGACCTGAAAATCCGTATCGGGTATTCGTTCCCACGATGCCTGGCCCCATGGTTACAATGCTGATATTTGCTTTGGCTACATGCTTTGCTGCAACTAATGCGCTAAATTTATTAACCGCCTCCACCTTACCTCCGTAGGCTTGACCATAAGTAATCGTGGTTTTAAGCCATTCCATATTCTCAAGTATGGCCACATGCTCACTCCATGCAAGTGGAAGAGCCCCCCCATCAGTCATGATATAGGCCACCTCCAAAGCACGATCAGATGTTTTTCTTTGTGAATGCCGATATCTGAGCCAGCACATCACGACAGGCAGCATACTGTGCAATTCTCCCAGTAAGACGGGCATCCCCTCTAGATTCATGTCACCTTGAAACACAGAATGAAACGAGCTGGCAAGCTCTTCAATAGCGAACACACTTCGCTGCATCGGGGTATATTTGAGCTTCATTATGTGTCCATTTGAAGGTTTAGATGCTGAATGGTGATCCGATTTTCGGTCACGAATTGATATTACGATATGAAATCCCCCTGAACCTAACCTCAGCTTCATGGCTGTTACATTTAAGTCAACCACGTCCCCAGGAGTTAACAAAGGCAATGTATCCGTGTAGTGTACAGCACGCTCAAGCTCACCGCTCCGCATCCATACAGTGACAATCTGTAGTCCCTCTCTGACTGAAATAATATCCGAAACCGTACCCTCATCCCGCATCATCAAGCCAGTTTCCCCTTCCTGGACGTGTCTTACTCGAAGCATATGTGAATTGTTTTCGTTTTACCCCACTATATTGGGTGAGTGAATAAAAAAACCGACCAGCCCTGCCAAGAAAATTGGCACAGACTAATCGGTTCGCTAGAAAATGTTGAATTAAACTTTCGCAGCTTCCTTCACGAGAGCAACGAGTAATTCAGCCGTTTTGACTAAATCACTAATGGCAATATGTTCTTTTGTTGTATGGATTTCATGATAACCAACAGCGAGATTAACCGTTGGTATGCCCATTCCGTTGAAGATATTCGCATCACTGCCGCCACCGGAGTGGAATGTTCGAGCTGTCAATCCCAATGTTGTTAGTGCTCTAGCGGTCAATTGTACAATCGGAGCAGAGTCATCATGCATATAGGAGGCATACACAATATCCGCGTTAAACTGGCACGTGGTGCCAGCATCAGCTGCAGCTGATTCACAAGCCTCTTTCATCGCGGCGATTTGCGCTTCCAGCTTATGCTGAACGATACTGCGTGCTTCCGCTTCCATTTTCACTTTATCGCATACTACGTTCAATGGACCTACGCCTGAGAAACTGCCAATATTCGCAGTAGTTTCGCTGTCAATTCGACCGAGCGACATACGTGAAACTGCTTTACTCGCAACTTGGATGGCACTGATGCCATCTTCAGGATTAACGCCGGCATGAGCTGACTTTCCGTGGAAAATAATTTCAATTTCTGCACGTCCAGGCGCTGCTGTTGCGATATCGCCAATGGCGCCGTTAGAATCAAGTGCAAAGCCGAACTCAGCTTCCATAACGCTGCGATCCATGGCACGGGCGCCTTTCAGACCGCTCTCTTCCCCTGCCGTAATAACGAATTGAATGCGGCCATGTGGGATGTTTTGCTCTTTTAACACTTGAATGCCTTCGATCATCGCCGCGATACCCGCTTTATCATCGCTGCCAAGAATCGTCGTTCCATCGCTGCGGATATAGCCATCATCGCCAATTTGCGGCTTGATACCTTTCCCAGGAGCTACCGTATCCATATGAGAAGTGAAGAAAATAGTCGGAATTGCTGCGTTGCTGTCCGTTGCTTCAAGTGTACAGATCAAATTCCCTGATCCGTGACCGCTTTTCGCCATCGAATTATCTTCCACGACATGCAATCCTAAACGACTGAACTTTTCTTTAAGAACGACACAAATCTCTTGCTCAAATCGGGTCTCGCTGTCTACTTGCACAAGGGAGATGAACTCTTCCACCAAACGATTTTGCTGAATCATGTACTTTCCTCCGATACACTCTATGAGTTACAATAAAACCGTACAAGCTTTTTCACGAAAAAGGAGTGAATCTTCATTGTTACAGAATAAGCGTTGGTTTAAAATCGTGATTTACGTTATGCTGCTCACGATGCTGCTATCAAGCATATTGTTTACTGCGGGATTATTTTTTGATTCATAGTTTAATAAATCTTTGTATCTGCGTTATAGCTTTCTAAATTTTCTTTCACTCTTTGTAAGAACCTGCCACAGATGACACCATCAAGAATACGGTGATCCAGGGACAAACAAAGGTTAACCATCGAACGAACCGCAATCATATCTTGAATAACGACAGGCTTCTTCACAATCGATTCGAAGGTCACAATAGCTGCTTGTGGGTAGTTGATGATCGGGTAAGACAGAATCGAACCGAAGGAGCCTGTATTATTTACAGTAAATGTGCCGCCAACCATATCATTCAGCGATAATTTCCCCGCGCGTGTTTTCTTCGTCAATTCATCAATTTCTCTGGCTAATCCTGCTATATTTTTTTGATCCGCTTTTTTGATAACTGGCGTCAAGACTGAATCTTCCGTTCCTACAGATAACGAAATGTTAATATCGCGTTTCACGATAATTTTATCTACGGCCCAGACGGAGTTGATGATCGGGTAATCCTTAATGGCATTGACGACCGCCTTCAGCATGAATGCCAAGTACGTTAAGTTAATGCCTTCTCGGCGCATAAACTCGTCTTTCACTTTATTCCGCAGAACAACAAGATTCGTTACATCGACCTCAATCATTGTCCAAGCATGCGGAATTTCTGTTACACTCTGGCGCATTTTTGAAGCAATGGCATTGCGCATTGGTGTAACGTCAATGAAATGCTCATTGCGAGCATCTAATGAATGACCTTCCGCTTCAATCAACGGTGTTTGCGGATTAGCGGACAGATGGATGCCAGAGCTGCGAACAGGCTGGTGAGCCTGCTGCGAATCTGCTTGTGCAGCGGTTTGAGGAGCAACTGCAGCTGCCGGTTGATTCGTTTGCACTGCGGCAGGAGCTGCATTCGCTCCACCGGAGGCGATGAATTGCTCAACGTCCTTACGCGTAATTCTTCCGCCAAGCCCCGTCCCTGCAACACGAGACAAATCTACACTATTGTCTTGCGCAAGTCTGTGCACAGCTGGAGAATAACGACCACGCATGCTTTGGTCTGAGTCTTCCGCCAGCGCGGCTCCAGCATGACTAGCAGCTGCAGCTCCTGCGGTTGATGCTCCGTTCGCCAAAGCTGCACCCGGCTCTTCAATCAAACAAATGGCTTCGCCAACAGCAGCTGTCTCGCCATCGCCGACAATAATTTTTACAAGTGTACCTTCAATTGGTGAAGGCATTTCCGTATTCACTTTCTCTGTGAAAAGCTCACAAAGCACATCGTATTGTTCAATATAATCGCCAGGCTTCTTGAGCCATTTGCCTATTGTAGCCGAAACGAGACTCTCCGCTAGATGCGGGACCGTTACCTCGGTTAGTCGGCTGTTGGTTTGGTTCATGGGTGTACCTCCTAAGTTCAGGAAATGATCAATATAAGGAATTTAGATGTGAGAAATTAGAACATAGCAAGCTGGTGCATAGCATCCTTCAGTTTATCTGCATTGAGCAGGAAAAATTTCTCCATCGGTGGGTTACTGCCCACTGCCGGAACGTCAGGGCCGCAAAGTCTCGCTATTGGCGCATCAAGCTCGAACAACATTTCTTCGGCGATAATCGCCGACACTTCAGCACCAACACCGCCTGTTTTGTTGTCTTCATGAGCGATGAGCACTTTGCCTGTTTTCCTAGCGGCCTCCAAAATAGCCTCTTTGTCAAGTGGCTGTAGGGAGCGCAGGTCAAGTACGTGTGCCGAAATGCCTTCCTTCGCAAGCTCTTCAGCTGCTTGTAAGGCATAATTTACAACCATGCCGTAGGCGATAACTGTAATGTCTGTGCCCTGGCGTTTGATGTCGGCCTTGCCGATCGGCACGATATAATCGTCATCTGGTACGTCCGCAGATAGTGCCAGATAGCACTTCTTGTGCTCGAAGAATAACACAGGATCAGCATCTCGGATTGCTGCCTTCAACAGCCCCTTAGCATCATATGGATTCGAAGGCGCTACGATCTTAACACCCGGCGTGCCAAAGAAAACAGATTCCGGACATTGGGAATGGTATAAGGCACCTGCTCCGGTCGCACCGTATGGAGCACGAATAACAATCGGGCATGTCCAGTCATTATTAGAACGATAACGAATCTTAGCCGCTTCGCTAAGAATTTGATTCGTTGCTGGGAAGATGAAATCAGCAAACTGAATTTCGGCGATCGGTTTCATCCCATACATCGCCGCACCAATAGCCACACCTACGATGGCAGACTCCGCGAGCGGCGTGTCTAGTACACGCTCCTCACCAAACAAATCACGCAGCCCTTTGGTCGTGTTCAAGACACCACCTTTACCAACATCTTCACCGAGTACGAAGACGTTATCATCCTGCTGCATTTCCTCCTGCATGGCAGAACGGATTGCTTCCAAATATGTAATTACAGCCATAATTTATTGGTCATCTCCTTCCGCGTAAACATGAAGGAGCGTATCTTCCGGTTTCGGATAAGGCGCGAGATCCGCATACTTTGTAGCTTCATTAATCTCTTGCTTTTGCCGTTCCTGAAGGTCACGATCTTGATCTTCACTCCATAGTCCGCATTCCATTAAATATTCTTTGAACTTAAGGATGCCGTCTTTTTGACGGTTCTGTTCTACTTCTTCTTTCGTCCGGTACAGCATGTCATCATCCGATGTTGAATGAGGCATGAGTCGATAGGAAATCATTTCGATGAGCGTTGGACCTTCGCCACGAGCTGCTCTTTCTCTTGCTTCCTTCGTCACCCGATACATTTCTAATACATCACTGCCATCTACTTGAATACCTGGGAACCCATATCCCAGCGCACGATCAGCGATTTTCCCTGCCACTTGTTTATGAAGAGGAACGGAAATCGCGTATTGATTATTTTCACAAACGAAAATAACAGGCAGTTTATGTACACCCGCGAAATTACAGCCTTCGTGGAAATCACCTTGATTGCTTGAGCCTTCGCCGAAGGAAACAAATGTGACGAAGTCTTGCTTTTTCATTTTGGCAGCAAGCGCGATACCAGCAGCATGCGGCACTTGGGTCGTAACAGGGGACGACCCTGTGACTATATGATTTTTCTTATCGCCAAAGTGACCAGCCATTTGCCTTCCACCACTGTTGACGTCTTCTGCTTTGCAAAAAACCGCAAGCATTAAATCCCTCACAGTCATACCTACAGATAGTACAAACGCATAGTCACGATAATAGGGCAAGAAATAATCTTTTTGCGCTTTCATCGCAAAAGCCATCCCTACCTGACCGGCATATTGTCCCATTCCAGATACGTGAAAAGGTATTTTACCTGCGCGTTGAAGCATGAAAGCTCGCTCATCATATTTAGCAGCAAGACTCATGACTGTATACATACGAACGGCTTCGTCGTCAGACAAACCTAAACTTCTATGTTTATATAGTTGACCAATAGACATGGAGGTTGCCTCCTTTAGAAATTTTAGGTACCACATAAATTTATTACCTGGTCCTAGTACTTGACTCTATATGCTTATTATAAACGCAAATGTTTATGATTACAATTTTTATCCGCTAATTGCAATCCCATCGACGGCCAACATCGCTTCTCCTAATGCTTCTGACAAAGTTGGGTGTGGATGAATGGTTTGCCCCACTTCCCAAGGCGTCGCATTCAGTACCTGGGCAAGCGCCGCTTCGGATATGCTGTTCGTCACATGCGGTCCAATCATGTGTACACCCAGAATGTCATTCGTTTCACTATCTGCGATAACCTTTACGAAGCCATCTGTATCTCCATATACAAGTGCTTTTCCAATCCCTTTGAAGCTAAATTTGCCAATTTTCACTTTGTGTCCTTGGTCTACAGCCTGTTGTTCGGTCCAACCAACACTAGCTATTTCCGGTCTTGTATACGTACATTTTGAAACGAGATGCGCTTGCAGCTCATGCGGAGTTTGACCCGCCAGGTGTTCAGCTGCCAAAATCCCTTCATGACCGGCCATATGAGCCAGCATGAGCCCTCCAATCACGTCGCCAACCGCATAGATATGTGATTCTGTCGTTTGCATGAACCGATTCACACGAATGCTACCTTTATCTATTTTAATATCTGTATTTTCAAGCCCGATTCCCTCAACATTGGCTACGCGCCCAACAGATACAAGCACCTTATCTGCCGTTAATTCAACGATCTCACCTTGCTTGTCCGCTTGTAAAGTAACACTGCCTTCCGTCACCTTCACCGAATCAGGAAGCACTTTTGCACCAGTAACCAAGTTAATGCCGCGTTTCTTAAACAATCGCTCCAGCTCTTTGGAAATATCCGCATCTTCTAAGCTAACTAATCGTTTATCCAGCTCAACTATGGTAACCGCTACACCGAAATCGCTCAGCATCGAAGCCCATTCTACACCGATCACACCGCCACCGACAATAATGATTGACTTAGGAAGGTTCTCCATACGCAAAGCGTCTTCACTCGTTAAAATATGGGTACCATCGATCTCTAATCCTGGTAAATTACGCGGTCGGGAGCCTGTAGCAATGATCAAATTACTCGATAGAAGCGTTTCGATATCCCCGTCTTCCTTCTCTACAGAAACAGCACCGCTGCGTGGTGAAAAGATAGAAGGTCCAATTATGCGACCATTGCCGTAATGGACCGTGATTTTATTTTTCTTCATCAGGAATTGCAGTCCTTGATGCAGCTGATCAACAATACGTTGCTTACGGTTAAGCACACTATCAAACTTCACTTCAATGGACTCAGCAGAAATGCCATAATCCTCACTTTTCTTCATTGTTGCGTATACTTCAGCACTTCGAAGGAGAGATTTACTTGGAATACAGCCTTGATGTAAACAAGTGCCTCCAAGCTTGTCCCTTTCCACGACAGCCACCGTTTTCCCTAATTGCGCAGCCCGTATAGCCGCGGTATAACCTCCAATACCACCACCAAGAACTACGACGTCATATCTATGTTCACTCATTATGTATTTCCTCCCTATTAAACGATTACTACCTCATATGTATACACTTCTCTCTATTATATTACCCTTTTTTGGTTATCAAATCATAGTCTTATTTGTGAATTAGACACACTAACAGATTCAGAGTATGATGATAGAAAAACATGTATCATGCAAAGTAAGGAGCAGCTATGAGAGCACCATTTTATCGATTTATTGCTATTCTTCTTCTCGTTATTCCCGGTTTGACAGCGACCTATGGATTCCTTGCCATGAAGGACGCCTTTTTCGCTCAATTCGATACGGATGGTCATATCCTGTGGGGAAAATTTATCCTTGGGCTTATTTTGTTTCTTCTAGGTGTTGCTTTTATTGGGGGATGGACTTTTTTCCGTGATCGTAAACGAAATTATGTAGCACCAAGATTTAAACCAAACCGCCGCAAATAGACCGAACTTTCAAGTCCGGCCTAAACGATCTAACCAATGAAGAAATCGGTTCTTTTCAATCATTTGCGTAATGGAACTCACCTCCGCTTGTTTATGAAGGAAGCCGATTACAGCAACAATCACACATTGTGCTTCCCAAGGCAAGATCATGATGATTCCATAACCTAATGTAAAACCAAGTAGATTCGATCCGGCATCACCAAGCATCCCTAGTCCTCGAATATCAAGGCTATAAAGAATCAATCCACCCATGCATACCGGGATCATTGGAAAAAACACACTCGTTTCCAAGTCCAAAAAATACAAGCCCACGAACAATACCACACAAGAACTACCCAAAAATGCTTTTAATGAACGACCTGGACGAACGTCAAGCAAATTCAAGGTATTTGTCATGAGTATCAGCAGTATTAGCTCAACCCCCATCTGCCAGATGGGGGTTTGATCGTTTCCGACCGCTACAACAAGCCATGCAGCAATTGTTAATGTGCCTAACGCCTTAACGGCTCCCATCGATAAAGTCTTTGACTCCATCCAATATTGGAAGTGACCCTTTAGACCTTTTACGGCTTTACTGCCTATTAAATCATCTGTCCAACCTAATAAAAAAATGAATGTAGCGGTAAAAGTGAATACTCGATTATTCACTTCAAGGGAACTAATCTCTTTCAGCAATGAATTTTCGCCCATCAAGCCTGAAGATTCTAACCTTACAGCACCTTGAAGAACCAGCTCCTGAAGCCATAAGAGCAACCAAAGAACGACCCCCATCCCGCGAGGGATGGGGTGACCAAGATAGTTCGGGCCCACCTGCCCATGGGCCTCCAAAAAGCGCCTTACGTGTGGCAGCATCCACCACCCTGCCGCTCCAAGCACAATCAGATCGAGGATCGATCCGATGATAACCATACCTGCTTCCTCCCCTTCCAGCGAGTCAGCAGCGTCAAACCGACCTCGGCGAACTGCTTGCCGCGGTGCACGCATCCGTGCCAATCCCGCCCCGTTTCACGGTGCGTGATGGGCACGTCCAGCTCCACGATGCGCAGGCCATGCCGCACCGCATCGATCGTTAGCGCGACTTCCACGCCGAAGCCGTGCGCGAACCCTCCAAGCTCCCGCAGCCGATCAGCGCGCACTGCGCGTTGTCCGGACAAGGGAGCTTCGGTCTTATAGCCGCTGAGCCGGTGAATACCGCGGCGGGCCATACCCTTGACCAAGCCGAAGCCTGCTTTGGCGGTAGACGGCGGCAGCTTCGCTATCGCCATATCCGCTTCGCGCCGCAGCAGCGGCTCGATGAGGACGAGCGCCTCTCCGGCCGTATCCTGCAGGTCGGCGTCAAGGAAGAGCAGCAGGTCGCCGCGTGCCTTGGCGACACCTGATTGCATCGCTGCTCCTTTGCCGCGGCGGCGATCATGCTTGACCAGCTTGTCCACCCAAGGCCAAGCAGCCTCGTAGGTATTATCGACGCTGCCATCGTCGACCACAATAATTTCGAAGCTCATCCCCGCCCCTCTAATGAAGTCCGACTGATTCAACAGATGTTGAAGTGTACACGGAATCGTGCTTGCCTCATTCCAAGCTGGAATAATGATGGATAGATATGGATTCATCCTTCACCTCCAAGCTTCCAAACAACGTGAGTAACTCGTTTCAAAATCCAGTGAAGCTGAAAAAGCCCTAGAGCAATAAAGAAAAGTGAAAGAAGAACAGTGGTACCTGCCTCTTTCGTCCATAGATAGGGCTGCTTATACAGGGCGCCTACACTTTTGATATCGACCAAACGCGCCCCTACCTTCATCCGAACAAGAAGTGTGCTTCCCATGCCTTCCCTTCCTTTTTCCAGAAAATCAATCATGTGGGTATGTGCACCAACCGTAACAAGCCACTCCCCCCGCTGCTCAAAGGCAAGTAAGAGCGCCGCATCCTCACTGGTTCCGAAGCAAGGCAGTACGTGCGCGAATAACCCTAATGTAGTCAATCTAGCCATTCCCGGTGCCGTTCCATTCGGGTAAGCATGGACAATTAGCTCCGCGCCGCACGAAAGTGCTTGATCCGTCACACTGTCCATATCGCCTACAATAAGATGCGGCTGATAACCGCACTCCAGCAGTGCGTCGGCTCCCCCATCCACCCCAATCAGAATCGGATTGACCATTGAGATAAAAGCTTTTGCGGCAAGTAAATCCTTCTTATACCCCTTCCTTCTGGAAACAACCAACACATGCTTACCCTCGCAATTCACCCTTAGGGGTAATGAGGGCAGTGGCTCCATAAGAGCTCGCTTCTCCCGAATTGCATAGGTTAACGTATTATCAATAAATTGCTCTAATAGCCTTGACGATTGATCATTCGCAAGCTGCTGCAAGCTTATCCAATTCTCACGTGTAAATGCGGTACAGGAGATATGCTGATCTTCGACGATGATCGTATCCTCATAAATCGCAATTTCCTTATTCGATTCAAAAACTTCGAACGCCGACGACTCCACTTCCCAAATCGGTATATGCTGCTGCAGCAGCAACAGGGGTCCTTGGGTCGGATATGTGCCACTCATCGTTTGGTGGCAATTAATGATCGCTTTGACTTTACGGTCGATGAGTTCCTGTGCAATGACTTCATCCAAGTCACGGTGCTGAAGAACAACGATTCGGCCTGGCGGCAAATCACGCAGCAATACTTTCGTAATCGCCCCTACGCTAATCTTCCCTTTGCAGAGCGGCAGCGGCTTCGAAGAAAACAATGACAACGAGGGCCAATTCATGATAGACACCGACTTTCCTTTCGTCTCTTGGCCCACTTATTTTGCCCTTTGCCACTATATTCTATGTATATTTTACCCATCCAATGGCAAGTATTGGGTTATATTCTTATCGAAAGGAGATGAAACATCCATGGAGCTAAACATGAGCGCAGACGAAGTGTTAGGCCACATTGTACAGCTTCACAACACCGGGGAGTCGCTAGCCAAAAAAAATGTGAAGAAGCTGCATCCTGACCTTATGAAAAACGCCCTGTATTACTACCCTAGCTGGGAGCACGCCTTGCAAAAGACAGGAGTGGGCAACATCATTCACTAAACATACATAAAATTGCACACAAAGAGCTCCGAAGGGGATTCACCCTTTTCGGAGCTCTATTCAATCAAAGTTCATGCTTCGTTATTCAAGAACTTCCCATTCAACTTGCACCATGCGATCTACCCATGTGCGGATTTTTATTTCAATCGCACTTTCGATTTCTTCATCCGTCATTTCACCAAGTTTATATTCCGCTATTTCAAGTACATCCTGCTTAACCAATTCGCCTGACACGGCTAGTTGAATTTGAATACGCAAAGCTATCACCCTTTTCCAAATTGAGTTGAATTTATAAGTTATAAGAAAACTTTCCATTGCTCCTGGCCAAATGATTCTTTAAAATTAACTTGAATGACAATCAAATTTATAAGAGGAAAAGAGGAATCCTAATGTCACGAACTCAAGCACAAAAAAATCGACAACGAAGTTTACGCGAAGGCAAGCTCGATCCTGCTATTCATCGACTGCATTGGCATGGAGTCAACCCAGTAACCAAAACGACGCCTACATTGAAACAATTACTAACTAAACAAAATGATAAACACAAATCAAGGAATTTGAACCATTCGCATGGTGACGATTCCTTTTTTCATGCTTCATTAAGCTCATGGATCGTGATTCCTTGTTCGGCTGCATAACGGACTAACGCTTCTCTTTCCGCAGGACGAAAGGTATAGTTACAGTCAAACCCGTTAAAGAACAGCTTCCACTCCCGTACAACTCCGTTATCTCCTACCTCTAACTCCGCTACATATAAGGAATCTGGCTCATCTTCAAATTGAAGGCCGATGTGCAGCTGTACCTTCCCTTCGGTCATTTCCTGCTCACAATAGTCCATAATCACGAGTGTTGGCCCTCCTATTGAATTAAATCTTTTTTATTTATATAATATACTAATGCGCACAAGCTAAACAACGAGGTGAGACTTTGATCGCAGGTCAAAGATCCCTATACGAAAATGCTAGTTTATGCTTAAGCTTACGTAGAAAGTTTTGCTAAAGCAAAACTCTTAGGAGGAATTACCATGGCATACGATCCGCAGGTAGTAGATGCAACAATAGTTAGTGATAACAAAAAAAATGGTCTTTTCGAAGTCGTTGTCTCACTGAAAGACCGCAATAAATGCCGTCTTTTCTTCGAAAGAGATTCCGAAACCGGTATCGGCAAAGTGACTGATTTGAATAGATTGATGAAAGAACCTTGCCCGATCTGTCGCAAAGATTACCTTTGCAACTGTCTTGACCGTTACAAATATTCAATTGCGGATCAAGCTCTTACATTCATAAAATAATGGCATGTCGAAACCCCCTAGCTAACTAGCTAAGGGGTTTCATTGTTATTTACGACTTTGCTGATACTGCTTACACGCATGAATCCATTCTTTCACCATGTTCGGATTAGATGCGAAATGCAAATGTGTATAGCCGGCAACAAGATTCCCGGTGAGATACCCATCTGCTTTGGTTCCAAGCCTACCCTTCGATTGAAAGGCAGCTTTCACATCTGCACCCTCTTTAGCTTGAAACGTTGAATAATGAAATTCATGGCCGCGAGCCTCTTCACCTAAGGGCAGCAAAAAGTTTCCCTCTACACCAGAAGCCTCGCGGTAACCTAAAGCTGCTAACTTCGTCTGCATGTTGACTTTTCCGGGGATCATGCCAACCATTGGAAATTCATTTCCTGTCGTATCTACAATTTGTTCCGTGAGGAACATAAATCCACCGCATTCAGCGAGTGTCGGAATTCCTTCCTCAATTCGGCTGCGGACAGACGCCTTAACCCCTTCTTCGGCAGCTAATCGTTCAGCGAATTCCTCGGGGAACCCTCCACCAATGTAAAGTCCATCAGCATCAGGAGGAACCTCTTCACCCGCAAGTGGTGAAAAGAATACACATTCCGCACCTCCTGCCTCTAACAGTTCCAGATTCTCCGGATAATAAAAGTGGAATGCGGCATCTTTGGCGATCGCGATTTTAACCCGTTTAGGTGCCTCAAGTTGATCATCGCTTGTAAACAAAACGGATTTACAATCTATTGGCTCAGCTGCGGCTAAATCCAACAAAAGATCCAAATCTATATGTGCCGTCACTTTGTCAGCCAAAAGCTCAAAAAAAGTTTGGAGCTCGCCTCGCTCAATCGATGGAACCAGACCTAAGTGTCTTTCAGGAAGTTCAATGTTCACGTCGCGAGGCAGAAACCCAAGTACAGGAACACCGCATTCCTGCTCGATAGCTTGCTTAACCATCTTATAATGCCCTTCGCTGCCTGCTCGATTGGCAATGACACCTACAATGTTATCGCCATGACCAAACTCCTGAAAGCCTTTCACGATCGCAGCGGCGCTTCTTGCCATACTGGCAATGTTGACAATTAACACGATCGGAGCACCTAGAATGCGTCCTATATCCGCGGTACTGCCTTCGTCCGTCATTGGGTTTTTGCCATCAAACATCCCCATAACACCTTCGATAATCGAAATATCTGAAGCTTGACTTCCTCGCTCAAATATTTCCTTCACCGCGTCACGCCCAGTCATCCATGAATCCAAGTTGCGTGAAGGCCTTCCCGTAACTGCCGAATGATAGGTTGGATCAATATAATCGGGACCACACTTAAATCCCTGAACCGTAATTCCTCGTTTCTGTAAAGCAGCCATCATACCGATGGTCAAGGTAGTCTTCCCTACACCACTGCCTGTGCCTGCAATGACAATCCGCCGATCCATCACAAGCCACCTCGTTCGAATGAAGCAGAACCAGTAAAGTCCAGTAATCCCACAGAAATTGTGACATTTCCTGATTTTTTCTTAACTAATGCTAGTTTATCTTGGCCGGTGTAAAGCTTAACAGCCGGCTCACTTACCGCATACGCTCCTGTAAACTGATACACAGTCTCGGAAGGTGCCTCGACGGTCACGGTGTTCAACTCTTCAGGTGTATAGGTGATGAACTCCCAGCCATGATTACGAGTAACCTCGAGCAAGCCTACTTCGTCCTTCTTCAAATCGATCGTACAGACTGCTTTCACGCTTCGTATGGAAAATGATAGCTCTTCAAGTGTTAATTGTATGACTTGTTCAATTTCATCTGCTGAAGTTCCGCGGTTACAGCCTATTCCTAGAATAATAACTTTCGGCCTGTACAGCACTCCGTTAGTTAGAATGCTTTCCTCCTCTAGCCCCAGTAGACGATGAGTGATGAGCAGGACAGCATTCGGCTCGCTTGCTCGACCTTCCGAAATCGATGTGAACCGCCTAATATTGGCGGGTATAGGTCGCTCATGTGTCCACCAATTCGGTTCACCCGATTCCTGAATAACAGCAATTCGCTCTTCATTAACGACAGCAGCGCTGACCGGGGTCAGTTTATCTGCCGATTCCCAAACCCAACCGAAACGACGGCCGAAGAGATCGACAGGAATTGTTTTCTGAACATCCGATGCCGTAGTAATCACAGCCCTTGCATGAATAGCAGCTGCAACCTCATGAGTTAGCTCGTTTGCGCCACCCAAATGCCCAGAAAGCACGCTGATGACATGCTCCCCATTATCATCAATAACAACAACACCAGGATCTTTCTTCTTATCTTTCAGTAATGGAGCAATCATACGAACAACAGCTCCTAGGGAAATGATGATAATAAGTCCTTGGTATGCGGGAAATAATGCAGGAAATAATAAACGAACACTGCCCTCAAACATTTGTATCGAGCGCTGCTCTTCATCACCTTTGACGAATTTGCTCATGTAATAGACATCCGTACCGCTCATTTGCTCATTCAGCTTACGTGCAATCTCGACACCATGCTTCGTAATTGCTACGATCGCATAGTCATTTTGTTGTCGTATAACAGGAATGACTCCCTCTTCAAGACTAATCGTCATGGCTTAACACCTCTGCGGAAACGGTGTGTAAATGATTTATCGTATAATTTGGAGCGATACTCCTCTTTGCCGTGAATTTCCGGATCCAGCGCCCAGCCTGCCAAAATCATCGCATGCGAACGAATACCATGGCTCCGCATATCCTCTTCCAGCTTTCCTACCGTTGTACGAACAATTAGCTGATCCGGCCACGTAGCACGCTGAACGACCGCAACAGGTGTCTCCTCGCTCCACCCTGCCTCAATAAACTCGCTAACTACTTTCTTGATTAAAGTAGCACTCAGGAACAAAGCGATTGTACAATGATGTGCAGCAAGGTCGCGCAATTTCTCAAGCTCCGGCACTGGCGTACGACCTTCCGCTCGAGTTAGAATAACCGTTTGGGTAAGATCTGGAATCGTGAGCTCTGCGCCAACAGCCGCGGCTGAAGCGAAAACGGAGCTTACACCTGGAATAATTTCATAGCCAATGTTTTCTTTACGCAGCAGAGCGATTTGTTCCATCGTTGCACCGAACATAGCCGGATCTCCGGTATGCACGCGCACGACCATCTTCCCCTGTTTAAGGCGGTCGACGATGATGCCAACCATTTCTACCAACTCCATGCCGGAGCTTTTCAGAACTTCTGCTTCAGGCTTCGCCTTAGCGATCAACTCTTCATTCACAAGCGAGTCTGTATACATCACAACATCTGCTTGCTGAAGAAGCTTTAAGCCTTTCACTGTGATCAAATCCGGATCTCCCGGTCCCGCGCCAATTATATAGAGTTTCATCTATTTTCTCACCACCATCAAGGTTAAATATTCCAATTCTCGTCCTTGCAGTTCTTCCACATTACGCCAAATTTCTTCCTCCGAGGAAGTGACTTTCGTTAAAACGGATGCCTTATTCACAAATCCGAGATCGCGAAGTACGGATAGCATCAAATCAATCACTTTGGCGACCTTGATGAACACGACACAATCATGTTCTTCGATGGCCTTGCGCATCTTGTCGTAGTCGTCCATAGCCGGGACAATGGCAATTTGCTCATCACCATCCGCTAAGGGGATGCCCAAACGTGAAGCAGACGCGTTAATCGAAGAAATCCCAGGGATGGAGACAGCCTTTACTTCAGGATGACGTTCGTTCATAAGCCGCATCAAGTGAATGTAGGTGCTATAAATCATCGGGTCGCCCTCTGTCACGAAAGCAACATCTTTTCCCTGCACCAAATGTGCCCAAACACTTTCAACTGTCTTCGTCCACTGCATTTCAAGCGCATCTTTATCCCTTGTCATTGGAAAAGTGAGCCCCATCATCTCTTTTTGCTCCGTATTCACGTATAGCTCCGTAATCGCTAGCGCATAGCTCTTGGCTCCACGCTTCTTTCTTGGGTAAGCGATGACTGGACATTCTTTTAACAATCGAAAAGCCTTAACCGTAATTAATTCCGGATCGCCTGGGCCAACACCCAAACCATACAGTGTGCCTATATTACTCATCGCCTTTTTCTCCTTCCATATCTGTCTGCTTGCGCTGCGCTGTAATGATGTAGATCGGATTCAGTGCGTCGAATCGTTTCATATGAAGGATAGGCTTGCTGCGCGATACTTGTACTAGCGATATCTGCGTAGAGAAACCAACCTTCTCAAACGTTTTATCGGCCTCGTATAACGTCTCTATCGTCGCTGCATTCAACACAATCCTGCCATTCGGCTTCAGTCTAGCTGCACATATTTCGAGCAGCTCTTGCATCTCTCCACCGCTTCCGCCAATAAAGATGGCATCCGGATCAGCGAATACATCGAGACCCTTTGGCGCTCTGCCATGCACGGCTGTAAGATCAACACGAAACTTGGCGCTGTTTTCCAGGCAATTTTGGAGATCATCTTCGTTTTTCTCGATGGCAAATACGGCGCCTTCACGAGCTATACGTGCCGCCTCAATGGCTATGGAGCCTGTACAAGTTCCAATATCCCATACAACACTATCCACTTGTAGAGCTAATTGACTGATGCTTAATACACGAATTTCTTTTTTCGTTATTAGCCCTTTATCCGGTTTGCGTTGGGCGAACTGATCATCTTCAATGCCAAGCGGCCAAACAGGCCCTGGGACTTGTTTTTTCAAAATAACCACATTGAGTGGTGAAAATGTTGCCGTGACCAGCTGGTCCAAATCGTACCAACCACAGCGTTCTTCGGCTCCGTCCAAATTCTCTGCCACAAAGGCACGATATTCGGTCATGCCAAAAGAAAGCAAATAAGCCGCAATCGCACTCGGTGAATTCGTTTCATCCGTGAGCAGGGCCACTTTGTCTTTCCCATCTATTCGCTGCGCCAAGCCTTTGATGCTCCGTCCATGAACGCTTGTGATATAAGCATCGTGCCAGCTTTCCCCCATCCGGGCAAAAGCCAGTTGAATCGAGCTAACAGCCGGGTAAATTTGTACACCTTCCAGCTTCTTCTCAACATAACCGCCAATCCCATAAAAGAGCGGGTCGCCCGAAGCCAAAATGACAATGGAACGTTCTTCTTTCTGAAGTTTACTCATGAGCTCTGGCAAACTGCCTTTTATGACGATTTTCTCGCCTTTATATTCAGGAAAAAAGGCAAGATTCCGCTCTCCGCCTACAAGTACTTCACTTTCATTAATCCATTTGATATACAAAGGGAGCAGGCTCCCTTGTCCGTTATCGCCAACACCAATCACTTTCACATTTCTACTCATTCGTATGCCATCTCTCCATTCTCGCTCCGCTTCACCATCGCCGATTTCCCTAAGAGTTCGGCTTTCATTGAAATGATCGCTGTTTCTATGAAATCAAACCCGTCTCTCGCAACCTCTTCTAGTCCAGCTAAGTTGCAGCGCTCGCATAACCGCTCAAAATAACGCAAATTCCCCGTAGAAGCCATTAAATCTCCAACCTGTGAAGCTGTGTTGGCACCTCTGATTTCTTCAATAAGTGCATCGGACGCTTCCGATTCGATCGCGACCTGCGCAAGAAACCCAAAATCAACCGGAGCGCTCTTCGAATGCACCATCATCACACCTTGTGCCACCTTTGAGAACTTGCCCATCATGCCGACCAACGTCACCTTACGGATGCCTTGTCTTTGGGCTTGTATCAGAGCAAATCCGACAAAATCGCCCATCTCGATAAAAGCTTCCTCCGGAAGCTCGGGATACATGTTAATCCCGAATATTTCCGTCCGGCCGCCAGTCGAGAGCACCAGATGCTTGCAGCCACATTTCACGGCAACGCGAATCGCTTGTGCGACACTGGCCTTGTAGGCCGCACTCGAAAATGGCACCACCGTGCCGCGGGTGCCGAGAATCGAGATGCCGCCGAGGATGCCAAGACGCCCATTCAGCGTCTTCTTGGCGATTTCTTCGCCGGCGGGCACAGATACGAGCACGTCTACACCGTGCACGATCTCGTAATGGTCAAGCACTTCCTGCACGGTTTCGCGGATCATCTTCCGCGGGACCGGGTTAATCGCTGCTTGACCGATCTCGACCGGCAGGCCGGGCTTCGTCACGCGCCCAACGCCAATGCCGCCATCGATGCCGACGCCAGGCTCGGCACGGAAGCTTACGCGCACGATGATCTCCGCACCGTGCGTCGCATCAGGATCATCGCCGCCGTCCTTGATGAGGGCGGCTTCGCCCCACAGCTCCGTGAACGCGCAGCTGTGCAGGGCAAATTCAACCGTCTCCCCGATGGGGATACGGATGTGCACGTGCGATTGCGGCGCTTGCTCGATGAGCGCCACTAGTGCTGCTTTGGCTCCTGCGGTGGCGCAGGAGCCGGTGGTATATCCGTGGCGCATGGGCTTGCCCGGTACTTCCTCCATAGGCGCTACTCCTTACGCGCCGCCATAATCGACAGCGCGTTGACTGCTGCAACGGCAACGGGACTGCCGCCCTTACGGCCAATGTTCGTGATGAACGGAATGTCCAGCTTGGCCAGTTCATCCTTCGATTCCGCTGCGGAAACGAATCCAACAGGCACACCGACGATGAGCCCTGGCTTCGCGATTCCTTCTTTGACGAGGCGAATCAGCTCCAGCAGGGCTGTCGGTGCATTCCCGATGGCATAAATAGCTCCATCCGCTTCCTTAATCGCTTTGCGAATGGAAATAATCGCCCGTGTCGTGTTCAGACGCTTGGCTTCCTCCATGACATCCTTATCCGAGATATACACTCTCACATCGCCGCCGAATTGCTCAATACGCGGCTTACTAATGCCGACTTGTACCATCTGAACGTCGGCCACAACGATTTTGCCAGCTCGAATGGCAGCAATCCCCGCTTCGATGGCTCTCGGATGAAAGACAAGACTGCGTCCTAATTCAAAATCCGCTGATGCATGAATTACACGCTGTACAACTGGGTATTGTTCCGGAGTAAACGTATGATCGCCTAATTCCTCTGTAATCATCTCAAAGCTTTTCTCTTCAATTTCTTGCGGTTGTACCGTTAATGGCTTAAAATCCGTATGAAAATCCATTTATTTAGCCCTCCTTATGAATACTATCGTTTATAAATTGTATAACACCTTGAAAGTCAGAATAGAGCGTCCCATATTCAAGTTCAGGTCTACCTATCACAATACTCGGAATACCCATTTCCAGCGCTGCTTCAAGCTTCTCATCCACGGCTCCGACTTTCCCGCTTTCTTTCGTTATCATCAAAGTAACTTTGTAATGGTCATATAGAGCTTTATTTAACTCTTTGGAAAAAGGGCCCTGCATAGCCACAATATTTTTCTGCTCAATGCCCAGTTCTTCGCATTTCTCCATATTATCTTGGCGCGGAAGCATCCGCGCAATGAGCCTCGTATCGGGAAGCCCAATTAGACGATCAGCAAAAATCTTCAACGTTTTGCTGCCGGTTGTCAGCATAATGCTGCCACGCTTCTCAGCTGCTAATTCTGCAGCTTGTTTATAATCATCAACCGTCGTAACAAGTGCACTTTGTTCAATGGACAAGCTTTGACGTTCGAAACGTACATAAGGAACAGCCGCCAATTTAGCAGCCGCCATCGCATTCTTCGACGCTTCCTCAGCAAAAGGATGGGTCGCATCAACGACCACGCGTAAGCCTTTATCTTGAATTAGCTGATTCATATCTTCCGCTGTTAAGCGACCTGTGAGTACCGCAAGCCCTTCCGCATCCATGCTCTTCGCTGCACTTTCGGTTACAACCGTTGTGAGCACAGCATAACCTGCTGCGCGAATTCCTAACGCCAACTCCCTAGCATCACTCGTACCTGCAAGAACGAGAATCATCGTTTGTCACCTCTTGAATGAGCATGGTCATGATCATGGGCGTGATGATCGTGGTCATGATCGTGGTCGTGGTCGTGATGGTGATGATCGTCATGATCATGATGGTGATGATGATCGATATGCTTCATCGCCTCTAGACGATATTGACACATGTCGCAGTTCATCTTCACTTCATCTTGAAGCGCTTCCTGCGCGCGTCCAATCAGAATCTCTTGAAGCATCGGATGGAAGCCGAAATATGGAGCCATCTGGAATTGTTTATCTGGATATGTCTCCCGATACCCTTGAACCATTTGTTCCATGCGCCCAATCAAAACGCCTGTGAACAGGAAATATGGCAAGATGATTACCTTCTTCGCGCCGAGCAGCAAACAGCGCTCAATCCCAGCATCCATCAGAGGTGCTGTAACTCCGATAAAGGCTGTTTCTACCCATTTCACCTGAAGCTTCTCCCAAAATAATCGTGAGATTTTAAACAAATCGCTATTCGCATCTGCATCACTGCTTCCACGCCCAACAATAAGTAAGGCTGTTTCACCTAAGTCCTCTTTCACTTGAACTCCGAGATCTTCTACCCTGGAGGATAAAATATCAAGAATTTGTTCATGAACCCCAATTGGTCTACCGTATGTAAATTTCAACAATGGATATTTTAATTTCGCATCATCAATAGCAGACGGGATATGAATTTTTGCATGCCCAGCCGCAAATAAGATAATCGGAATGACCACAATATGGGTAGCCCCTAATTCTACACAGCGATCAATTCCTTGCATGATCGTTGGTTGAACAAACTCTAGGAAACAGGTCTCCACTATTTGCTCTTTCATCTTACTCGCAATTTCTGAAACAAAAAGGCGTACTTCCTCATTCCCGCCTTCTTCCCGACTCCCATGACCCACAAATAAAACAGCATTCATCTTTTATTTCCCCCTAATTCTAATCGCCGCAAATGGCATTTTCGATAACGAAACCTACCATTTCTTGATGGCGGTAGCCTTCAATTTCTTTGACACGCTTGAAAAATTTATGAAACCGTTCGTTCGGATGTCCTTCTTTTTGGTAACGTTCCACGATTCTGCCAACTAAATCGACAAGCTCTGCTGGGTCAATTCCTTCTGCAACAGGTTGAGCCGCATGTGCATTTCGTCCTACTGTTTTTCCGCCAAGAAAAAGATCGAATTTCTCTTTGCGGTAGACAATGCCGATATCTTGCTGAACAGCCCCATAACAAGCCATGCCA
The DNA here is from genome assembly GCF_013141785.1 of Paenibacillus germinis. Classification (NCBI taxonomy): domain Bacteria; kingdom Bacillati; phylum Bacillota; class Bacilli; order Caryophanales; family Paenibacillaceae; genus Paenibacillus; species Paenibacillus germinis. Next base: position 149,198 of record NZ_WHOC01000149.1, read on the forward strand.
CACCCGTTGAACCCAATTTTCAACTCTTTAGGTACTTCTAGATTGCCAATTCGATGATGGATTGCTTCCGCATAAGGAATAGATTCACCTTTTTCTAAATTGCAAAAGTCGCATGCTTTGATCTGGGCAACATCACCAATCGGTGATAATAATAAACCAAGTGCACTTAGTTCGGATGTAATCTGTTTTGGGTTATTGGTTTGCACACGAACAATCAGTTGATGATGCGGTGAGTATTCAATATCTCCACGATCTCCAACAATCTCGCCTAACGCACAAAGTTGGGCTGCTGTTAACTTTTTATTCGCGATACCTGGGCTTACTGCAAACTCAAAGATAGATTGGGTCGCAGTCAGCTTCTCATCAAATTCAAATGGCACCTCTTCATTCCCTTTGGATACTGATACTAGCTGCAAAGCTTCCATTGCAAGCTGTAAGGAGTTACTTGGTGACAAATTCGGTGTTGACTTCAGCTGAGAAGGTTCTTTGATTTCAGTAACCTCGTCATCCATGAGTTCATCTTCTTCATCAAACTCCTCCATGGATTCATCCCAATCCTGCTCATCTAATTGCTCCAAAGCCCAGGGCTCTGCCTCGGATTTCAACCTTTGATGCGGCTTAAGCGGCTGTGTTTCAGCCCCTAATGTGTATTTCCGCTGATAACCGCGTGGTGTAATCATGAGACCGTCATACAACTTGGTTGCGGAATTGCCAATAATAATTGTCGTTAACATGCCAATATCATGATTCAGCATATCAGCCAGTGTCGTCACAACAACATGTTGACGATCTCGATACGCACTTTTGACAATCCCAACTGGCGTTAAAGGAGAACGATACTTAAGCAGAATGCGCTGAGTCTCAACAATCTGCCTGGTCCGTCGACCGCTTCGCGGGTTATAGAGGGCAATCACGAAATCAGCCATTCCCGCTGCCTCAACCCGCTTCGCAATCAGCTCCCACGGCGTAAGATGATCACTTAAGCTAATTGTGCAAGAATCATGCATAATAGGCGCTCCTAACAGAGAACCAGCCGAATGAACAGCTGAAATGCCAGGAATCACTTCCACTTGGACCCCATCCTCACGCGTCCAGCCTTGTTCCATCAATACCTCATAGACAAGACCGGCCATCCCATACACACCGGCATCTCCACTGGAAATAACGGCAACTTTCTTTCCTTGCTTGGCTTGCCGCACAGCCTCTTGTGCGCGACTCACTTCTTCCGTCATACCTGTTCGAACCACTTGCTGTTCGGTTAACAGACCTGCTATAAGATCCACATACGTGTTATATCCGATAATAACTTCGCTTTCCCCAATCGCTTCCCGTGCACGCTTCGTAATATGTTCAAAACTCCCCGGCCCAAAGCCGATAATGAGCAATTTTCCCGACAATTTGAATCACCCTTTCCGTTATTACACAAACAAAAAAAGCATCCCTAACATAAGTCATGTTAGAAATGCTTGGTAAATTACGACAGTTAACAAAACCAGAAGTAACCGCTCTCTAACACTCCCTAATTCCTCGTAGGGGTTATTGTGTTGTTGAACTAGGCAGGTCTCCTGACTTAATCATCCCCTTGCACCTTCCCAGGTTGTTACCCAGTGGTATTTTGCAAGGAGTTACCTTAATGAACGGCGATTATTACAGTGGCGGGTCCGTGCCGGTATTTCACCGGTCTTCCCTTTTAACCATACACCGAATGGATATATGGCACCTAATTCCTTTGATATGCAATTACGATCATCCTACCATCTATCGATAGGGTTGTCACGTATTTATTCATAGATGGCTCGGTAGAGTCCTTCCATCAAACTCTGATAACTACTAGGATCATAGGTCATTTCGGCAAAAGAAACTTGAATGACCTTATTGATCGTTTTAACGACAAAAAAACTATCCTCTCCACGATCCGGGTCAATATAGGTATAGCACTCTAAGTGACTGCTTCCCGTTCTTTGACGTAAAAATTCCGTTGCTTCCGCACTCAAATTCGCATATTTAGGCATAGTTAGCTTCCTTTCCATTTAAACGAAGTGATGCTATCTATTATAGCGTATTTCAACTCTTTGATTCCTATCAAAACGAGAAAGTATTTCTTTAATTTTCAGAATTTTCGTACTATAATAAATCTATCAAGATATCGCTTTCATTATATGAAGGAGGAATTGATATGAGCAGTCATGAAACGAATGGATTGGTGTTTGTCTTTACTGGCACTAGCGGTTCTGGTCGTAAAACAATTGCCCATCACATTGCCAAAGAGCTTGGTTTCTCATCTGTCGTCTCCTACACAACTCGAACACCTAGACCCAAAGAAATCAACGGGAAGGATTATAATTTCATCTCACGCAAAGTGTTCATCGATTGTGACATTGCAGGTGAATTTTTTCAAACTGTTGAAATTGACGGGAATTTCTATGGGATTAAGAAAGCGGACATCGATGAAGCGCTTCGCAAAGACGGACTTATCTATGTCATTGTGAATCGTTATGCAGCTAATCGTTTCAAGTATACATTTGGAGAAAGGGCTATCCGCTTGTTCATCTATGTCAACAAACAAACGATCATGGAACGCATGCTTGCTCGAAATACACCTACTGACGTCATTGACCACTACATGAATCACTACATAGAGGAAGTCTCCTACCGGAAGGATTGTGAGCATGTTTTTGAGAATATGAATTTACAAGAAACGATCGACAAAGTGAAGGCAACCATGCTCGCCCATATGCCAACTACAACTAGTTAAATATGCTAATAACGCCAAGAGACCCGGTGATCGACATCACCGAGTCTCTTTTTTACGATCCAACATTCATTTTAATGGCGCTTTTTTCCGCTTCAAGGCCACGAATCCGCCTAATAGTGATACCGGTACGATGACGACAAAGCCAATCAACTCATACCATAACGGAATACTATGATTGGTTAACATGGAATCAAATCCGATTGCAGCGCCGATGACACCAATAATGGCCGCATTGAAATATTCGGCACGCTTCGCAACCTTAGCGGCGATGTATCCGCCAAGAAACGACCAGAACAAACCAACTACCAATAGCAAAAGTAATAGGCCTACATTCGAATATATAACACTTACATCCTGCTCATCCACCGGGCGATTAGCAAAATATATACCGCCAATTAACGCAGTCGATATCAAAGTCCCCAAGTTATCAACCGCTACACCTAGCAGTACACCCAGAAAATGAAATTTTCGTTCACTTTTTTGTTCAACCATAGATTCTTCTTCTCTCCTGATCACTTCGATCTACCAGCCTTATCCATAATACCATGTGGCCGCCTTAGTATCCAGTTCTTACCTTGCAGACCTTGAAGAGTTTGCTGTCTCTTCGGCAATCTTCTTCACGTAGTAATTGCGCTTTTCAAGAAATTGAGTCATATATTTGGCTAAAAACAAGTGATCGACAAGCTTCCCCAATCCTCCGAAAGGTGAGGTGTAATCAAACGTATCCACCATCAAGGTGCCTTGTTCTACAGTTACAAATTCATGTGTATGATGAAATCGCTTGAACGCCCCTCTTACCATTTCATCTACAAAGTAATGCGGCTTAGCCATCTCAGTAATCTGGGCAGTCAATTGCTGCTTAATACCAAAATGGTAAGCTTCCCAAGTCACTGTTTCTCCACACTCAATCAAACCGTGTGTCCTGCCTGCTATCGCTTTTTCCTTCGTATGGGAGGTTGATTCCGCATGGATATCAATACTCCTTGCCAAATCAAAACACACCTCGATAGGTGCATGAATAAGTAACTCCTGTCGTATAGTTGGCATGGCCCCTCTACTTCCACCAAGTTTCTATTGGGTGATCCGCGGCATTCACAATAACAGTTTGCCCTATTTTCGGTGTGACAATTGACACTTTGTTAGCATGTGCTGCCCTTGTAGCACGCTCTACTGGATCTGTCCAGTCATGTAAGGCCAGCGTGAATGCTCCCCAATGTATCGGTATCATCAGCTTCCCTTTCACATCCATATGGGCTTGAACCGTTTCTTCCGGCATCATATGAATATCAGACCAGCGATCATCGTATTGACCGCACTCCATCAGAGTAAGATCGAACGGACCATATTTAAGCCCAATTTCTTTGAAATGAGAGGAATACCCACTATCACCACTGAAGAAAATGCTGGACTGCTTTCCTTTGATCACCCACGAGCACCATAAGGTTGCAGCGCGATCCGTCATGCTTCTCCCCGAAAAGTGTGTAGCCGGCGTACAGGCCAACGTTAATCCTTCAAACGTAAACTCATCCCACCAGTCATACTCTTCGATCTTCTCAGGCTGCACACCCCATCTGATCAGATGACCGCTTACCCCAAGCGGGACAAAAAACTTGTTCACTTTATGCTTTATTTTCATTATCGTTCCATAATCCAAATGATCATAATGGTCGTGTGACAGAATAACAGCATCAATCACTGGCAGCTGCGCAATCTCAAAAGGCAATCCCCCGCTATATCTTCCCTTCCCGAACCATGGAAACGGCGAAGGCGCTTTTCCGAGCATGGGATCTAATAATAGGGCTTTTCCATCAATTGTAAGTAAAGAAGCCGAATGACCAAACCAAGTCACTTTCGTTTCCTGATCCTTGATCAAATTGGGGGTTCCCATCGCAAATTGCTTCTTTGGACGTCGATTAGGACTGCTTTTCGCAAAATCAAGCAAGATCCCCACGGTATTCATGAAGCCCATATTCATCATGGTAGGAACAGGGTTTTCGAATTTCCCATTCAAATATTGAGAGGATCGAGAGAATGCCTGAGCCTTCTCCTTCGATGGTCTCCGTCCAAAAACAGGATAAACATTCATAAAAAGAACAATAACGCACACAATTCCAACTACTATACTCGTCAATATAAGTAACAACTTCTTTGCCTCCATGTTTAAAGATATTGGGATAGTCTTTTACGACTAGATGTATTAACGTAAAACCTCATCGTATGGTTCCAAGATTTGATTAACAACCCTGATTCCTTCGTCTAGATAACTAAATTAATGGGGTCTATGATTGTATGATTAGCATGGGCAATGCTCCTTAATCGTCTAGAAAGTCTCGATTTTTTTCAAGAATAGGGACAATAGCACAATCAGTCGATTCGCCCAAACATTCCTCAAAAATAGTCATAAGCTATCTCGAAACACAAACCACTTTCAGTTGGAGGTTGATTCGGATGAGTTGTGGAACTGGCGTAGGTTATACTTCTTCAGCAGCAATCTTGGTACTGTTCATTTTACTGGTTATCATCACTAGTGCTTTTGTTTGGTAATTTAGAATCCAAATACAGAAGGGCTACCTATCAGCATAGGTAGTCTTTCTGTGGTCAATTATATCAAAGAATTGTTCATTTTAAGTTATTAATAAACATAAAAAAGAACGCTCTAGATAAGAGCGCCCTCTTTATAATATATAGTATTGCAGCCATCAATTCAAAACGTTGGACTCGATCGTGACCAATTCATACAAATCATTCACATCACACCCCAGGGTGTCAGCGATAGATATAGCAGACTTAAGCGGCATGATTCTTTTGTTTTCAACAAAGTCGGTAATCCGCTCTGGCTTGTAAAGTAAAGTTCGAGCGAGTTCAGAGGCAGTCATGTTGGATTCAAGTAATCGCTCACTAAGTAGGCAGCGACCGAGCTCATATTTCATTCTGATGACCTCCGAGACATCCCAAAGATTCTAACCCTCTCAAGAAACCTTATGCTCGATGCGAAGCTTATCTGCTACCATTGCGATAAATTCGCTATTCGTCGGCTTAGATTTCGAGATATTAATCGTATATCCGAAGATAAACGAAATGGAATCAATGTTGCCGCGCGTCCAAGCGACTTCAATCGCATGACGGATGGCGCGCTCAACGCGGCTAGGTGTAGTCTTGTACTTCTCAGCAATAGCTGGGTACAAAGTTTTGGTGATCGCACCAAGGATTTCGATATTGTTGTAAACCATCGTAATCGCTTCGCGAAGATATTGATATCCTTTAATATGTGCAGGAACGCCGATTTCATGTATGATGCTGGTGATATTAGCATCTAAGTTTTTACCTTTAGGCATATGTACAATATTTGCACGTGATGTCGAAGTCGTTGCGGATGCTTGATTGTTACCAACAAGCTGGCGAATACGGTTTGTTAGCGTATCCATGTCAAAAGGCTTGAGAATGTAGTAAGAGGCTCCAAGTTGCACAGCTTTTTGAGTGATATTTTCTTGCCCAAAAGCGGTTAGCATGATGATTTTCGGTTGTGTGGGAAGATTCATCTCACGCATTTTCTCAAGTACACCCAGACCATCCAAGTGAGGCCTAATAATATCTAAAATGAGTACATCCGGCAAATCACGTTGTTGTTCAAGAAAACGAAGAACTTCGTTACCGTTGTACGCCACTCCTACAATTTCCATATCCTCTTGCTCACCAATGAACTCTGATAATAAATGGGTAAACTCACGATTGTCATCTGCTAGTAACACTTGAATTTTTTGCAACTTAAAATCCTCCTTTAGCTACTCATACAAGTTGGTGTTTCTCTCTTAAGTAAAGGTATTCGACACCTCAACTTAAATTCCTTCTGTCGAATATTATTTTTCTTTTCTTTTATTTCACTTTCTTATATAATAATATATTTATCTTCTGTTTCCAACATTTTTCGACAAATTCACATAAAACCGTGTTTCCCCTTGTAGAATGAGGTTAAAATAAAATAAAGAATCAAAGGCTTCTAGCTCGCCTTTGATTCTTTGTAAGAGGCTCCTGAAGAAGGTCTAAGGATAATACCTGAGTCCTGAAGCATCCATTCTATGAAACAACCGTAACCACTTGTAGGATCATTCACAAATACGTGTGTAACGGCTCCGATTAACTTGCCATTCTGAATAATAGGGCTGCCACTCATTCCTTGAACAATACCGCCTGTTTTATCTAACAACCGTGGATCCGTGATTTTAATCACCATACCCTTTGTTCCTGGAATGTCTTGTTTGGATACGTGGACAACTTGAATGTCAAATTTCTCGACCTTCTGTCCTTCCACGACCGTATAAATTTGGGCAGGTCCTTCTTTCACTTCTTCAGCGAAAGCAACAGGTATGGCTTCTTTATCCAAACTATGGTCAGGAGCAGCATACATTTTTCCAAAAATACCGAATGCCGTGTTTCTTTCGATATTACCAATGACTTTACTATCTTTGTACAAGGTAGCATGTTTCTCACCGGGATCTCCATTGTGGCTCTTAGAAATAGAGGTTACATTAGAGTACACAATATCGCCGTCACCAACGATGATTGGCGTTTGGGTATCCATATCCGTGATAACATGTCCCAGTGCCCCGTACACGCCTTGATCTGGTGCGTAGAAGGTTAGAGTACCAACACCCGCAGCTGAATCACGAATGTACAGACCTAAGCGGTAGGACTTATCTACAACGTCATAGACTGGCTGCAGCTTCACAACAATCTCTTCATTGTTACGAAGGATTTTTAGCTCCAGCGGTGTTTTGCTTTCTCCGGATTTGGCTACAAGATCAGCAACTTTACTAACATCCTTGGAATCTTTGCCATTGATCTTAGTAATTAAATCACCTACTTGAATTTTCGCTTCTTCACCAGGTGAAACTTTTTGGTCTTGGGCAACAGTTACTAAATGATGACCTACGACCAAAATACCGGCAGACTTAATTTTCACACCGATCGTTTGACCACCTGGGATGACTTTCAAATCCGGCACTACATTGACCTTAACGGTCTTGATGGGGATTGCACCGAACAGCTTGAGCTTCATTTCTGTTTGCCCAGAGTGATCGGATTGCAAAGAAATGGGTTCTTTCAAATTAACTTGAAATGAGTGCTTGGCATTGCCGTTTACCTTTACAATATCCGTATCTTTTACCGTGACTTGGGCGTTGACCGGCATTGTTAATTGGAGCTGCTTCCCCTGACCGCTGAATAAGCGAAGTTCCTGAGGGAAGGAGGCAAAGCTTTGAAAAGGCGGAGACAAACTTACCATACAAACGAAGAAGACGAGCAGGAGTCCGAACAATCTTTTTCTTTTGCTGGATTGCAATATCTTCACGCTCCTTCACACTTCCTTGAGCCCTGACGATTGTCGTCGTCAAATGCGTACCTTTAAGTTAACCCCACTCTCCCCGTTTTATAACTGAAAATGCTGACTATCTATACTTTCATGCCCTTGCTTTCTTATTTCTTGCCATGGCAAGCATTTCCCCTGCATGATGCAGGGTGGTTTCCGTCACTTCTACACCGCCAAGCATTCTCGCTAATTCCTCAATTCGTCCAGAATCAGGCATATCTTGAACACGTGTAAACGTTCGTTCTTGATCCACTTCTTTCCGAATATAGAAATGAACATCTGCGAAACTAGCCACTTGAGGTAAATGCGTAATCGAGAAAACTTGGCAGTTTGTCGACAAAGCGGAAATTTTTTCTGCAATAGCTTGCGCCGCGCGGCCACTTACACCTGTATCTACTTCATCGAAAACAAGTACAGGAATTTGATCAATACGAGCAAATATGGTTTTCATCGCGAGCATAATACGAGAGAGCTCCCCGCCAGAAGCAATTTTACTAAGGCCGCGTAAAGGCTCTCCAGGATTGGGTGCCATGAGAAACTCAATTTGATCGATTCCTTGCCGTGAGTACCGTACTTTGTTTCCTTCAACAAGAATCCCACGTTCGTCAAGTATTTGTTCCACTTGTACACGGAACTGCGTGCGTTCCATCTGCAAATCACGAAGTTCATGCTCAATTTGACCCGCAAGCTGTTCAGCAATTCCTTTACGCAGATTGGAAAGATCCAAAGCCGCGACGCCTAACTGCTTTTCTTCAACCGCAAGCTTGTCCTCTAATTTACGAATATGCTCATCTTTATTTTCAATGGTATCAACTTCACTTTTAATTTTATCCAAATAACCAAGTATTTCTTTAATATTCTCTCCATATTTTCGTCGAAGAGACGTGATCATATCTAATCTTTGTTCAATAAAATCTAAACGTGAAGGATTAAACTCGATGCCATCTCGATAATCACGCAGTTGATAAGCAGCATCTTCCATCTGATAATAAGCGGATTGCGCCTGCTCGAGAAGAGGACTTAGCTTCGTTGGATCAAGTTGAACGATATCCTGCAGTCTAGAAACTGCCTTTCCGGCTGCATCTAAGCCACGGTTAGTCGCATAAAGGAAATCATAAGCCTCGGAAGAGCTTTGAAACAATTTTTCCGCGTTAGCCAGTTTTCGCTTCTCTTCGATTAAGGTCTCATCTTCCCCCATTTTGAGTTTTGCAGCCGAAATTTCATCGATTTGAAAACGATATAAATCTAGCATTTGAAGCGCCTGTTTACTTGTTTCTTGAAGCTCTCGCAGCTCTTTTTGCAGTTTCATATATTGATCATAGCTAGCTTGATAGTTTTTTTTCGCAGCCTCAACTTCAGAATCACCGAATAAATCAAGAGAATGAATATGTTCATCTACATTCAGCAGGGATTGATGCTCATGCTGACCATGAATATTAACCAGCCACTCTCCCGTTTTGCGAAGCATTGTCAAGTTGACAAGTTGACCATTAATTCGGCTGGAGCTTTTACCCGTTGCGGTGATTTCTCTACGAATAAGCAAATGCTCACTGGCATCTGCACTTATACCGAGTTCTGTAAGCGTATGCCAAACCGGATGCGTGGATGGCAATTCAAACATAGCTTCTATCTCTGCTTTGTCAGCACCGTAACGTACCAACTCCGAAGAGCCTCTACCGCCAACAATGAGTGTTAAAGCATCGATAATGATCGATTTACCAGCGCCTGTTTCTCCTGTTAGGACATGAAAACCAGCTTTGAAACGAATATGTACATGTTCAATAACAGCCAAATTCCGAATCGAAAGTTCTGTAAGCATGTGCTCCTCCTGAAATTAAGATAGTAATGACATGACATCATTCACAAAAGTTAGGCTGTTCTCTTTGCCGCGGCAAATCACAAGAATGGTATCATCTCCGCAAATCGTCCCCATAACATCGTTCCACTCTAGATTATCAATAAGTGCGCAAATCGTGTTGGCTGTACCTGGCAAACATTTCATCACGACAAGATTGTCGGTATGGTCAATGCTAACAAAATGATCACTCAAAGCTCTACGCAGTCTTTGCATCGGATTAAATCTCTGATCGGCTGGCATGGAATACTTATATCTGCCATCATCCAAGGGAACCTTAATCAGATGAAGCTCTTTGATATCGCGTGAGACTGTCGCTTGTGTAACATGAAAGCCAGCAGCCCGAAGAGTCTCCACCAATTCATCTTGCGTCTCAATCTCGTGGTTCGTAATAATCTCTCTGATTTTTACATGCCTTTGACCTTTCATCCTTACACCTCTATATGAAATGTGATTTTTTTAATTTTGTTTTGAGCCATATCGACATAAAGCACGCCGTCAGCTTCTGGATATATCAGACTATAGGCTAGCAGCATATCGCGAACTGCGCTACCTGTCATTTCTAGCGGTTTACGTTCCTTCGCTACTTTCACGAGGTAAATTCGTTCTTCTTTCTGGGCAAAATAGTCGATGAATAACCGGCTTTCCAGCTGTTCTCTTTCGTTGATCATCATGGTGATGGGAATTTTGGTTTTACCGGCAAGCACATCGAAGCCAGCTCCTTCAAGCAGCTCCACGACTTCATCCTGTGGTATTTCTGAGTGTCTAGGAATCCTTCTTCGCTTCTTATTCGGCCCGTCTAGCCACCTTTGGAATCGCCAAAAGATAATGCCTACAACTATGATCAGGATTAACAAAATGACTTTAACATCGCCTTGTTCCATGTCCTTCACCTCGCCATAGTATTCGCGGATTTACCCGTAAAATCCTTTTTTATGAAGCAAGGTTAAACGACTCCATCGTCCTTTAGGGACGAGTGCATTTGTCAAGGTAGATACAAAGCAAAAGTATTATATAACTGATACTTTCCTAGCTACTGAAAAAACCCATCTCTGGGCCGCAAAAAGGCGTTCTCAAAGATGAGTTTATTTACCATGCAATTTCTGTGCTTCTTTGACCGTCCCTGCAATCAAATCTTTCAGCGAAGAAGTGTCAGCAAGAGAGGTATCCTCAGCTGTATCACTTGACCAATAGGCAAGAAATTCAATATTCCCTTCCCCTCCTGTGATTGGTGAGTATGTCAGTCCTTTCAAGCGAAAGCCCAACTCTTCTGCAAAAGTTAACACAGTGGTCAGCACGTCCACATGCACATCAGGGTCGCGAACAACACCGGATTTGCCAACTTTCTCTCTACCTGCCTCAAACTGAGGTTTAATGAGGGCAACCACTCGCCCCTGATCTAACAAGATCTCTTTCAGTGGCGGTAAAATAATACGCAGCGAAATGAAAGAAACATCAATGCTTGCAAATGTAGGCCGTGGTCCGTTCAAATCCTCCATTTTCGTATAGCGAAAATTCGTTCTCTCCATAACATGAACACGCTCATCATTACGAAGCGACCAGTCCAATTGATTATAGCCAACATCGACAGCGTACACAGAGGAAGCGCCATTTTGCAGAGCACAGTCTGTAAATCCGCCTGTCGAGGCTCCGATATCAAGCATAACTGCTCCATTTAAATCGATATCAAATTGTTTCAATGCTTTTTCTAACTTAAGGCCGCCTCTACTCACATAAGGATGAAGCGCACCTTTCACTTTCAATACTGCCTTCCGGCTGATCTTCATACCCGCTTTATCTACAGGTTCTTCATCAGCAAAAACAAGGCCTGCCATAATGGCGGCCTTTGCCTTTTCTCTGCTTTCGAAATAGCCTTGCTCAAGAAGCAATAGATCTAATCGTTCTTTATCCGATGACATTGTGTTTGTATTACTCCTATTCTTATCATCCATAGCCTAAGCTCGTTGTCGTTTACGTGGAACTAGCTTCTTCACTTCAGTGACTAAGTTTTGTGTAGTAAGTCCAACCTCTTCACGTTGTTCCTTCACGCTTCCATGCTCAACGAAGTAATCCGGGATACCCATGATTTGCACGTGTAAGCCAACGACACTTTTGGCTGCGTAGAATTCTACCACACTGCTGCCAAGTCCACCTTGGATAGAACCTTCTTCCATCGTGATGATGGGAATAGACTCACTCGCTAGCTGGAGTAAGTAGGCTTCATCAAGCGGTTTAATGAATCTTGCATTAACAACGCGAAGGTTGATGCCTTCCTTAGCTAATTGTTCGGCTGCCTCTTCGGCAACTTGCACCATCGGTCCAACAGCAAGTACAGCAGCATAATCTCCGTCGCGCAATGTCTCCCACGTACCAATTGGAATCGCTTTTGGCGCTTCAACAATGCTCGCTCCCGTTCCGCTATTTCTAGGATAGCGGTATGCGATAGGTCCATCATTGTACTCAAGGGCAGTCTGCATCATATCTCTTAACTCGCGTTCGTCTTTCGGCATCATAAGCACCATGTTCGGAAGTGTCCGTAGAAATGAAATGTCGTATGCACCATGATGGGTCTCGCCATCTGGACCTACAAACCCCGCACGGTCAATAGCAAACGTTACGTTCAGCTTCGGACGGCAAATGTCGTGGACGACTTGGTCGTAAGCTCTCTGTAGAAAAGTGGAATATACCGCAAATACGGGTTTCAAGCCTTCACTCGCAAGTCCTGCACAAAGTGTTGCCGCATGCTGCTCCGCAATCCCGACGTCAATCATGCGGTTGGGGAACTGCTTTGCGAACTTCAATAACCCAGAGCCTCCAGGCATAGCAGGAGTAACTGCCACAATTCTGGAGTCCTTCTCAGCAAGCTCGATTAACGTATTCCCAAAAATTTCTGTATACATAGGAGGACCTACGGATTTAAGCACTTGACCTGATTCGATCTTGTAAGGTCCTGGACCATGCCAACTGTGCGAATCCTGTTCGGCTGGCGTATACCCTTTACCTTTGGTCGTTACGACATGAACAAGCACAGGACCGTTGACTTTCTCGGCCTGTTTAAGCGTATCGAGCAATACCGGCAAATTATGACCGTCTACAGGCCCAATGTACGTGAACCCTAATTCCTCAAACCAAACACCATTTAACACAAAATATTTCAGACTGTCCTTCAGCTTTTCCGCGGTTTTGGCCAAGGTGCCGCCGATGGCAGGAATTTTCTTAAGTAAATGTTCAACTTCTTCTTTGGCCTTTAGATAATGACGATCCGAACGAATTTTGCTCAAATAATTATGAATAGCCCCGACATTGGGCGCAATCGACATTTCATTGTCATTCAGAATGACCATAATATTTTTCTTCTCATGACCAATGTGGTTCATTGCTTCTAAAGCCATACCACCGGTAATCGCCCCATCACCAATAACAGCAACAACTTTATTATGTTCACCTTTTAGATCACGAGCCATCGCCATTCCCATTGCGGCTGACAGCGAAGTACTGCTATGCCCGGCTTCCCAGACATCATGTTCGCTTTCAGAACGTTTCACGAATCCACAAAGTCCCTTGTACTTGCGTAGGGTATCGAATTTATCTTTGCGACCGGTTAAAATTTTGTGTACGTAAGCTTGATGACCCACATCAAAAATAAATTTATCATACGGGCTGTGGAACAAGGTATGTAAAGCAATGGTGAGCTCAACCACACCTAAATTGGAGGACAAGTGTCCACCTGTAACGGACAGCTTCTCAATCAGAAATTGACGGATTTCACCAGCCAATGTCTCAAGCTCCGTCAAGGATAAACGCTTCAAGTCCTCAGGCCGATTGATTTGTTCGAGCAGCACGCTTGTTTCCTCACTTTCAATGTGAAAATACTGAGATCGATTTCACTATTATATCATAAATTGGGTATTTCGTGTAAAAAGACAAAAACACAAGGGCAATAATGCACGCAATAAAGGATTAATGATCCCTCTGCATTAAGTAATCCGCCAGTTGGAGAAGCCTCTCAGGGTGCGCAATCTGTGCACGAAGCAGTGCTTCTTTGGCTTGAATCGTTAAATCCTTGACCTTCTGTTCCGAAGCTTCGATCCCGATAAAAAAGGGATAAGTTACCTTCTGCTGTTTCTCATCGCTCTTCACAGGCTTACCTAACTTCTTCTCATCACCGATAATATCCAAAATATCATCCTGAATTTGAAAAGCAAGACCAATCGCATTCCCGAATTCGCTAAGTGCACGAAGTTGCGCAACCGTTGCGCCAGCAATATGACCGCCAGCACGTAAGGAGAAAACAATGAGATCACTCGTCTTATGCGTATGAATGAAAGCTAATTCTTCAAGCTTGGTAATGCCTTGCTCCCCGAGCATATCAGCAGCTTGACCGCCAACCATCCCTCTCGCGCCTGCATAAATGGCAAGTTCTTCTGTAATGGCTAACACACGTTCTGCTGGAATTCCGTGGCCTTTATGGGCCTGTGTAATGCTGAAGAATGCTTGAGTCAGCAATGCATCGCCAGCTAAAATGGCCATGGCTTCACCGTATACCTTATGATTCGTCAGCTTGCCTCGGCGATAATCATCATTATCCATAGCTGGCAAATCGTCATGAACCAGAGAGTATGTATGAACCATCTCAATGGCCAAAGCAACAGGCATTGCTGCTTCTAGGGAACCCCCTAGTACTTCTGCTGCTGCTAGCACCAGAATGGGGCGCAAGCGCTTGCCTCCAGCCATTAGGGAGTAGTGCATGGACTCACGCAGAGATCCAGGAACGTCCCAGGCTGCAGGCAGCGCTTGGATTAAAGCCGCTTCAACCATGTCTGCATGGGAAGCTATATATTCATGAATGGTAGACGTCTTATTCAACCTAATTCCCCTTATCTTCTAAGACAGGTTGGAAAGGCTTCCTGCTCACAGTGCCCGATTCACCTTCAACCAGCATCTCAATTTTCTTCTCCACTTGTTCAAGCTTTACACCGCACAAATGGGAGAGCCGAACGCCTTCCTGATACAGCTCAATGGCTTTCTCCAAAGGCACATCTCCGCTTTCCAATTGGGCAACTATGCGCTCCAACTGTTCAATGGCCAGTTCAAAGCTAACTTCCGTTTCACTCGTTGACATCTTTGTTCTCCTCCATCCCCGATACCTGACAATTCAACCTTCCGTCTTTGAGACGAATCTTAACGAAATCTCCTACCTTCACTTGGGAGACTGAACGAATGAGCTCCTGCTCTTGTTCGTCGTACGCCAAGCTGTAGCCCCGCTGCATGACCTTCAACGGGCTGAGGGCGTCCAAATGACGGACGCCAGACTGCCACTCCTGCTTCTTCGTACGCAGGAGGGTCTGCATGGCCGTGAGCATCTGCCGCTTGGAAGTATCCAAGCGCCGCCTTGCGGACACGGCCTGCTCTTTGGGATTGAAGCTGGATAAGCGGCGCTCCAGCTTCAATCGCCGTTCCGCCAGCAGCGTTAGACGCTGGCGCATGCGAAACCTAAGCTGCTCCGCCAGCCGGTCGAGTCGCTCCACAGGCTGCATCAGCAGCTGCCTGCGGGGGTTCGTTAGGAACGGGGAGCGCTTCGCGCGCTCCAGCCGTTCCTGCTTGCGGCGCAGCTGCTGGAGCAGCCCGTAGTGCAGCCGCTGCGCTTGCTGCGACAGCTGCTGCTTCAGCTCGAGGTGGTTCGGCACCGCGAGCTCAGCCGCCGCCGTAGGCGTCGGCGCTCTCAGATCGGCGACGAAGTCTGCGATCGTGAAGTCCGTCTCGTGGCCGACGGCCGAGATAACGGGAATCGCGGAGGCTGCGATAGCCCGCGCAACGGCTTCCTCGTTGAATGCCCAGAGCTCCTCGAGCGAGCCGCCGCCGCGGCCCAAGATGAGCACGTCGGCTTCTCCGAGCCGGTTCATTACTTCGATCGCCTTGACGATCGAAGGGCCTGCTTGCGCTCCCTGTACCAGTACCGGGTACAGAAGAATCTGGACCGACGGGTAGCGGCGCTGCAGCGTGATGATGACATCACGCACAGCGGCTCCTGTCGGAGACGTAATCACGCCGATCGCGCGCGGAAACCGAGGAATCGGTTTCTTGCGCTCCGCCGCGAACAGTCCTTCCCCTTCGAGCTTCTTCTTGAGCTGCTCGAAGGCCATATACAAACTGCCAATGCCATCTGGCTGCATCGCAGTCACATAGAACTGATACGCTCCGTCTCTTTCATATACGGAAATATTACCGCGAGCGATCACTTTCGTTCCCTCTTTCGGTATAAAACCGAGCTTCTGGTTATGAGAAGCAAACATGATGCTTTTTAGCCTGCCATCCGCATCTTTCATCGTAAAATACATATGACCGCTGGAATGGTGAGTGAAATTAGAGATTTCCCCACGAACCCAAACATCCTGCAGACGGGAATCGCCCTCTAGCATGAGTTTAATATACCGGTTCAAGTCCTTGACAGATAAGATCTTCGTCTCGTTTCTCGCCATACTCCTTATTAAACGCTCACATTCGCTTTAGCTGCACGGCCCGCTGCATCAACCGTGTTGCGAAGCAGCATGGTAATGGTCATTGGACCTACGCAACCTGGTACGGGTGTGATGCTACTTGCAACCTCTTTAACCGCTTCGAAATCAACATCCCCTGTCAGTTTGCCGTCAGCAGGGCGATTCATCCCCACATCGATAACGACAGCACCAGGCTTCACGTGATGAGCTTTAATCAAATGCGCTTTACCAACAGCAACAACAAGAATATCCGCTTGTTTCGTGATTTCCTCCATATTCGGAGTACGAGAGTGAACAACAGATACCGTTGCATGCTCGCGCAGAAGCAGCAAAGCCATTGGTTTGCCTACGATGTTGCTTCTTCCTACAACAACAGCGTGCTTACCAGCTATTTCGACTCCTGTGCGTTTTAGAATTTCAATAACACCATGCGGTGTACATGGCTTCATACCATCTTTGCCAATCATCAAGTTACCGACATTAACGGGGTGGAAACAATCTACGTCCTTAAGCGGATCAATTTCATCAACAACTGCCTCTTCATTGATATGCTTAGGCAGTGGTGATTGAACTAGAATGCCGTTAATTCGGCTATCGCTATTAATTTTATGAATAAGTGCAATTAACTCTTGTTGCGTTGTATTTTCCGGCAAACGATGTACTTCGGAATAAATCCCTACATCATCGCAAGCTTTCGCTTTGTTTCTTACATATACCTGTGAAGCCGCATCTTCTCCCACAATAACAACGACAAGACCAGGCTGGTTGCCTTGCGCAGTAAGCGCGGCCGCATCCGACCTGATCTCCTCACGGATGGAACTCACGAGTTCTTTCCCATTAATAACTTGTGCAGACATGTTATTTCCCCCTAAGAGTTTTGTGAAAAACGTAATGGCTATATATAAATGGTTGAATTATCGATATTAATTAGGACGGTGTTACTTTGCCCTTTAAATCTTCAACTTCTTTAATCATTTTACCAAGTACACCGTTAACGAACTTACCTGACTCCTCCGTGCCATAATGCTTCGCCAAATCAATCGCCTCATTGACGACAACTTTAGGTGGAACATCATCTCTGTACAGCATTTCATAAACAGCCAAACGCAACACTTCACGATCAATCCGTGAGAGCCTGTCCATTGCCCATCCCTTTAAGTACTCTTCAAGCAGTTCATCAATTCTAACTTTGTTACTGTATGTACCCTCAACGAGTTCAATAATGTATAGAGGGTCAATTTTGTCTCCGGAAAAATTCAACTCTGTTTCATTATCATGCTCTGCTTCATGAATCGCAATTTGGACAGCTTCCTGAGGTGTAGCCTCATTCATCTGGATTTGGTAAAGGCTTTGTACGGCAATTTCTCGTGCAACTCTGCGTTTCATTGTGGTCCTCCTAAAAGTTTTCGCCAGAAAACTGACTTCTTAAGCAATCATGGATGTAATTCGTCCCAAGGATAAACGACTCCGTCGTCTTTCAGGGACGAGCGCGTTTGTCAAGGTTGATGCGAAGCTACAGTATAAAACTTATACTTTCTTATCAACTAAAAAACTCTTTTTACTAGTATACGTCATATTGGAATGAATCCAAACAAAAAAATCCATGGTAGAACCAGGGATTTTAGCGAAACATTCTCCATTTTTGCGTGAGATAGCGCCAAATGTCTTCAAGAATGACGAAACTTTCTTTCCGATCCAGTTTGTTCCCTACATAAAAGCCGAGCAGAACAATGAATCCAAAGATCAACATATCCCAAAAACCAAAAAATAAATAAATGAAGCCGAAGAAAACGCCTGCTGCCACTCCGATCACTTTGCCCCTATGGGACTCCCACAGCTCATTCCACATGAGTGGGTTCACCTCTATTCGACTCGGCTTTTAAAAGTTGGGGCTGATTGCACGATGTTCGCTACGAATACGGTTACGGAAGCTACAGGAATGCCAGTAATATCTTCAATGTAACTTTTCACAGTACTTTGCATCTCTTCAGTAAGTTCTGGAATCGAACTTTCCCCATCCACAATGGTTCTGATCGTAATTTCTAGACCTGATTGATTCACCCTTACACGGGCACGTAAATCTTTGGCACCTTTGGTACGACCAGCGGCTTTCAAAGATAAATTCTCAACCGTTTCAATCGAGATTCGAATATCTCCGAAATCCGTTCGTTGGTCGATGGATGGCGCTTGAGAACGACCGCGACGCAGCGTTAAAATGAGGAAACGAACTGAGATCAACAGCATGATCAAGCTGATGATAATCGCTGGGTACGCAAAGCTTTTTTCGAAATAAAAATGACTTAACACTTGACCTGCTTGTTCTAACGGGATCCAGCTCGAAGCTGTGAACAAAACAACGATAGAAGCAATTAGAATAATTAGGCTATAGAGAAGTAGCAAGAGCCTGTCCACAATTTTACCCACGTAAGCTTGTCCCCTTCCTATAGTTAGAGGAAACCCCCTGCAACCTGTAGGGGGTTTCAATTGATCCATATGGATTCAGCAGTTCCGCCTATTTCACCCGATGGGCAGCTGCTGTTTCTTCTTCAACCGGTTTATCTGCCAGTTTAAAATGAACATCATGAATATGAACGTTGACTTCAACAACGTTTAAGCCTGTCATCGATTCAATTGCCTGCTTCACATTTTGTTGAATGTCGCTTGCAACTTCCGGAATTCGATTGCCATATTCAATAATGATGGAGACGTCAATGGCTGCTTCACGTTGTCCGACTTCTACCTTTACGCCTTTGGACAAATTCTTCCGTCCAAGCAATTCAGCAATGCCGCCAGCTAATCCGCCACTCATCCCCGCTACTCCTTGCACTTCCACCGTTGCCAAACCGGCAATGATTTCGATAACCTCGGGGGCAATTTGGATGCTGCCCATGTCTGTTTTGACGTAATCCGGAGCGATTGTGCTCATTGTGGCACCTCCTTAGAGTTTTGCGCCAGTAAAACTGGCTTCGTAAGCATAATCTGAGTTTGTGAAACAAACTTTCTTCATAAGCATTTCCTTGCTTGATCCATGGTTTGGATAAGCCATCTTAATTTATTACTATACCATTTCGCCAAAAATATGACAAATGTTTGTCTAAGATTCTGGATCATTGACATCATGCTCTTCCAAGAACTTAATATCATGGTCACCCTTGATAAATTTCTTGTGCTCAAGCAGTTTCAAATGGAATGGAATCGTCGTGTTCACACCATCCACCGCAAACTCGGTGAGCGCTCTTTTCATGCGGGCAATCGCTTCTTCTCGCGTATTTCCCCAAACAATAAGCTTAGCGATCATGGAATCATAATGTGGCGGGATTGTATAGCCCGGATATACCGCGCTGTCGACACGTACGCCAAAACCACCTGGCGGCAAGTAAAACTTCACTTGACCCGCTGACGGCATGAAGTTCCGATTCGGATCTTCCGCATTCACACGACACTCGATAGCCCATCCATTGATGCGGACGTCCTCTTGTGCAAAAGATAATGGATTACCTTCTGCTACACGAATCATCTCTTGAATGATATCAATTCCTGTAATCATTTCGGTTACGGGATGCTCAACCTGGATTCTCGTGTTCATTTCCATGAAGTAGAAGTTACCATCAGGACCGAGTAGGAACTCAAGTGTTCCTGCACCGGAATAATTAACGGCTTTCGCTGCACGAACGGCCGCTTGCCCCATCGCTGTGCGTGTTTCAGCTGTTAGAATTGGACAAGGAGCTTCTTCAACAAGCTTCTGTCTACGACGCTGTACGGAACAATCACGCTCACCTAAGTGAACAACATTACCGTGTTTATCCGCTATAATTTGAATCTCAACATGCTTCATGCCTGTCAAGTATTTCTCCAAATATATACCTGCGTTGCCAAAAGCATTTTGTGCTTCTTGCTGCGCAGCCGTAATCTGCTGTACGAGTGTTTCCTCGTTCTCGGCAATACGTATACCTTTACCGCCGCCGCCTGCTGTCGCTTTAATGATGATCGGGTAACCGATATCTCTAGCAATAACGATTGCGTCGTCAATGTTCTCAACCAAACCGTCTGAACCAGGAATGATCGGTACTCTCGCTTCTTTCATCGTTTGCTTGGCAACCGCTTTATCACCCATTCGGCTTATCGCATCTGGGGATGGACCGATAAATGTAATATTACAGCTCTCGCAAATTTCTGCGAAGTCCGCATTTTCAGCTAAGAAGCCGTATCCTGGATGGATCGCATCACATTCTGTTAGCGTAGCAACACTCATCAAGTTCGTGAAGTTTAAATAGCTGTCCTTGGAGGCAGTCGGCCCAATACAATAGGCTTCGTCGGCTAGACGCACATGAAGCGCATCACGATCAGCTTCCGAATAAACAGCCACTGTATAAATGCCAAGCTCACGACAAGCTCGGATAATACGAACAGCAATTTCTCCGCGGTTCGCTATTAGGATTTTATGAAATTTCATTATTTTTCCTCCTAAGAGTTTTCCGTTAGGAAAACTTGCATCATAAGCGTGTACTGAGTTTTGCTCAAGCAAAACTGCATCATAAGCAGAAGCTTACTAATCGCTTACTCTGGTCTAACTAAAAATAAAGGCTGTCCGTACTCAACAAGCTGACCGTTATCTACGAGCACTTCAACGATTTCACCTTTAATTTCAGCTTCGATTTCATTCATCAATTTCATAGCTTCCACAATACAGACAACGTTTTTGTCGCCTACTTTGGAGCCAACACTTACGAAAGGAGCAGAGCCAGGAGAAGCAGATTGATAGAAAGTTCCTACCATCGGTGAAACTATCTTATGTAAAGATGAGTCCTCTTGCTTAACATGTCCATTAGTCGCAGGGATAGAAGCTTCGAGAGCGGCAGCAGGTGCTGTGTTAGCAATGTTTGCTTGACCGATCGGAGCATACGTGTGTTGAACGGGGGCCGTTACATAGACAGACTCCGTTTTATTCGGCTTGCGAATAGAAAGGCGTGCACCTTCATTTTCGATTTCAAGCTCTTGTAAAGAGGATTGATCGACGAGTTTGATCAACTCTTTGATTTCACTCAATTTGAACATTCATGTCACTCCTTCAAGGTTGGTGAACCAGTAAAAAATGCGGTTTCATAGCCGCAACGTATGTATTATACCCATAAACGCAAGAAATGGAAAGAGTCCAGTTTGTCCGGACCCTTTCCATTGCCATCTTGGGCAGGCTAATCTCACCTCTTTTTACTAAGGACGAACATATTGAATCTTAATATTTTCCGGACCAGTACCAAGCTCTTTCATCACCATATCAACGATTGTTACACCTTGGCTTTTCTCCAATTTATCGCTTTGAACTGTCACTTTCCACTTGTTTCCATCTTGATTAATGATGGCTTGCGGGAAGTCTTTCATAAGCACATCTTGTAAATTTTCTACTTTATCTTGAATATCTGTCAGTTTTGCTAAGTCATTTGTCGCTTTGGCTACAGCTTCAGGTGTCTTCTTAGAATCGATAATGATTTCCATTAAATCAGAGGATGTTTTGCTGAAATAATCTCTTTGTTTCATTTGCTCATTGGTGAAATAATCGCTAGCTGATGTTGTTCTCGCTTGCTCTTCAACGATCTTCAGAACTTGATCATCCGTTTTGGCCGTATTTGGTTTAGTCGCTTTGGAAGCATCTTGCGTCGTTGTTGTTTTAGCATCGGTTTTAACATCGGTTTTCGCGTCTGTTTTTGTTGAATTTTGCGGTGTTACAGCTTTCGTGTCGACTTTTGCATCTCCGCCAGTTGTCGCTTTCACATCTGTTTTCGCAGCATTCGCAGGGTCAACCTGACTCATATCAATCTTCACTTCTTGTGTTTTATTGATCGTTTCCGTTGTGGCTAAATCGAGCTTATTGACATCCTCTGTGAACAGATAATAGGCGGAAAGCACCACCATTAAACTAAGCATAGATACGAGCCAAATTGTTTGTCTTTTCGCATTCATTGAAATTCCTCCTCAATTTTGATTTACTATAATACATTCATCCCCCTGTTTTGCGGGGTAAAATAGAGATCCTGCTCGCTTGCACATCAAGTCCTCGCTCTACAGCTTCTGTAATCATTTTTTTCACTGTGAGATTCTCGGCGCCTTTGGCGACAACGATTACGCCTCTGATTTTCGGTTTAATGTATTTGAGCACAAGCGGTTTCTGGTCACCGGAAACTTGATAGACAACCACTTCACCACTCCGCGTTACCTGGGATATATTCCGTGTCGCTCCACCATTGTCGCGTTCTGTCGTCATTTGCTGATTGTCATTGTAATTTTTGTCGACTGTCATTTCTTCCGTCGACTCAATTGTAACGAGCACTTCAACATCGCCTACGCCAACAATTTTTTGTAAAATCTCCTTCAATTGTGTTTGATAGGCCGCTTCATAATCGTGAAAGGTAGAATTTTCTTTGGATGCACTGTTGAGAAATGTTTCTTTGCTAGGTTGTGGAGAGGCTCTGCCCGCATTGATGGGATCAACATCTTTTACAGTCATAAATGCATTCATAATCATCAGCGCAGCTCCCAAGAGTCCAATCATAACGACCCACAAGAGAGTGTTCTTGCGTTTGGGTCCTCCCGGACCTCCGCCGAATTTGTGCTCCATCCATTGCAGCAATGTTCCCACCCTATCACCTCGCAATCCTTCCATTCCGTTGTTTCAATTGAATATCAATCTGTGCAGGCTCCACGATCCAATCACGCACGATTTTTTGCTTGAGATGGTCAACCTCTTGCTCCATTCGTGACGATAACTTAGGCAGAGCAGCTGCTTCTTTGTCGCTTGGGTTACTTCCCTGCAGCTTCGTGGTTGGTTCGATCCGTATCGGATCCATTGGCTTGACTGGCTCCATGACTGCTATGCTTTTGGAGGCTGACGTTGATTGTACCTGTTTCGTCGTTTCTATATCATCAAGGGTTACCCTGACTTTCGTTATAGCGGGTTTCCCGTTATTGTCGATTTGCGCCAGCACCTGAACGTCTTGGATGATCAGCTCTGTTTGCTTCTGTAAATCCTCTTTCATTAACTCAGCCAGCTGTGTTTGAATCATTTGCTGTGATTGTTTTTGTCCTGCTTCTTGAAGCTTTTGGGCATCCTTCGTAATCACATCGAGCGATTTCATAAATGGATTGCCACCGCCGCTGCTCGCAAGCATTGTTTTATCGTTTTGCCGCTGCTCCGCTTGACCGATCAATTGATCAATGTCCCAATCCTTCTGAAACAATTGAAGTACTGGAGATAACAGCGTAAGTAAGATGAATAAACTCATAACTGTTTTGACATATCGCTGCATCGTATTACTGGGAAGTAGTAGATCAACAAATGTACCCAACATAATGACCATAATGACGCTTTTTAGCCATCCCGCTAACCAATCCATAGCTGCCTCCTTTCACCGCATCATCACGGAGACATTACTGATCGTAATCATGATCGTTAGAGCTAAAAAGAACATTAGGCTGACGGCTGCCAGTGCCGCAAACACATAAATTAAGCTCTTACCTATCGTTTGCAAGCAAGCGATAATCGGACTATCTCCCAAGGGCTGCATGATCGCTGCGGATAAGTTATAGATGAAAGCTAGCGTTAAAATTTTGATAGCCGGAAACGCACACAACAAGATTAGAATGACAACCCCAACGAGTCCAATTGCATTTTTCACAAGCAGCGATGCCCCAATCACTGTCTCAGTTGCATCCGAGAATAAGCGGCCCACAACGGGGACAAAGTTTCCGGTAATGTATTTTGCCGTTCGAATCGCAACACCATCTCTAACCGCTCCCGCAGTTCCTTGAATCGATATAACGCCGAGGAAAACCGTGACGAATACTCCCAGCATACTTAAACTTATTGTTCGCAGCAGGTTCGCCAGCTGGGTGACTTTGTATTTCTCACTTAGGGAGCTTACGATGTGCAGAACAGCCGAAAAGAACAACAAAGGGAATATAAATACATATATCGCTGTGCCAACTGAATGGATCATGAATACAATCAGAGGATGTAAAATCGCCACAGAAGTGACATTTCCCATTGAGGCCAAAAGAGTTAAGAGCAAAGGAACAATGGCAATCATGAATTGAATCATGGAAGAAATAGCCGTTTTGGCATAACCGATTGCTACGCTGAAGCTGTTGATTGCTATAATGATCAAAACCATATAGATAATTGAATAACCAAGCTTGCTGACCGTGTTTCTTTCAAATGAGCTTTGCAACGTTTCTAGAATCATACTGAAGATTGTCAGAATAACGATCGAAGCAAGCAGCTTTCCATTAATGATGATTTCGTGGAATACATAGCTTAGCAACCCTTTGAAAATGCTCTTCATGCTAATGCCTTTGGTCCCAAGGAGCAATTCCATGAAGGTTGGCGTCTTACTTTCAGGGAAGTAACCGCCGTAATCCTTCATGAGCTTATCCCAATATTGCTCAACAGGTTCCGTATTCAGATGGTTGGCCTGCTCCTTGATAATGACATCCGTAGGCGATTCAGCTGCCATAGTGCCCGTCAATCCAAGCCATAAGCCCATTGTCATTATGAATAAAATAATCCATCGGTTGTTCAGCTTCTGGTGCGAATAAAGTAGATTCATATAGGTCACTCCTCATGGATCATCCTAAGCAGGGAGCAGTTTAACGACGGTCTCAATGATGACGGTTATGATCGGAATAGCCATCACCATAATGAGCACTTTCCCGGAAAGCTCGATCTTGGAAGCAATGGATTCTTGGCCGGCATCTCGCACGATTTGAGCACCGAATTCAGCGATGTAAGCAACACCAATGATTTTCAGAATCGTTTTGAGAAAAACCATATTGATACTTGACTTTTGAGCTAAATCCTCGAGCACCTGGATGACAGAGGAAATTTTACCGATCAGGAACAAGAAAATCATGATGCCCGTAAATGCTGCCAGCAAAAAGGCGAACATTGGCTTCTGCTCTTTGATGATGAGCGTTAATATCGTAACGATGAGTCCTAAACCTACGATCTGGATGATTTCCATCAGGCCCACCTCATTGGAATAGGAAGATCGTTTTGATTTCTTTAAATAAATGATCGAGCATACTGACGACCATAAAGAGCACGACCACGAAGCCAATGACCGTGACCCAGTGTGCCATATCCTCTTTGCCCATCTGCTTGAGCACCGAATGGATCATCGCGATGATGATGCCGATGCCGGCGATCTGGAAAATGGCATTCACATCTACGTTCATTCCAGGCACCTCACTCTGTTGACAAGGAACTCACTTGTACGGCCAAGTATCCCTTGCTACCCTTAATACATCAATATCACGATCAATGCTCCGATTAAGACACCGAGGCTTTTCCACATTTTCTCGTAGCGCCTCTGCTCTTCCCTAGACTCGGTTTCTTCCGTTTGAAGTTGGCTAATAGCAAGCCGTAAATGTTTGATTTGATCACTTCGATCTGTGAGTCCGAGAACGGCTCCGAGCTGCAGCACCACTTCTTGTTCCGCTTGCTTCATCGAAGTTCTTGTCCATACATCATTGACACTCCATTGCCAAATCTCACGAGTTGATTTACCGTCACTCTTCAATAAACGCTCTGAAGTTATTCGAAATAAGGAAGAAAGCGGTTCTGCGACCTGCTTGCTGAGTGAGGCGAATGCTTCAGGCAGCGGTGTGAGTGCGTACATGATTTCCGTCTCCATTCTCCCTAACGCACTGATAAGGCCACGGATTTGCTTGGGACGCCTTATATAGTGAGCAGCCTTTAGGAAACCAAATAATGTAGCAGCACCAATAATAAGAACCCCTCCGACAAATTTCAGCATCTACATCACCCTTTACGCACAGGATAGAGTTCCAAAGGCTTGCCCTGACAATCCAAGACGCGGTGCGTTGCTAGTTCACCTTTTCTTCTATGCAGGATGACATACCTTGTGAATACACCCTCATCCAACAGCTGCTTCAGAACCGGCCTCCTGCGTACATCCTCATAATCCGCACCATGCGCAGTGGCTACGACGCGAATCCCGGTATGAACTGCCTCATGGATGGCGATTGCATCTTCTGGACGCCCAATCTCATCCACAATCAGGACATCCGGTGATAACGACCGAATCATCATCATCATGCCTTCCGCCTTCGGGCAACCATCCATTACGTCAGTTCGTGGCCCAAGATCGAATCTAGGCACTCCTTTGACACAAGCAGCCAGTTCTGATCGTTCATCCACGACACCCACTTTCTTACCAGCCGTCGATACGTTATTCACCCCCCATTCACCCCGGCTAATCAATCTAGCCAGATCACGTATGAGCGTGGTTTTCCCATGCTGTGGAGGCGAAATGATCAGCGTATGATGGATGCTTCTCAGCAAAGGATCGAATAGCTGTGGTAACACCTCTTGGCCGACACCTTGTATCTCGCGGGCAATCCTTATGTTGAAAGAACTCACATCACGTATTTGCTTGACATGTCCTTGATCCAAAACGGTTCGCCCAGCTAGTCCTACTCGATGACCTCCAGCAATCGTGATATAGCCTCTACGCAGCTCTTCTTCGAAGGTATACAAGGAATGATTCGTGAGCATCTCTAGCAACGTAAGACAATCCTGACGTGTTGGCTTGTATGCCTTCGTTTCCTGAGTCACCATCTCCCCCCGTTCACCCACAAAGGTATAACGATCACCCCAACTAATCTCTAGGGGCCGTGACTCTCTCACCCTTATTTCTTCAACACTAGCTTGTACGTCCGGCGGCAGTCCGGCTAAGAGAAACCGGAAAGTTTGAGGTAGTAAGTGCACAATCGAATCGAGCATAGGGAGACATCCCTCCAAGTTGTCCAGTCTTCTATACTCATTTCTATGCTTAATAGAAAGAAATATGACCGATTACTTTTTTAAAATACCAATAAAGAGACAACTTACTCCCGCAATCACCCAGAGCATTTTGCCAATTGATAGTTTCTCTGCTATTCCTACTAATCCAATCGTCGTTGTTGCTAGAAGTACTAGAGGACCTACTAGAGCCAGCCCTGAGTTCACCAGCAGCGCTTTCTCCACCGTCGCCAGCCTCAGCATCACAATGGCTGCGATAATCTCAATGCTCCCCGACATCATCCTCAGCGATGCCATCGTTAGGACAATTTTGTTCATTTCTTTCTACTCCTCCTCGTAAAAATGTTTGAGCTTTATGTGTCGTCGAATATTTAGCGGAGCGGATTTATAAAAGGCCGGAAGAGCGACTTTTGTAAAGCTGTTCCTACCAACTCAATCCAATAAAAGGAACAGCTTTACAATGGAGTCCTGGAGGTTTTTATAAATTCGCGGAGCGACCGTTAATTCGACAGAACGCAAAGGATAGGGTCAAAGCTTTTTACCCTACCTTATGCAAGCTCGTCTGATTTTAGGCATGCTGGGCACCACCATTTGTGAAGATGCATATGCTGAACACAGAATTGAACCTTCAAAGGACAGTGAGGAGAATTACCGATGGAAGTGACCTCTCATTTGAAATGGAACCCCGTTCTAGCCGACCCCACAGGACAAAGGCAGGCTAAACCAAGAACGCTGGGCAAAACGATGGTGATGGATAAAGGATTAGGCTTGAACGCTTTTCAAGATCTGCTCAGCACGTCTAGCAGCCATCTGGATATGATCAAAATTGGCTTCGGTACCTCGCCGCTTTATCCGCTAAACGTACTTAAAAGTAAGATTAACTCAGCAAAAGAAAACGGCATCTGCATTTACCCGGGTGGTACCTTTCTGGAGGTCGCCATCAGACAGAATGCAGTAAGCTCTTTTTTTGACATGCTTATCGCACTTGGTTTTAATGGCGTTGAAATTTCCGACGGGACGATTGAGATGGAGCGCAGACTCAGGAATGAGCTTATTGCCAGAGGATTGGAGGAGGGTTTCGAGGTCATTACCGAATATGGCAAGAAAGGCTGGGGATCCTCCATTGAATTGGAGGAATTAATTGACACAGTCTTAATCGACACGGAACTCGGGGCAAAATTGGTTACCATAGAAGCTCGGGAATCGGGCATGGGCGTTGGGATTTTTGATAATAACGGAAAATGTAAAGACGACGAACTGCAAAGAGTACTTTCCGCAATTCCTGGGCAGCAGCTCTTATGGGAAGCACCGCTCAAAAGTCAGCAGGTGCATTTAATTAGTATGCTAGGCCCAGACATCCACTTGGGTAATATTTCACCGGATGAGTTGATGGCGTTGGAAGCGTTACGGAGAGGACTCCGTTCCGATACGTTGTCTTTAGGTACCAGAAAGGATTAAAAGATGCATATCGAGGTTGTCGCCAACATCGGCGAAGCTAGAAGTGACGAATTTCTTCATAAAACCGTCATTGTCGTTGATGTTTTACGTGCAACTAGCACGATCATCACCGCACTGATTAACGGTTGCAAAGCCATTGTTCCTGTGGAAACAGTTCTGAAAGCCAAAGAGTTATTTCGTGAGGGTGACTTGCTTGGAGGCGAGCGTTTTTGCAAAAAGATTCCTGGTTTCGATTTCGGCAATTCGCCACTGGAATACACGAAAGCAGCCGTCCAAGGCAAGCGAATTATTCTCACAACCACGAATGGAACAAGAGGCATTCAGAAAGCGATGAAAGCCGATCACGTACTAGCGGGAGCCCTATTAAATAGCAGAGCCTGTGCGAGGACCGCGGTCGATTTCAAACGGGACACCGTTATTTTGTGTGCAGGAACCCAAGATGTTTTCTCATTGGAAGATGGACTTTGCGCAGGTCTTATTCTTGAGGAACTATCGATTCTGCTCGGTGACAAAAATATGGCAGTCAATGACTTCGGCATGGCGATGCGGGGATGTTATTTGCAATCAAAAGATACGTTGTTCGAGACAATATTAGCCTCCAGTAATGGAAAGAAAATGAATAAGTCTGGTTTCCAGGCTGATTTGGTTTTGTGCGCCAAAGCGAATACCACAGATCAAGTTCCCATACTGGAACGAGATCAGATGGTACTGATGCAACATTGACAGACACGCCTTCGTTCTAAATACAAGCCCTTCTCATAAACTAAGATTGAAGTTATGAGGACGAGGGGTTTTGACATTATGAATGGCGATTTGCTCTTAGTTATTCTCATTATTATTGGACTCATAGGACGATCACCAATCATTACGACCGCGGCTTGCATTTTACTTGCGATTAAACTTATTGGTTTAGATCGTTATTTCCCTACAATGGAGCGTAGAGGATTAGAACTCGGGTTGCTGTTCTTGACGATTGGGGTACTGGTCCCCTTTGCCAGCGAGCGCATTTCTATGAAGGATATCCTATCGGTATTCACCACTTGGCCAGGTATCATCGCACTACTTGGCGGAGCTATTGCTACTTATATGAATGGAAAAGGGTTGGAACTGCTAAAAATAGACCCACAATTAATTGTGGGTCTTGTGATTGGTTCTATATTTGGCATTATATTTATGCGCGGCATTCCGGTTGGCCCTTTAATGGCAGCCGGAATAACGGCTTTTTTATTAAAGCTAGCTTATTTTATTTCGGATAAAATGCATTGAAAATCCGACTATCTACGATCTTCTGGCCCACCAACAAACGCATGCTCCGTAGTGTCCAAGCCATACGCTGTGTGCAGAGCACGGATAACTTCGGTTAGGTTCGTGTTGTCAACGACACATGACATTTTAATCTCGGACGTACTAACTAACGAAATAGAGATGCCAAGATCTGAAATCACTTTGAACATTGTTGCAGCAACGCCTGGTGTACTTACCATACCAGCGCCAACAATGGACACCTTCACAAGGTTCACTTCCGAAGTAACTTCTCGGTATCCGATGTCACCGCGAATTTTTTCAATGACGGTCAATGCTTTTTCGCGATCAGCTAGGGTCGTTGTGAAAGAGAAATCAGCCGAACCGCTGATCACACCGCTTTGTACGATGATGTCGACATCAATTTGCTCTTCGGCAAGTGCGATAAATACTTTCGCCAGCTGTCCCGGTTTCTCAGGTACACCTAGAATACTAATTCTTGCCACATTCTTATCGTAAGCGATGCCTCGAACGACGATTCCTTGCTCCATCACTGCTTCCTCCTTCACGTTGGTACCTTCATTGTAAGTAAAGCTGGAACGCACCACTAAGGTAACGTTATAATTTTTGGCATATTCTACAGCTCTCGGATGCAGAACAGCAGCCCCTAAATTAGCAAGCTCCAGCATCTCATCATAGGAAATTTCATTTAGCTTTCTCGCTACTTTCACTATGCGCGGATCTGTGGAGTAGATACCATCTACATCAGTATAAATCTCACATAGATCTGCTTTAATTGCAGCAGCAAGCGCAACTGCCGTTGTATCCGACCCGCCGCGACCTAGTGTGGTAATCTCACCTGCTTCAGTCATCCCTTGGAAGCCGGCTACAATGACGACATTGCCTTGTTCTAGAGCTTTCAGTACACGGTGTGGCTGAATATCCGTAATTCTTGCCTTAGCATGAACCGGTTCCGTATAAATACCACTTTGCCAACCGGTATAAGAAACCGCCTGCTCACCCAAATTATGTATCGCCATCGATAAGAGAGCTACCGATACCTGCTCTCCTGTCGTTAATAGCATATCCATTTCACGAGCCGGAGGAGCTCCATCGTAAATTTGCTTAGACAGGTCGATCAAATCATCCGTTGTATCTCCCATCGCCGAAACGACAACAACGCAGCTGTGTCCTGCTTGTTTTCGCTCTACGATTCTTTTTGCAACACGCTTCATTCGCTCTGCATCACCGACAGAGCTTCCGCCAAATTTCATCACTATAAGAGACAAAGCTGACCCACTCCCAACGCATACTAGTGCATAACAATTCAATATTATAGCATAAAAACACCTTGCTGTGGTAAGAAATCCACGTGAAATGAAAAAAAGCCTTTTGGACTCCAAAGAGTCTGAAAGGCTTTAGTCATTAGTTGCTCGCGCGTGAAAGGTATTTTCCATCATCTGTATCAACGGAAAGAATATCGCCTTCGTTGATGAAAAGTGGCACCATCACATTAAGACCTGTTTCCACTTTCGCATTTTTCAAAGCACCTTGAGCTGTGTTTCCTTTAACGCTTGCATCGGTTTCGATAACTTTCAAGTCAACGCTCTTCGGAAGGTTAATCCCAAGAATTTCACCTTGATAGCTCATGATTTTGATGTTCATGTTTTCTTTCAGAAAGTTCAATTCCCATTTCAATTGTTCATGGGAAAGGGAAATCTGATCAAACGTCTCTGTATCCATGAATGTGTACTCGTCGCCAGCTGCGTACAAGTATTGCATTTCACGGTTTTCGATGTGCGCTCGTCCAACGTTCTCGCCAGCACGGAATGTACGTTCAACGGTATTGCCGTTACGTAGATTCTTAAGTTTGGAACGCACGAATGCAGCGCCTTTACCTGGTTTAACGTGTTGGAAATCTAGAACGGTGAAAATATCGTGCTCAACTACAATCGTAAGACCTGTTTTGAAATCGTTAACTGATATCACTTGTGAATCCCTCCGCTAGTCAATAATAAGAAAATCTTTGGTAGAATGTGTAAGTATTTTAATGCCGGTGTCAGTAATTACTGCGTCATCCTCAATTCGAACTCCGCCAAAGTTGGGGAGATAAATACCAGGTTCAACCGTAACCACCATACCAGGTGTTAAAATCATATCCTCGGTTTTCGACAAGCGTGGATTTTCATGTACCTCCATGCCTAAACCATGTCCGGTACCGTGACCGAAGTAATCGCCATAGCCATGCTTTACGATAACATCACGTGCAAAAGCATCGCCCTCTCGGCCAGTGATACCTGGTTTGAGATTGGCTAAACAGTTTAATTGGGCTTCCAGTACAATGTCATAAATTTCTTTATGTTTGTCTGTCGGCTTACCTAGCATAACCGTTCTAGTGATATCTGAGCAATACCCTTTATAATACGCTCCAAAATCCAATTTGACAAATTCGTTTATTTGTAGCACGCGATCACTTGCTTTGCCATGAGGAAGCGCAGATCGTTCTCCAGAGGCTACAATCGTTTCAAACGATGTAGAAGTCCCTCCATTTTTGCGGATAAACATCTCAATCTCAAGAGCGATGTCCTTCTCCTGCACACCTGGCTTGATGAAAGACAGAATGTGTGAGAAAGTTTGATCAGCTAGATCGGCGGCTTCTTGCATAATCTGTAATTCCGCCTCATCTTTAACCATTCGAATCAACTCAACAATGCGCGATGTAGGCACCAATTCGATACCCGCTAATCCATCTTGGTAGCTTAGGAAATCGCCGTAGGATACATCCACTTGCTCGAAGCCAAGCTTCGTGATCCCTTGCTGCTGTAAAAGTTCTTTCACGGTTTCGATTGCTTTAGCTTTATGCTCAACAACTTCAAATAGCTTAGCTTGCTGAGGAGCTTGCGTCATATAACGAAAATCAGTTAACAGCAAAGCACGATCTAACGTTATAAGGACATAGCCAGAAGACCCAGTGAAACCAGATACATATGTACGGTTGTATGCGTTCGTGATAAGTATTGCCGGTAAATCTTGCTGTTGCATAACCTTGCGAAGACGTTCAATGCGTTTTTCCTGCATTGCGATCACCAATCTTTCTTACGTCCCTTAGGGACGACAGAGTCGTTTATCCTAGCATATGGGGTAGTAATGCTCTTAAACCAAGTTCATAGCTTTGTGCACCGAATCCACAGATTTGACCGATAACGACAGGCGCAGTAACCGAATGATGACGAAACTCCTCACGCTTATGAATATTCGAAATGTGAACTTCTACAGTTGGCAACTGTACCGTGGAAAGTGCATCGCGAATGGCATAACTATAATGCGTGAATGCTCCTGGGTTGATCACAATACCATCTTTTGTGCCGAACGCTTCATGAATTTTATCAATAATATCGCCTTCATGATTCGATTGAAAGCTCTCAAGCTCGATCGACAGCGTCTCAGCTAATTCATTCAAACCTTGAATAATCGTTGAAAGCGAAACCGTTCCATACACGCCAGGTTCACGTACGCCGAGCATATTTAAGTTCGGACCATTAATGACTAGAACCTTTTTCAACAGGAAATCACTCCCAAGCATTTTTTCATTGAAAAATGGGCTCTACAAGCCTATTTAACCTTGTTATTTTACCATAACTTTCATGTCTTGTGTATAGGTTGTCTTGTTCTTGCATCCGTGTATTCAATAGAAATCGAATAACCAATAAACATCCCCCATAACAGGAATAAACAAAAATCACTAAGAACAGTATCTAAATCTAGATCCTGAATCCAATAGGTCATCCCCAATAAGGGACCAATGAGTAAATATATAACTGCCCACCATAGAACACCATACCCTAGCCCCCACCATGGCCCCTGAAGCTTCCACATCGTGACCATATAGATGTACGCAGCAATGATTGAAAAGAGGGTGAAGAAGCCCCAACCAACGAGCGTCCCCTGCCAAGTATGCAAAAAATCATGTTTGAAAAATGGCTCCACAAGAAAACCGATTACAATCTTGGTGAACTTTAAATAATACTCAACAATTTTGATTGCTCCCCATATGAATCCTGCGAAAAAACCGATGTAAAGGGCAAATACCCAACGATTCGTCAGGATTTTTTCTTCCTTTTTATCACTTGTCATCCATTGTCTTCCTTTCTCTACACATGTTGCTTGTCTTTCCTTAGGTAAGAATAGTATGTTCTACCGCTATCGGTAGCATTCAATCTACGAATCCGTTACAATAAGAAAGTACAAATAACTGAATTTGAGAAAGATAAGAAGGTGGATCTTGTGGCAGAACAAAACAGTATATACGGAGGACAGGCCGTCATTGAAGGCGTCATGTTCGCAGGAAAAAATGTGCATGTAACCGCTGTGCGCAAAAAAGACGGTTCCCTTGATTACTTAGAAGTACCGAAGAAAGTGATCCCTTGGGTCCAAACACTCAAGAAAATTCCGTTTATACGCGGTATTGTGGGAATCATTGAATCAAGCGCTAAAGGCGCGCAGCATCTGAATTTCTCAGCTGAATCCTTCGCTGAACAAGAAGGCGAGGATGCTAACAGTGCCAAGAAAGAAGAAAAACCAGGTTTCTTTTCTAATATTTCGATGATTCTTGGCGTAGCAGTTGTAGGTGTGATTTCATTTCTATTCGGGAAATTCGTATTCACGCTGGTTCCAGCTGTCATTGAACAGTTTTTGTTTCAAAATGTATTTAGCAATCAATTTCTTCATAATCTTATAGAAGGTGTTATTAAGATTATTTTACTTGTCGGATATATTTATTTCATATCTTTGACACCTATGATCCGCAGATTGTTTCAATATCATGGCGCTGAGCACAAGGTCATTAGTGCTTATGAGGCAGGCGTAGAGCTTACGGTAAGTAACGTACAGAAATTCAACACGCTTCATTATCGTTGTGGCAGCAGCTTCATCGTTTTCACTGTATTGATTGGAGTCGTCATTTACTCATTCCTTCACTATGACGGATATGTCGAACGCATCGTGCAGCGTTTAATATTGCTGCCAGTAGTCATCGGTGTTTCTTACGAGGTGTTACGATTCACCAATTCGCTTCGTGAAGTTCCTGTGCTTCGTTACTTAGGTTATCCTGGACTATGGCTTCAACTGCTTACGACCAAGGAGCCTGAAGACAGTCAAGTTGAGGTGTCGATTGCTTCTTTCAACCGTATGCGGGAAGCAGAACAACGAATTTTGGAGGGACGGGCATGAGAAGAAAATTTTCCCCGATCGAGGTCGCTATTGCGATTTTGATTGCGATTGGTTTGCTGGTAAGTTTGCGAACTTTATTCATTCCTATTCTCGTGTTAGGGATTATTTTTCTTCTTTACAAATTTCCACCTTCTCGTTGGAGAAAACCTTCGATTGGTCGGGGGCCAGCCAAAGGGAAAAGGAAAAACGCCAAGTTCCGTGTTATTAACGGAAGTAAAGATTCTGATTCGGATGATTTACCCAAATATCATTAATACACTTAGCGTTATTGGCGCCGCAATACTAACTTCTCGTAATTCTGTTCATATGTTTCAGCGGACCAATTGTTGAAGTAGTCATTGGAAGCTTTAAAGCCCGATTCGTATAACGACATACTGAGTTCCTTTGATAAGTTAAACTGCGTATTTCCCACACCTAACGTAGGTATTTTGACCGTACGGAACCGGTTCTTTTGCTCGATGTAACGCTCATCATGAGCGCTCAGCATCGTTCCAAATAACGCTTCCAGCATGGTTATCGGTCCTTTAATTTTACGAGTGGGCATATCGCTTTTACCGACTAATTGGAAACCAATAACAGGAATGATATCCTCACGATCCGTTTCCTGGTCGAACACCCAAAGTGGATAGTTGCTTAACAAGCCACCATCTACAATATAATAAAATTGCTCTGCGAAAGGCGCTGCCTTTGCAGAGCTTTTTATTTTGCGCCGAATCATGACGGGATCGAAGAAATACGGAATGCTTGTGCTCATTCGAACAGCTTTGGCGATAGAGAATTTGCGTGGATCGATCCCATATTGCGCAATATCATCAGGTAAAATCAAAAGCTTACCTTGCGTAATATCGGATGCAATAACGCGCAGCTGATTATGTCTCAAGTCACCAAATGTACGGATTCCTTTGACTGCCAATTGTTGACTTACCCAATCCTCTAACGCTGCTCCGGAGTACAAGCCTTTTTTGATGAACAGCCTCGCGGCCGGACCAATAATTTTCGTATTAAAAATAGGTGAACGCTGCATAAACGACCTGAAAGGTGCTCTCAGGATCATTTCCTTCATGTCTTCTCCGGTATAACCCGCGGCCAAAAGAGCCGCTACGATAGCCCCTGAGCTTGTACCTGCGACTTCATTGAAGACATGCCCCTGCTTCATCGCCGCGCTTACACCACCAGCCAGTGCGATCCCCTTTACGCCTCCGCCTTCAAACACTCCGTTGATCTTCAAATCGACACCCCTCCTAGTATATCGACTATAGGGCTTCCATTGTTATGTATGCGGAGGCAGTATGTTTATATACCCAAAAAAAAGACAGTGCACCGCAAATAGCGGTCCCTGCCTAGCTTTCAGCTTCTAAATCTTTACGAACATTCATTAGATCATCCATCCGATTCGGTTCTCTTCGAAAATATTCTAATAACGTTTCAATACAAGTAATGGAATCCCAGCTTAAATGATGCTCAATTCCTTCTACATCCTTATATATATTGTCCTCTTGGACACCAATAGTCGTTAAGAAATTTTCTAGAAGTTGATGACGCTCCACTAAACGCTTCCCCATCTTCTTCCCTTTGGGAGTTAACATGAGTCCGCGATATTTTTCATAGATCAAGTAATTATCTTTATCCAGTTTTTGAATCATTTTAGTTACAGAAGAGGGGTGCACCTCAAGCCCTTCAGCAATGTCGGAGACACGAGCGTAACCTTTCTCGTCAATAAGCTTATATATTCTCTCCAAATAGTCTTCCATGCTTGGCGTTGCCATTGCTTTATTTCCCCCTGCTTTTCCTTTATTTCCTGCCTACTGCTTAACTATCATAATGCATCAACCCAGATGCGGTCAAATATCCCATGGTTCATCAAGTTATGACGATGGCACACTAATGTACAACAAAGAATCGAACAGATATGAGTGAAAGGAGCTTATCAAGTCTACTGAATTGCTCTCCAGACCCATGCCAAGCACAACAAACATACCCGGTTTCGTTTTAGTGTGAATGCAGACTATGTCATTAAAAACTTCGAACCTGGCACTTCCAAGTTTCATGAACGAATCGAAGCCGCAGGTAAAGTAGCCCGTGCAGGTTATCCACTTGGCTTTATTATGCACCAATCATTTGGCATGAAGGATGGGAAGAAGGCTATAGTACTTTGCTTGAACGTCTTTATAAAGAACTCCCTGTTGATGCGACGAAAGATTTAACCTAGAAATGGACGAAGAAAAACGAAAGTACAAATGGGGAAAATACGGGAAAGGGAAATACGTCTACAATGATGAACAAGCAAACGCACTAAGGGAATTTATCACAGAGCAAATCTTTGATAAATTCCCTGATGCGAAGATCGAATATTTCACGTAACTAGAACTTTAACCAATCGGGGGTTATAGAGTTTAACCAAAGCGTGATTTGCGTCATTTTGCCTGTATAGAGCAGAACCGCAATGACGATCATCAAGCCCCCTCCTATTTTCATAATCAGGTTTGAATAGCGCAATATCCATTTCGTAGATCCAATAAAAAAAGATAGTACAAAAAATGGAATCGCAAAGCCAAGCGAATAGGCAGTCGTTAATTGAAACCATGTACCAGGTTCCGTCGTAGCGAGTGCAAGGATGGCGGACAGAATCGGTCCAACACAAGGGGACCACCCTGCAGCAAATCCCATTCCAACAAGAACGGAACCAATATACCCGGCAGGACGAAATTTGATATTGAATTTACGTTCCTTCATTAACCATTGAGGTTGAAAAATGCCGAGCAGGAACAATCCCATGATGAAAATTAATAAAGCTGCTATTTGTCGAAGCAAATCACGATAATCAATGAAAAAATTGCCTAGGAAGCCCGCTGTTAAGCCTAACGCATAAAATATGATTGAAAACCCTACGATAAAACTTAACGTATGAAGCATCGTTTGACGCCGAACTGCCGAAGATGATTCCCCAGATTTCAATTCACTAACTGATATTCCCGTTATGTAGGAAAGATAAGAAGGATATAAGGGCAAACAACAAGGTGATATGAAGGAAGCAATTCCCGCCCATAAAGCAATCCACAAATTAACAGAATCCATATTAAATCCTCAATCCTCTTTTCAAAATGATCCCGATCAGTATTGCTATAAGAGTGAGTACAACCGTTCCACCCGGAGCAAGATCCCATACACCGGCAACGACAAGACCAATGACAACTGCAATTTCAGAAAAAAGTATCGCTAAAAAGACGGAGTGCTTAAAGCTCCGAGCGATCAATAAGCTGCACGCTACTGGTATCGTTAATAACGAGGACACTAGCAGTGCTCCGACAATTTTGATAGCGACTGATATCACA
This sequence comes from Paenibacillus germinis, assembly GCF_013141785.1. Taxonomy (NCBI): domain Bacteria; kingdom Bacillati; phylum Bacillota; class Bacilli; order Caryophanales; family Paenibacillaceae; genus Paenibacillus; species Paenibacillus germinis. The sequence goes on from NZ_WHOC01000149.1 coordinate 187,747, forward strand.
AGAGCCGTTAGCATTGTAATCATCATATTATAATATTTAAGCGGAAGTCCACTTACACTCGCAGCATCTTCATCAAAGAACATAAGAAAGAACTCTTTGAAATGGGCCGCGATTACGCCGACTACGAGTACACAAACACCAAAAACAACCCACAAATCGGTTGAATCCAATGTGTAAATACTGCCGAACAAATAACTCATGACGTTCATATTAAAGCCTTTGCCAATGGTAAAAAGTAGAGTCGCCAGTGCAACCCCGCCTGACATAATAATGGCTATGGAAAGCTCAGCATAAGTCTTGTAGGCTTTGCGCAAACGTTCAATGGCAAACGATGCAAGCAAAGCGAACACGAGGCCAACCCCCAAAGGATACACGTTAATGAGAAATCCAAGAGCAACACCTGCAATTGAAACATGCGCAAGAGTATCTCCAATCATGGATAACCGTCGAAGGACAAGAAAAACGCCCATTAAAGGCGCTGTAAGCCCAATCAGAATGCCACCAATTAATGCACGTTGAAAAAAGTATTCCGTAAATATGTCCAAAATGCCCGCTCCTAATATAGGGATCTTTGTTCGGAGAACAAAGTCTCTCCTCTTTATTGAACTCCGATCATCTCACGAATCTGGCCGATTGAGTGTGTCAAATTCGTCTCACGGCAATCCTCCGGATCATGGGTATGCTTTACATAAAACTTAATGCCGCCACTTACCTTCTGCGGCTCTGTACCTAGGTATGACTGCATCATGTCCATATCATGGGATACCATGATGAAGGTCATATGATGATGCTGGTGCATGTGTCGGATCATTCGAAAAAATCCGACCTGCGTTTCAGCATCAATGCCAACCGTCGGCTCATCGAGAATGAGCAGCTCAGGGTTGTTTACGATAGCGCGTGCAAGGAAAGCACGCTGCTGTTGTCCGCCCGATAGCTGACCAATACGTCGGTCAGCCAAATCCTCGATGCGCATTGCAAGCATCGCGTCTTCGGCCTTTTGAAGGTCGGCTTTGGTCAACCGGCGATAAACCCGCTTCTTGCTGTACATGCCAGATAAAACAATTTCCCTTACTGTAGCTGGGAATAAGGGGTTGAACGCATTTTTTTGAGGTACATAACCGATACGTTCCCAATCTTTGAATTGGCTCAGCGGGCGATCAAACAGCCTGATCTCCCCAACTGTTGGTTTCAACAGACCGACAAGCATTTTAAGCAGTGTGGTTTTCCCAGCACCATTGGAACCGATGACACCCACAAAATCACGTTCAAGAACATCGAAATGAAGTTTATCTATCACTTTCTTATTATCATAAGAGAATGAAAGGTTATCAATAGATACTATGCTTCGATGGCAAAAGTTTTTACTGTTATTCTCCATCTTCTTACTCCTGACTCATAAAGAATGGAATTACTCTTACCTTATTGTAAGGCAATTACTAAGTTTTTCAAATTTTCGTCCATGATCGAGATATAATCTTTGCCTGACTTCATCTGTTCATCCGTTAATCCCTCAATCGGGTTAAGTACCATTGTGTCCACTTTAGCATCTTTAGCTAACGTTTTGGCTAATTTATCTGATACCAGTTCTTCAAAGAAAATATATTTCAAACCATGTTCTTTCAAAAACTCATTCATTTTCTTCAAATCCTGAGCCGTCGGCTCCGCATCCGGTGATAATCCCATTATGGACATTTGTGTTAAACCATAATCCCTACATAAATAAGCAAAAGCATGATGAGAAACCGCAATTTCTTTCTTCGAAGTACCAGCAATTTCCTTTTTGTACCGCGCATCCAAATCGGTCAATTTCGCAGCATATTTCGTATAATTTTGCTCAAAAACATCCTTGTGAGCAGGATCCGCTTCAATCAGAGCTATTTTAATATTATAAGCCATTTTCACAGCGTTTAACGGGCTTAACCAAGCATGAGGATCATATTCCTCTTTATTTTCCGTCGTTTTTATTAAATCTGCCCCTTTACTGGCCTCAACAACCTTTAAAGTCGAGTCTGCTGACAAACTACCGAGGAAGTCCTCTACCCAACCTTCAAATCCTGCTCCTTGATACACAAAAATTTGGGCTTGTGTCATATTTTTGATGTCTCTGCTCTTTGGCGACCAGTCATGCGGTTCTACGCCAGCTGGAACCAAATTGATCGCATTCACATACTCCCCGCCAATATTGCGAGTAAATTCATAAAGGGGATAAAAACTGGTCACCACATTGACTTTGCCTTGAACCATCTTAGCTTTAGAACTAGCAATACTTCCACAACCAGCCATGACAACAGTTAAAATAGCCAACAAGACTATGTAAAGAACTCTCTTATTTCTTATCATCATAATCAACCCACCCATTTTCTAAATCGTAATAATTTTTATTAACGAATTGATTATACGAGTCCCCTTAATTGAAGTCAATACATCGAAGCGCAAAAAACAAAAAAGCCAGCTGTCAAATTCACAGCATGGCCCTATCTGTTGCAAGTTATTGGTTTGCTTTTGTTATTTCGATTGACCTCCACCACCCCCCGTCTTGTTCGAACTACCTGAATCTCCCTCCTTCGACCCACCTGAATCTTTTTTACTTGTATCCCCACTTCCCTTAGAATCAGATGGTTTATCACTTTCCTCTTTTAATTTCTTATAACGTTCTTCTGATTGTTTAATAAGCTTGGTATCCTGTTCAATCTTGTATTGAAGAATCTCATTATAAATCTCGTATTGCTTCTTCAACTCTTGATCAATAACACTTTCTTTCCCCTTCGTACTCTGTGTTTTAGATTTCGATTGATCCTTTTTGGCATCCTCCTTTTTCTTACTTGAGTCGCCACCGAAAATCGAACAAGCCGATATAAGAATAACCATTCCTGTTATACCCATTAATTTCACAAGAAACCGAACATTCATATGCCTCACTCCGTGGTTAGTTTCCTTTATCATGCCCCACTCACATTAAAAACACCCATACTAACACAAACACCCCATACCGGATAAATAAGGGATGAGGTGTTTGTTCGTTTTGGCTCCTATTATTTCACAATTGCTCCATTAGGCATCGAATCAGGGACTGTAGCAAGAGTGAGCTGGTCGCCATGTGAAGCAGCGAGAATCATACCTTGTGACAGCTCGCCGCGCAGCTTGACGGGCTTTAAATTCGTGACGCAAATCACTTTGCGTCCAGCAAGCTCTTCGGGCGAGTAAAACTTCGCGATGCCTGATACAACCTGGCGCTGCTCGTATCCGAGGTCGAGCTGAAGCTTGAGAAGCTTATCGGCGCCTTTCACAGGCTCCGCCGATAACACCTGAGCTACGCGCAGCTCCACCTTGGCGAAATCGTCAATCGCGATTTCTTCCTTAGCCTCTGGCGCGGGCACTGTGCTGGCAGCAACTGCAGGTGCAGCCGCTGTCGCTTCGTCGGCGCTAGATGCAGCGCCGCCTCCCATGGCCTCGACGATGTAGGCGACTTCTGCCTCCACGTCCAGTCGAGGGAACATAGGCTCTCCCTTCTGCACCTTTGTGCCAGCAGGGAGATGCCCGAAGGTTTGCACGCTCTCCCACGCCGTCAAACGTGGCAGGTCCTCGGCAGCTAAGCCCAGCTGCTGCCAAATCAGTTGCGGCGTCTTGGTCAAAAACGGACGCAATAACACAGATGAAATGCGCTGGGATTCTGCCAGCACATACATTACGGAGCCAAGTGTCTCGCGCTTGGCTTCATCCTTCACCATCGACCAAGGCTGCGTCTCGTCGATATATTTATTCGTGCGGCTGATAAGCTGCCACACAGCGGAAAGCGCAATGGAAAATTCCATCTTTTCCATTGCTTCCTCGTACTTCGCTACCGTAGAACGAACAGTCTCCAAGAGACTTTCGTCAAATTCGGTAGCCCCCGCAACATATGCGGGAATCTTTCCTGCAAAGTACTTATCGATCATCACGATCGTACGGTTCAATAGATTCCCGAGATCATTGGCGAGGTCATGATTGACTCGCTCAACAAAACTTTCCGGCGTAAATGTTCCATCCGCCCCAAAAGGCACTTCACGCATGAGATAGTAACGCAGCGCATCTAATCCATAACGGTCGATCAACGTAACCGGATCTACAACATTCCCTTTGGACTTCGACATTTTGCCGTCCTTCATGAGCAGCCAGCCGTGCGCAAACACCTTTTTCGGCAAAGGTAATTCAAGCGCCATCAACATAATCGGCCAATAAATCGTATGGAATCGAACAATCTCTTTACTCATTAAATGAACATCCGCAGGCCAATATTTCTTGAAGTTACTTTCATCTTCAGAACCATAGCCAAGTGCAGTAATGTAGTTGGAAAGCGCATCGATCCAGACATAAATGACATGCTTCGGATCCCCTGGAACTTTGATTCCCCAGTCAAACGTCGTTCTGGATACAGCCAAATCCTCAAGACCTGGTTTAATGAAGTTATTCAGCATTTCATTTTTACGAGATTCTGGGTGGATAAAATCTGGATTATCTTCGTAATACTGCACCAAGCGATCGGCGTACTTACTCATCCGGAAGAAATAAGTTTGCTCCTTCATTTTCTCTACAGGTCGCCCACAATCTGGACATTTCCCATCTACCAGCTTGCTTTCCGGGAAAAAAGATTCATCCGGAATACAGTACCAGCCCTCATACTCGCCTAAATAGATATCCCCTTGATCCAGTAATCGTTGAAAAATCTTACCAACAGCATCTTTATGACGATCTTCGGTTGTTCGAATAAAATCATCATATGAAATATCCAGCTTCGCCCAAAGCTCTTTGATTCCTGAAACAATATGATCCACAAATTGCTGAGGCGTCGTCCCTTTCTCCTGGGCCTTACGCTCAATCTTCTGACCATGTTCGTCCGTACCCGTTAAATACCTGACATCAAAGCCGCGCAGTCGCTTGTAACGTGCCATAGCGTCACCGGCTACGGTAGAATAAGCGTGACCAATATGCAGCTTATCACTCGGGTAATAAATTGGTGTTGTAATGTAAAATGTTTTCGCTTGCGTTGACATCATTCGTTCCTCCTAGCAAATAGTAGAAAACACAAAAAACCCTCATCCATCTTGGGACGAGAGTTGAACTCACGCGGTACCACCCAGGTTCCCCCGCCTTTCACAAGCTCGGGGCTCAGTAAGTCGATTACGACTTGCCCATTAACGCTGGGACACGAGGCTAGCTTACTCCCATTTTGACATTTGCTTCACAAATGCAAACTAGGTAGCTCGAAGGCCTATTCTCCGGGACCATATTCCAAACCTACTCCTATACCGGCTTTCACCTAACCCGGCTCTCTGTTTATAGGTATCTGTTTGTACTTATCCGTTCATCGAAACCATATATATACAACTTAAGGCAAATATATCGAAAAAATGAGCTGCCTGTCAAGCAGACTGATCGTTATGAGATAAATTTTCCGCTCGTGCCGGCACATGATCAACACCACCCGGATGAAAAGGATGGCATTTACAAATTCGTTTCACCGTTAACCATGATCCCTTCAACGCACCGTGAACTTCAATTGCTTCTAATGCATATTGCGAACAAGTGGGATAGAATCGGCAAGTAGGCGGCTTCAACGGAGAAATAAACTTCCGATAGAAATGAATAGGTACTTGTAAAGTCTTTTTCAACTGAGCCTCTCTCCCTACTCCATTGTTTTTTCAAAATATGCTGCACATCCATCATGCCTGAAAAAAAGGACAGAGTCAATTCAAGCCTTCGTGCTAAGCTGAGAGTTGAAAACACTTAAGAAAAGTAGGATATAAATAGATCGATGTAAACGTCTTGATCCAATTAATAAACGTAAACCCCGATCTATTTTTGTTATTCAAATATCTTTGGTGATTCTTAGGCAAACTACTCCGTATAGTCAATTTGGAATTGAGTCTATTAATTTTGGATTCTAAGTATGAGCGCAGATTCCACTCGTTAGTGGAGTTTTGGTTTAAATCGGTTTGAAGCGTTTCTTCATTAGATTCCTGATCCTGATCATTGTCTGATGGAGTATCAGAGGCTGATTCTCTTACTTTCTGAAACAAATTAAGCCTATTTTCTTTAACCAAATTTGCATAATGAATTTTCTGAAGCATCAATTGAGCGCTTCTATAATTAATTTCAAGGATATGTGATAAAGAACTCGCCGTATACTCTTTGTCTTCTTGCAATAGCAGTTGGATGGCACGGAACCAATGGAGTAATGAGAGCTTGGATTTATGCATAATCGTCCCAGCAGTTATAGAGACCTGCATTCTGCATTCCTTGCACTCTAATAATCTCCGTGTACGGATTCTAAAAGCTTCATTACAATCACAGCGAGGACAACAAAACCCATTAGACCAGCGCATCTTCATTAAGAAATTCTCACATTCCTCTTCTGTTAGAAACGTAAGAGTTTGGACATCGGTAAATTGTAGTTCCATATCCTCACCTCTCCTCCATTTTCGAACATTTGTTCTTATTTTCATTATTCCAAACAAACGTTCCTTTGTGAAGTTCTTTTATTAAAAGAACTCACATTTTAAAGAGTTGAATTCTGTTATATCTACAAAACGTTGCTTTCTGGCTATTTGAGCTAGCAATATTAATTGGTAGAAATGAAATTCTGAGACATATACAAATGCAATTTAATAAACTCTGTAATTCTGGTAGCTCATAGCCCCGATAACTCAAATAATTCTACTAGCTTTGATAACTTTGCTAACACTAGTACTCTGGCAGCACTCGAAACTGAGGTAACACCGGCAGCTCTGAAAACACAGGCAATCTGTTAATTCAGGTTGTTTTAATAGTAACGGTAGTAATGTTAACCCCACTGTTGAGTTGGTTGATTCGGCTGAAGTTGGTGTAGTTGGATAGATATTGGAGGAATTACTTTAAATTTGAAATTGTAATCAGATATCAGATCTGATTATCAGTTATTGTTGGTGGTTGGTTATTATTGGTTGTTGGCTATTTGTTATGGTTATTGGTTATGGTTATTGGTTATGATTATTAGTTATTGATTGGTATTGGTTGGTTGTTGGTTGTTGGTTGTTGGTTGTTGGTTGTTGGTTGTTGGTTGTTGGTTGTTGGTTGGTGGTTGGTGCTTGGTACTTGGTGCTTGCTGTTGGTGCTTGCTGTTGGTGCTTGGTGCTTGGTGCTTGGTGCTTTGTGCTTGGTGCTTGGTACTTGTGCTTGGTGTTTGTTGTTGGTGCTTGTTGGCTTGTGCTTGGTGCTTTGTGCTGCTTTGTGCTTTGTGCTTGGTGCTTGGTGGTATTGGGTGTTATTGGTTGGTGGCTGGTGCTTTTGGCTTTTGGCTTTTGGCTTGGCTTTTGGTTGTTACTTGTTACTTGTTACTTGTTGCCTGTTGGTTCTTAGCTATTAGTTTTTCGTTTAAGTTGTTCCATTTTCACTCATTGTAGATACCACAGAATTTACGTTTTGTTGACGAGTAGCCTGGGCTGACTATTCCTCACAGTAGCTGAAAGTACCAAAGCTACATATATAATTTATTGCCATTTGGCTATTCTGCCCTTTCAAGGTGATTTTACTAAAATTGGTCGCATCTATGCCGAGATCGATGTTGCATTGCAGCTATAAATAAAATTTCATAAATGAAAATAACCTCTGTCTTGAGACTGAGGTTATTTCCCGAAACTTTTTAGAAGAATATCATCAACTTATTGATAGAATGAGAGTACCTTTTGCTGAAAGTGTAACGGTATTGGTTACTGGTTGACCTGCTATTAAATCCGTTCCATTTAAGGTTCCTAAATCTACGTTAACGGGTTGATCATTGTGATTTAGGATAAACAGATATGTTTCATTCTCATTGGTTCTTTGTGAAATTTCAACACCAGGGACTGGAGGAATTGGTGCTGTTATGCCTTTTTCTTTGCACAAATTCGCTAGAAAACCCTGCAAAAAGGATGGCTCAGGACTAGTTGCTACATACCAAGCATGACCTGCCCCGAATTTATTTACGGTTAGTGCTGGCATTCCTTGATAGAAATCGCTGCCATAGACCGCTTTTATCTCGGCTCCTTCTGAATGGATTAAGTCACATAGAAGTCCACATTTGTACTCACCGCTGAGTGCCCCCCATGGTTCTGTTAGCACGATTTGGTTGCTTTGGTCAGGGAAAAGCGCATCGATTTCTTCTGCCCATATTCCGAGTACCTCACGCAATTCACCAGGGTAGCCGCCAAGTGAGACGATATCGTTCTCATTTACTATTCCGCTAAAGAATGTCGTCAGGAAGGTTCCTCCTGAACGGACGAAGTCCTCCACCCGCTTCGCGTAGCCTTTTTTCACCATGTAAAGCACAGGCGCAATAACGATATCATAGTCTGATAGATCTGTGTCTGTACCTATTAGATCGGCTTGAATATTTTGCTGAAATAGGGCGTCATAATATTTGTGGACTTCATCCACATATTTGAGGGCAACGGTTGGGCCACTGGACAGTTCTATGGCCCAGCGATTCTCCCAATCGAAAACGATAGCGACCCGAGCTTTGATTCTAGTATCCAGAAGGCTGTCGGAGAGTTTTTGCAGTTCAGACCCGAGCTCCGCGCATTCGCGGAACACTCGTGTATGTTCATGTCCAACGTGCTCGATGACAGCTCCGTGATATTTTTCGCATGCACCTACTGATCGTCGAAGCTGGAAAAACAACACAGTATCCGCACCATGAGCCACTGCCTGATAGCTCCAAAGCTTCATAACACCGGGACGTTTAAGTGAATTATAGGGCTGCCAGTTCTGTTGGCTAGGAGTTTGTTCCATAAGCATGAATGGCTGTCCTTGCTTCAAACCGCGCATCAGGTCATGTGTCATGGCGGTCAGACTAATAGGTGTATTTAGGGAAGGATAATTATCCCATGAGACAACATCTAAATGCTTAGCCCATTTGAAATAGTCTAATTCTTTATAAAGTCCCATTAAATTCGTTGTTACGGGTAGGTCAGGTGTATGTTTTTTGATGGCGTTATATTCTAGTTTATAACAGTCAAGTAAACTATCCGACATAAAACGGCGGTAATCGAGCGAGATTCCTTGGAAGTTGGTATTATCCACTCCCCATTCTTCGGAAAGGGCATTTGGTGGAACGATTTCTTCCCATTCATAGAAGGTATGACCCCAGAAACCTGTATTCCACACTTTATTCAATGTCTCGAGTGTTGTATAACGCTCTTGGAGCCAATTTCGGAAGCCGTCCGCGCAATGATTGCAGTAACAATAGCCACCGTATTCATTAGAAACATGCCAGATTAGTACGGCAGGGTGATCTTTGTAGCGTTCAGCAAGCTTTTCTGCTATGCGTTCCGAATATTTTCGATAGGTCGGACTGTTTGGACATGAATTATGTCGTCCTCCGAATTTACGTTTACGCCCCTCAAAATCAACTCGCAGAACATCCGGATATTTACGTGCCATCCATGCAGGATGAGCACCTGTACTTGTTGCTAGACATACGTAGGTTCCATTCTCATAAAGACGGTCGATAATTTCATCCAGCCATGCAAAGTCGTAGGTACCTTCATTCGGCTGTGAGAGCGCCCACGAAAAAACATTTAAGGTCGCAACATCAATCCCTGAAAGTTTAAACATCCGTAGATCTTCATTCATTATCTCTTTGTCCCATTGTTCTGGGTTGTAGTCTCCGCCATACCAAATTTTAGGAAGTTTCTGGTTTATCAAGTTTTGCACCTCTTTTAATTTTTATTAGTATAAGAATAAGTACATTGTATTGGATTATTATCAGGCTTAAAATATAATATTCTTACACCTTTATATAATAAAATGGAACAGGATCGTGATAAATGCATAAAAGATATGAATTAATGCCTTCAACTTCGCAACCGTTTCCATTATTTATTGAAAGCATTGGTCACCATGAGGATCAAGAAAAGTTATTAAGACCTGAGGGTTTTCCTAGTTATCATTGGCTGCAAACTTATTCAGGTGAAGGGGAATTCACTATGGACGGGAAAAAATTCCGCTTAACAAAAGGTTCTGGGGTATTGCTGCTTCCGGGTGTACCACATTCTTATTGGGCAGTAACTGAACAATGGTGCACGCAATATGTCACATTCGGAGGGACTTGTGCTGATGCCATTCTTCGTTCATTTGATTTAATGGAGTCTGCTATTTTTCGTTGGGATGAGGAAGGTCCGCTGCAAGTGGAAATAGGACGAATTTTAGCCAATATGGATGCAGCCCTCGAATATTCGGGGTACGAAGCCTCTGCGGATTTATATCACTTTCTAATTCAGCTAAAAAAGCATGGACAAATCAATAACCGCGCCTCTATTCGCAATCAGATGGTCCAGCTGCAACCGTTAATAATTTGGCTTGAAAGTCACTACGATAACCCTGATATAGGACTTGAAGAAATGGCTGGCATCTTAGAAATTACGCCTAGACACATGAATACACTGTTTCAACATGCCTTTGGGCTATCCCCTTATTCCTATTTAATTATGATGCGTCTTCGCAAATCCAAAGAGATGCTATTGAAACAGCAGCATCAGACTGTCAAGGATGTGGCTGAGCAGGTAGGTTTTCGAGATACAAGCCACTTTGTCGCGAGTTTTCGCAAGCATGTCGGACTCACACCCGAGCGTTTCAGACAAATGAATTAGTATGCTATAATAAAAATATAGTTACTATTTTTTTATCAAAGGAGTCTAATTATGATTATTGAAATATTTCAAGATATTGTTTGTCCATGGTGCCGTATCGGCAAAAAGAATTTGACTGATGCGTTAGCCAATTTTACATCGGAGCCTGTTGAAGTCCACTATCGTGCTTACCAGCTCGACCCTTCAACACCTACTGAGGGATCACCTTTCCGTGATGTTATGCTTCAAAAGGTACGAGCGGACGAGGCGAAGCTGAGCGGCATGCTGCAGCAGGTTACGCAGGCTGGTCAAGGATCGGGATTACATTTCGATTTCTCCAAAGTTGAGAAGATGCCAAATACATTAAAGGCCCATCAGCTCATCGCTATCGCACCGGAAGATCATAAAAAAGATCTTGTTGACGATTTGTTTAAAGCTTACTTTGAAGATGGAAAAGATATTGGTAATGTGGATGTTTTGCTTGATTTTGCTGAGAAAATTGGCATGAATCGTGAACAGACCTCCACTCGTTTAAGTGCAAAGGAAGGGTTAGAGCAGGTCGAGGATGATCTTGATTTTGCCAGACAAGCTGGTGTTTCGGGGGTTCCCTTTTTCGTAATCAATCGTAAATATGCACTTACTGGCGCTCAGCCTTCAGCCACCTTCCTGCAAGCCCTACAGCAAATCAGTGAGGAGCAGAAAGAAGAAGAGGCTTAAAGCAAACAAAACCGACTCTCTCATTATTGAGAAAAAGTCGGTTTTTTATTTTATTACACGAATGGATTAAGCTGTGTATAGTTTTTTCCCAAATATTTGCTTGTAAAATAATGCACTAATAATCACTACAGCTGCAAAAATAAGAAGAAGATTGCTATACGGTACTGCTTTTATCGTATTCAAAATCGGATTCTTGTAAACTTCCATCATGCCGCCATCTAACAGTTTGGCAACAAGTGCCGTTCCTACCGCGCCTGAGATAAACGAAATGAGGTTAAACAATCCCATCCCTACACCCGTCTCATGCACTTCCAGCGTCAAGGATACGCGGTTAGCTAAAGCAGTCTGAATAAAGGAAAAACCAACATAGGTAGGAAGCAATGCTGCTGAAATGAGCCAAGGGGAATGACCTACCGTGAGAGCAATGGCCGCGAGACTTACAAACAAAAGCCCCATTCCAATGTACACAACGAAGTTATTTCCCTTCTTGTCTGCCAAATTACCGCCTATTGTTCCGAACACAACAGCACAAATAGCACCAGGGAACAAGATGAGACCGATCATACTCGTACTCAAGTCATTTACTGTCGCCAGCATCAAAGGAATTACAAACATAATACCCATCACTGTACAGAAAATGAGAAAACCAACGATCAAACCGCCACGCAGCAGCTTGTTACGGAACAAGGCAGGCTCGATAAAAGGCTCTTTAGCTCGGCGAATATGAGCAACGAACCAAATGAATAAGACCACACTCGCGGCCAAATAGTACCAATGAGGGAATGATAAATATACCGTGATACCCGCCACTGAAAAAGCAACGAGGACCGCACCAAGAATGTCGACACTGCCTTCTTTGCGCTTCTCCTCAGGTAATATCTGTCTGAAGAAAGGAATTGAAATCAGTGTAAATAGTGGAATGATAAATAGATATGTCCAATGCAAGGTTGATGAGACAAATCCGCCAACAACGGGGCCAACTGCAATAGCAAATGATACGGTAGATGTTAAAATTCCGAATATTTTCCCCCGATCCGAAGGAGAAAAGTATCGTGCCACCACGACCATGATTAATGCCGGAATAGCCGATGCGCCTGCACCTTGAACCGCGCGGGCAAAAATGACGGCTGGATACCAAGCTTGAAGAAGAAAGCCCAGAGCGGAACCTACGCTATAGATGACGATTCCTGCAACAATTAGCTTTTTCAAGCTGAAAATATCGGATAAACGGCCATAAATAACCGATCCTATCCCAAAGAAAATAATAAATGTGGTGAGTACCCAACTCACACCTGTCGGGGTAATCGCGTATTGCTTGGCGATTGCTGGCGTGGAAACGTTAAAAACCGTTTCATTCAACACCGCGAAAAAAATAAGAAAAATAATCCATGGCACAGCCTTCTTGGCATCTAAAACCTTCTCTTGTGTCATGTCTGTTGCTGTAGCAACATGCTGCATGGTTTCCACCTCCATAATCTATGTCTCCAGCCATCTTATCATAAGAGTTTCTTATATTGACTGGAAAAAACAATTACAATCAACTAACTGTAATATTTTTCATAACAATTAACTGTAATATTAAATGTTATAGTTAGGACTGTCAAGGGCTATCTTTCATCTTTTCCGATAATATAAGATAATGGACGAATGGAAATGGCTTATATAGAACAGGAGTTCAACGAATGACTAATTTACTTCAAACACTTAAGCATGTACCCTCTCGCATTTTGATTATTGTATTACCTTTTCTACTGATGGGCATGGTTGAATACTTAGAAAGAGGCTCCTATGAAGAACTTCATAAATGGGTCATGTCTCACCCACTTTCGATGGTTCTTGCATACTTTGTTGTTGGTACTATATATTTGTTCCTTATTGCATTAACGGGTCGAAGCCGATTATCCTTTTGGATGCTTTGTGCAATATTGCTTCCTCTAGGTGCAATTAGCGGTAGTAAATTAAAAGCCATTGGAGCGCCTTATTATCCATGGGATCTTGTATTTAATAATCAAATTGTTGAGTACAAGGCATTTTTGCAAGGGTATCTTAATTTTAGAATAATGGGTACAGTTGTGATCTTCCTCGTGATAATTGCTTTATTATTTCATTTGGTTTTCCTGCATCGACGAATCCAATTCACATGGATTGAACGTAGTATTTATGCTGTTATTGCTATCATCATGGCGACTAGTCTTTATACGGACAAGCCGATTCCTTTCATGAATTTATATGGCATTTATACGGTGCCTTGGGATCAAACGATCACCTACGAGGAGAATGGATACTTATATTCCTCTGTACAGATGTTAGGTTTTCTGAAAGTCGCAAAACCAGAGGGATACAGTAAAAAAGCAATCACATCCATTCTGGAGCAGATTCCAGAGAAAAAACCAGCAAGTGATAAAAAACCAAACATCATTGTGGTGCTTGGAGAATCTTTCTGGGATCCAACGATTATGAAAAATATCTCGTTTAGTCGAGATCCTATCCCGAATTTACATCAACTTCAGAAATCGTATACCAGCGGTTGGATGTTATCTCCACAATTCGGAGGTAGCACCGCAAATGTTGAATTTGAAGTCTTATCGGGTAATTCCATGCGATTCTTTGGGAAATCACCGGATAAAATATTGCCTTACATTGAATATATGAATCATGGTGTTGACTCTTTAGCAAGTATAACAACGAGGCAGGGTTATACCGCCACCTCAATTAATCCGTTCTTCAGCTATTTCTTCGATAGCAGAAAGGTGTATAAGCATTTTGGGTTTTCACGTTTCATAGCAAGTGAGTTTTTCCCGAATGATTTTGAAGGCCCGAACTATGCGGACCGAGCTGTTGTAAAGAAGATTATTGAGGAAACGGAGAAAAGCAAGGGGCCTGATTTCATTTTCGCGAACACGATGGAGAATCATCATCCCTTCAAACCAGGTAAGTTCATCAAAAACACGATTGAAGTGAAAGGAGATATTACACCTGAATCCAAAGGTATTTTGGAGACATATGCACAGGGTATCTCGGGTACTGACAAAGCGCTTCAGTCCCTAGTGGACTATTACTCAAAAAAATCCGAGCCAACGATCATTCTCTTTTTCGGGGATCATTTACCTTTTTTCGAGGAAAACTATAAGGTTTACCGCGATGCTAAATATGTCCTTCCTGATGATCCAGATTTGTATACGAAGACACATTACACGCCTTTCTTGATTTGGAACAATTTCCTGGCTGCAGATCAAGAAAAAACGGATCTTAAAATGAGCCCTTCCTTTTTAGGACCTAAGGTTCTTCAAATGGCTGGTGTTCAAGGTAGTTACTACACAGACTATCTCTACACATTGTCGCAAAAAATTCCTGTCATTCCTCCAAATGAGATGTGGGACAAGTATCAAATCAAAGAAAGTGATCTCTCTGGCTACATGAAACTTCAATACGACAACTTATTCGGAGGCCGTTATGGGTACGAAGCCAAGGGCATTAAAAACTCGATTGTACAACCTGGATATACTTTGGGGTACGGTGATCCCGTTATAACAAAAGTGAATCGAAGTGAAAACAAACTTCAGGTTGTTGGTAAGCCCTTTTATTCTTCTTGTAATGTTTATATTGATGGCGTAGCGTTTAAATCCAATTTTGATGGTGATGATACGCTTTATGTCGATCTGTCGGATAACCCACCTTTAGAGGCAGGAAAATCTCATCAAGTCGAAGTGCGTATTCATGATGATAAAAAGATGAAGATCGGCCAATCTAACCTTTATCCGCTCCCCTAGTCATGACTCTAGCCCCCCTCGAATAGGATGAAGCATATCCTGTAGCCGAGGGGGTTTTTCATGCACCCACGTATACCGCCTGCTCATGTTCATTTCTTTGAAATAATAACTTCAGAAGAATTAAACCATCATCATTTATTACGACTATATTCGTTTAATGTAAACGGTACAGCTTACGACAATCACGTACATCAATACTCAGGCATTTCCGGCATCCGATATGGCCATTATCATGCCTATTATGGTACGACAGGGCCTGCCATTGCACTCCAGGATGGAACTCACTTTCATTTACTTGATGGCACTATTGAACTGAACGCTTACAACACCTCGCGTGGAGGTGCGCTGGTCAAATCTAAGCAAATTGAAGGACTTATTACGGAGCAACACCGGCACAGTTACACTGGTTATTCATCTGTTGGTATGAGCTATGAACCTTGGTGAGGCATCATGAAATGGAAAAGTAAAAGAGTCAAGTATGAAGGCTGATGCGCCTTCCCTTGACTCTTTTTGAGTGTTACTGCAATGGTTCAATATGGATAGACCAATTGAATTTGAATGACTCTCCCGCTGCTAAGCCTTGGGCACCTGAAATTTCTGGTGAAAAGGGCTCGTTGAACACGTTCATGATACTTGTATATGGTTCAAGCGACACAGCTTCCGCCCACGGCGCTGTGAATAGCACATGAATGGGAAACTTGTCTCCCATGTCGTACACGAGCTTAGTCCCCCGAGCTTCATAGTGAAGCTCGCAAGTTTGCGTGCCCGGCTCGATGCTGAGCATCTGCGAGCCGCCTGGGTAATTCGGCAGCTCCGTAACGAGCGTGCCTTGCTGCAGCGCCGCAGTGAGCGGCGAAGACGCGGGCTCCGCCGCCGCGAAGCCATCCGTGCTGAGCGGCCACTCCGCCGCCGCAGGGATCACGACCCGCACGCGGCTGGCTTCGCCTTTCGCGAACGCGAAGTACGGGTGAAAGCCAAGAGATAGCGGCATCGTCTGGCCGCTACGGTTGGCGATTTCACCGCTGAGCGACAGCGTACCGTCCTTCAGACGGTACGTGAAGCGAAAGCATGCGGCGTGTGGATAATACGCCAGCATGTCCGGATGCTCCGCGAAGTCGAACTCCGCGGAGACATACGCCCCGCCAGCGGCATCCGCGCCGCTGGCTACGACCTTCCACGGCCGCTCGCGCAGCTCGCCGTGGGCGTGGTCCGGCTCCCGATTCACGGGGAGCCTGTACTCGCGGCCTTCGAAGAAGAAGGCCGCAAGCTTGACACGCCCCGGCGGGAACAGAATGGGTACGCCGTAGCGCGAAGAATTGACGCGAAGCTCAGCCAAGCTGGCTGGCTTCGCAATGTAGGCATGGTTCCGCACATCGAAGCGGAACAGATGCAATCCGACGGCCGGGATGATTTCGGCCTCGGCCTGGGCATGATGGTCGACTAGGCGAAGGGTCGACTCCCCGTCCCACTCGCTGTTGATAATCTCGTACTGACTCATGATGAATCCTCCTTAGTGTTTTGCATTAGAAATACTCTCTTCTTAAGCATTAGCATAACGTTCTTGTTTTCTTATGCGTTGCTTAATTCATTTGCATTTGCCTAGCACGTTTTTGATAGTAAGTAGATATCAACGCAATTCCTAGTACAAGGATAATGGTGGTGACCAAGCTGCCTTCAGCCCCAAAATCCGCTCCAGAAATAAGCGAAGCTCCCTGTATCTCGGTCTTAATGAGCGACGGCATCGGTGTACCAGATACTTCAAATCCGAGGATACAGCCCTGAAAAAAATTCCAAGATAAGTGCATTCCTATCGGCATCCACAACCCGCCCGAGTACTCTCGACTTAAGGCAAATAATAGGCCTGCAAGTAGTAAATTCATGATTGGAAGCGGCGAACTCCACATACCTGGATTAAATGTATGCAAAAAGGCAAATACAACCGTCGAAACCGTAATACCAGAAATGGTGCCGAACCTTTCCTTCACCAGTCCTTGTAAATAGCCGCGTGCGAATAACTCTTCATTAATAGCAACTCCTACGAAGAGTAAAAAGCCCCACGTCAGCTCGAGCCCGAGCGTTCCAGTCCATTGAAACGACACGATCTTAATCCCACCCAGCAGCCATATCCCTGCACTGCTGATTGTAATAAGTAAAGCGCCTGCAGCGAAGCCTTCACCGAATCTTCTGCCAAGCAAGTGAGTTTGAAGTCCAAGTGTCCAGCCTTTACGTCTTTCGAAAATGGCATACGAAAGAACAACCCCGCTAATAAAACCGATAATTTGCGCCCACAAGGCTGACTTTATAAAGAATGGATCCCCAGCAACTCCTGCCATACTAATATCATGAGCAGGATGCCTTAGAATCGCTACAACCGCAGCAGCAACTGATAATAGCACGGTAATCACAACAATGAAAACGAGGGTTAATAGTACTTTACCCACAATCGTCAGAATGGATAAAGACTTTCGCTTCTTTACCTCGATAAGGTTCCACTCCCTTCTAAACCACTTATTCGAGAACAAATCGCCTATTTCCTGCCAACTTACGAAGGAAAGGATGCTCTTGTGCAAATGTTGGCTCCATGCCACAATAGAAGAAACATCTGATTCATTTGACGGAGGAAACATGCTTTTTGTTCTATTTGCACTCTGGATCATCGCGTTGGGGCTTGTCATGGTTGATCCACGATCCAGTACGATGCGCTGGATGAGCGCTATTGCTTTTACCGGTGGCTTCGGCGCCCTTGCTGCCGTTTTGTCTGAAACCTTTATCCCCTATATCCAGCAAACAGTACCCAACCCATCCATTAGTGCTCTACTTTATCGTGTCATGGGCATTAGCTCACTGATATCTTACTATGGCTTGCCATATTCATTTGCCATGCTTTCTTTGAGATATAACGCATACTGGCAGAAACCAGCTATTCAAACGTGGCTGCCAGTAGGACTACTCATTCCTCCAATTGCCTGCATACTGTTCACACCCGGTTATACCGAGGAAATGCCCATTACCTTTCCCATCGTAGCCTTCTGGGCTGTTCCTTATATTTTCATTGGTGCTGTACTCATTGTAATCAAAACAGAACGGCTCCCGGCTATGAAGCGAACGCATTTGTTCACCTGCTTAGCCCTCCTTCCGCCTATCCTTTGTGTAGGCATACTTAATTACGTTATGCCAAGCTTCGGTTTTTACCGTATGTGGGTCTATCACGTATGGATTCTTGCTTTCGTTGTGCCTTTTTTCGTGTTCACCTTTTTCAAATACGGTTTTCTCGGAATGCGTCTGCTCATCGAACGTCGCAAGCTGGACTCGACGCTCCGCGCCATCACATCGGGAACCGCGATTTTAAACCATTCGATTAAAAATGATGTCGGGAAAATGCGTTTGTTCTTCGAAAAAATGAAGCAACATGCCGAGGAAACGAATCAACCAGAACTTAAGCAGGACATCGATGTCGTTATGGGGGCTTCCATGCATATCCGTGACATGATTAGCCGAGTACACGAACAAACACAAGAGCTTCCTCTTCGAGTATCTTCAGTCGATTTGTCGGAGCTTATTAATGAAGTTTTTCTTCCTCTTGGACCTTACCTAAGTAAAATTCAGGTGAACCAAAGCATCCCTGAGAACCTAATTCTTGAATTAGATCCCATGCAAATTGCTGAAACGTTAACTAATGTACTCATGAATGCGGTAGAAGCTATGCCCAAAGGCGGCGAGCTTACAATTAAAGCGTTTCATGCTAAAAAGAACATTATTTTGGAAATAAGAGATAGCGGAATAGGCATGGAGAAATCCGTACTAAAGCAAGTATTAGAACCGTTTTATACGACCAAAAGCGGCAGTCATAGCAACTTTGGACTCGGACTCGCCTACTGCTATAGTGTTATGAAGAAACATGGAGGGGCCTTGGAATTAAGCAGTTCGCTGGGGAAAGGAACAAGTGTGTTTCTAACCTTCCCTGGCAACCGACTAAAGAAATAAGGGGGATTCTTACTTGGAACCAATTCGGATTTTGATTGTTGAGGATGACCTTGATTGGCTTCGCGGCCTTAAAGCCTATTTGAATCGTCAGCCAGATTTGAAAGTCGTGGCCACCGTATCAACTGCAGAAGAAGCAAGGGAACTATTTGCTAATGCGGAACCAGAAGCAGAAATCGTTCTTATGGATATCATGCTGCAAGACGAGCCAGCGGGCATTGGACTTGCTGAACAAGCGCTCTTATCTTGGGGAGTAAAAGTAATTATGCTTACTTCGATGGAGGAAAAAGATTTCATCTTCCGTTCCTTTCAAGCCGGCGCTATTGACTACCAGATCAAATCTCGATTCGAAGAGCTTCCCACCATTATTCGAGCCGTACATGCACGCCAATCTTCGATTAACGCGGCAGTAGCTGAACAGATGAGGGAGGAATTCCGCAGGCTCAAACGGTTAGAACACCAATTCAAAGTCAAAGAAGTCAGCGATCTAATTACGCCTACAGAGCTTCAGGTACTTGAGATGATTGATCAAGGACATACGCAAACGGAAATTGCAAACCGCTTTTTCATATCCTTGCGAACCGTCAAAATCCATGTGGGTCATATCTTAAAGAAACTAGGTAGTCCGAGCAGCAAAGATGCTGCACAGAAAATCAGAGACTTGGGTTTGTTTGAACGAGGAAATAAAACGGACGGAGACAGCAAAGGGGACTAATGGATGTCCCGCTTCTTGAAACGTCCTCCCTTGACATCGTGGATATTGCCAACTGCGAGAAACGCTGCAGGATCGAGCTCATCCACGATGGATTTCAACTTCGCTTCCTCCAGCCGCGTAATTACACAGAAGATGACCTTTTTGTTATCTCCCGTGAAGCCGCCTTCCCCTTCCAGATAAGTGACACCGCGCCCTAAGCGGTCGAGAATCGCTTCACCGATTTGTCTGAAGCTATCACTGATGATCCACACGGACTTCGACTCATCAAACCCTTCAATGGTCACGTCAATCATTTTATAAGCAATAAAATAAGCTATTAGGGAATACATCGCACGATCCCAACTGTATACAAACCCTGCGCTGCCTAGAATGAATAGGTTGAAAAACATCACAATCTCGCCTACAGAGAACGGTATCTTTTTGGAAACGAGAATCGCAACAATTTCTGTACCATCGAGTGAACCCCCGAAACGAATCACCATTCCTACCCCAATACCGAGAATAATGCCGCCGAATACAGCTGCAAGCAAAGGATCATTGGTTAGCTCTTTCACGGGGTGCAGCAGATACGTTCCTGTGGACATTACCAGGATTGCGAAAAGCGTTGATAATGCAAACGTTTTTCCTATTAGTTTATATCCGATAAACAGGAATGGAAGATTTAATAAGGTCAAAAATATCCCGACTTGAAAATTGGTTAGATAAGATAAAATGATGGATATCCCCGTGATGCCCCCGTCAATAATTCTGTTAGGGACTAAGAAAATTTCCAATCCAATTGACATTAGCACCGCACCTAAAAATAAAAACACGCTGCGTCGAAGTAAAGCTCTTTTGGTCATTCTTCGATGCTGCATTTGCATTGTCGCTTTTTTCACATATTGAACTTGTTCCTCCGCCATGCCTTCCCCTCCATTTCTCTATCTTCTATACTTACATTTCTCGACAAAACCATCTTTTTCCTGCCTATTAAGCCTTTCTTTTGATACTTTATTATAAAAAAAGTTAGATATAATACCATCGAATATTACCGTCGGCCGTGGTATAATGATGGCTGTTGCCATTTACAATTTCTTAATTTGAAAGTCATAGGAGACACATATGAACCAGCACATTAGCCGCTTATTGCTTCTGACCAGGCAACGATTGCCACTATTATTAATTGCCTTAATTCCTGTATTGATCATGGAAATTTTGAGCCGCGGGAACTATATAGAAATGATTACTTGGAGTTATAAGCATCTGCTTGAACTGCTATTCAATGAATGGATCGTCATCAGCTTGCTATTATTGTTCATCGCCATGATTGGCCGAACTAGAATTGCTTATTGGGTCATTTCAGGTATACTTCTTACCTTGGCCCTCATCAGTGGTGTAAAGCTGAAAATATTAGGTGTCCCTTTGACACCCTGGGATATCGTTTTGGCCGGCGAAGCCTCGGATATGGTGAAATATATCTCGAATATTTTAAGCTTCAAAATTTTGATAATCATTCTTTTGTTCCTGGTGGCCAGTTATTTCTTGTTATACCGCACGACCTTATTCTCGAAAAAGGTTGCACTAAAAGAACGTGGGATCCTTGCCGTAATTGCGGTTGTTATGTTGTCTGCGGTTTACACGGATCTCCCCCTTCCGATTCAGAAATGGTGCGGTATCCACGCATCCGTATGGAACCAAGTTGAGAATACCAAAACGAACGGCTATGCATTAGCAACGTTTCTAAATACCAAGTCGATGTTTACCGATAAACGTGAAGGCTACGATGATAAAGCTGTTGAAGCTATTGTTAGTAATACACCTAAGCCGATTAAAGCTGGGGATCCTAACAACCCTGTAAAACCAAACGTTATTGTCGTGTTAAGTGAGGCTTTCTGGGATCCAACCGTTATCAAAGGTGTGGAATTCAGCCGTGATCCGATTCCATTCTTCCATAAGCTGCAGCAGACGGGGACAAGCGGTACGATGCTTTCACCGCAATATGGCGGGGGTACAGCCAATGTCGAGTTTGAGGTTTTGACAGGTAACTCCATGCGTTTCCTACCGCAAGGCTCTATCGCCTACAATCAATTCCTTACGAATGAAGTAGATTCTTTGGCAAGTATTTACGCCAGACAAGGCTACACATCAACGGCGATAAGTCCTTTCTACAACTGGTATTTCAACAGTAATAAAATATATAAGTACTTTGGGTTCTCCAAGTATATTCCAATCGAATACTTTAAGCCTAACTATTCTGGTCCTTATATCGCAGACAGCGAAGTTGCTGCCAATATTATTCATGCGACTGACCAAAGCGATGGACCCGATTTCGTATTTGCTAACACGATGGAAAACCATTTTCACTTTTTCCCAGGTAAGTTCCCAAAAAATACAATCGATGTTACTGGCAATATGTCTCCTTCTTCTCAAGGTATGCTTGAAACGCTTGCCCAAGGCATTAATGCCTCAGATAAAATGTTGAAGGAATTAGTTGAGTACTACGAGAAAAAGGGTGAACCAACGATTATCGCTTTCTGGGGAGACCACTTACCAGCCCTGGGTGATGATTATGCCACTTACATTGACACTAAGTATATTAGCGGCAAAGACGATCCCGATTTCCTGAAAAAGATGTACAGCGTTCCGCTCGTCGTTTGGAACAATTTTGACCAAGGGCGCAAAGATACATTAAATATTAGCCCTTCTTTCTTAGGCCCTTATCTTATTGAATTATCCAAACAGCAAGGCAGCTATTATACCGATTATTTAAGTCAACTTTCAAAAAAGATCCCTGTCATCCCACCGAAGGATCATTATGAGGCAATGCATATTAACGAACAGGACCTTAAGGATTACGAGACTTTGCAGTATGATATCATTTTCGGTGATCGACATGCTTACAAGGATTATAAAATTCCCATTATAGATTCCAAGTATATGCTCGGATTTGGACCGATCACCCTTGATAAAGTCGAATCAGATACGCAGGATCTATCTGGACGTTCAAGTGTAACCCTAACGGTGAGAGGAAGCAATATCCCTGCCCTTGGCTACGTTACTTTAAATGGCAAAGCCCTTCCAAGCACGTGGCAAGATGAACATACACTGACTGCTAAGGTCGAAGGTCATTTACTCAAAGCTGGAATCTGGGACATTCAAGTGAATGTGAAAGATTCTAAGGAAACCATCGTTGGTAAATCAAACACCTTGCCTATCGAAATAGGCGGGCGTTAAGCTTAGTTGGACGACTAGACCCCTTTTCTCTAATTTGAGAAAAAGGGGTCTTTTCTAATAAAAAAAGCTCAATCCACGAATGGATGAGCTTTTCAATATAGAATGACCTATTACAGGGAGATGATTTTTCCAGTTGCTTCGGATTCGAAGGCTGCAAGGATGACTTGCAAGGAGCGAAGCCCCTCTTCGCCGGAAATACGCGGCTTTTGGCCTTCCAGAATGCTCGTAATGAACTCGTCAATGACACCACTATGCGTTTGTTTCTCGTTCGTAGCGATTTGTCCGACTTTATAACGTTCAACCGTACCATCACGAAGCTCAACGATGACTTGGTCGTTCGGATCGGTATCGATTTTGATAACACCATTCTCACACCATAACACGGTTGAGTTGTCTTGACCTTTATAATAAGTCCAGCTAGCAACTAGTGAGCCAGTCGCGCCGCTTTTCATGCGAATCAAACAAGTTGCGTTATCGTCAACATCTGTACCTTCTTTATGAAGGGTACCGACGAAAGCAGCTACTTGTGCAACCTCATCAGCAAGCAACCAGCGAATTAAATCTGACTTGTGTACGCCAAGATCGCCCATCGCGCCCATTGTTGCTTCTTCTTTGCGGAAGAACCAGCTTTCTCGTCCGTCCACACTCCATCCTTCCGGACCTGGATGTCCGAAAGATGTACGGAATGTCAGAACTTTACCCAATTTGCCGGAATTCAAAATTTCTTTGGCTTTGACATGTGGAGGCATCAGGCGTTGGTTGTGACCGACCATTAAAAACACGCCATTTTTCTTTGCTGCTTCAATCATTGCCTCAGCTTCTTCTGCTGTTGAAGCCATTGGCTTCTCCACCAGAACATGAGCGCCTGCATTTGCAGCGGCAATGGATACTTCAGCATGAAGAAAGTTCGGTGTACATACACTAACTGCATCCACTTTCTCCTGCTTCAACATTTCGGTATAGCTGCTGTATGCCTTGCCACCGTGCAGCTTTGCATAGTGTTCCGCTCTCTCCAGAACAGGATCGACAAAAGCAACGAGTTCAACATTCGAATTCCAAGAATATTCCGGGATATGTCTATGTTTAGCTATAGAACCGCAACCTACTACGGCTACTTTAATTTTACTCATGTTTATTAATGCTCCTTTTAATTGTTAGTTATGAACATTTGTGTAATGCTCTTTTACCCAGTTCAAGCTGTTCTCAACACTTGTAAGTGGTGGCTTCTGGCAGTGATCCTGCTCAACAACAAGCCATTCCACGCCTGCTTGCTCGGCCGCTTTGATCACTTTTTCCAAAGGAACATCGCCTAAGCCCAGCTCTAATGTTACTAATTTACCTTCTGCATCTTTCGTGAAATCTTTGAAATGAAGCAGCGGTAGTCGGCCCGCATATTTCGCTATGTAGGCAAGTGGGTCTTGACCAGCGAATTGAACCCAACAAACGTCCATCTCTACGTTAATTGCATCTTCACCTGTTTTGGCAAACATGGCATCAAAGACGAACTCGTTATCCACTTTATGATGAAATTCGAAATCATGATTGTGGTAAAGGAATTGCAATCCTTGTTTATTCGTTTCTACGGCAATCGCTTGGCATTCAGCAATCAGCGCTTTCCATTGTTCTGCTGAATCGCGTTCTTCAGCACCCACATACGGGCAGATTGCATACTTAGCACCGATTGTTTTCAGGTAGTCAAGTTCCCCTTGCAGATCATTACGAAATCTCTCTAAACTCACGTGACTGCCGAATGCTTTCAAACCTAGCTCATCTAGCAGCTGTTTGAGTTCAGCAGCAGGCTTACCATAATAACCCGCAAATTCTACACCTTCATATCCTAACTTCGCTACATGACGAAGTGTGCCTTCCAGATCTTTCTCCATATCATCTCTTAATGTATACAATTGCAGACCAATTCCTAAACGTCCCATTTGTTCTCCTCTTTTCTTATTATCCATATTTTGATAAATAATTCACGATAGAATTAGTATAATGGATCATAGCCTTATATGACCATTCACGATATAATCAAAACATCTCTTATTTGGCTATGAAAGGTGAATACAATGGAAACTGAGGTCTTAACCTGCGGCTATTCTTTTCATATGGAACCGTTTAATGTGAGTACCAAATCAGGACTCAATTCTTATCTTTTCCGTTTACAAACAGAAGGTACTTCCGAGGTTTTAGTGGATGGCTGTATGCAGCGAGTGGAAGCTGGTCATTTACTCCTTTTTCAACCAGGCGAGCCTTATGAACTTCGTATCGAACACCAGTTGGATCAACCTAGCAGTAAAATCGCCAGTGGCGACTATTATGTATTCTGTAAAGGCGCTTGGATCGATGCGTGGTGGAAACGCAGCCTAAAACAGACTTGTACGCGCATCGACTTAGATGCTCGCTTAATTTCGCTATGGCGGCAGCTTATTCTCGAGAAGCGAAGAATGGAAGAAGAAAACCACGAGCTTAGTGGCTATTTGCTGCAAGCCCTTTGCCTATATGTTGAACGTGCAGCAACGGAAACCGTCTCTTTACAAGGGCGTCCATTTACCGGAACACGTATGAAAAGGTTCATTGAAGCACAAGCTACTGCTACTTTTAAAGTAGATGATGTTGCCAACCATGTTGGGCTCAGCGTTTCCCGCGCGGTTCATTTGTTCAAAGAATGCTTCGGCAAAACCATGATCCAATATGCGCTTGAAGTGCGCCTAGCCAGTGCCGTGGAACGCATGCATGATAGTTCAATGTCCCTGGAGCAAATCGCTCTAAGCTGCGGGTTTGGCAGCTACCCCTACTTTCATCGAGCATTTAAACATAGATTTGGGACATCCCCCAAGCTTTTTCGCCAAAACGCTCAGCAAAATTAAAATCATCGAATTCACAAATATTTCAAGAAATGCGATCTAAGAATGAAACAATTCTTCTCTCTCATACGTATATTCTTATGAGAAGTAGAAATACATAGAAATATTTGGTTTTGTTTCAAAATTGTAAAACTATTTTAAGGTTAATTTAATAATATTCATATATGCTAATCTTATATCCAATTCCTAGGATGGTGAAAAATGATGAAAATGTTTATTACAATTCACAACAAACCCGTGCCAGTCTACTCAGATGAGAAAAATAAAAAGAAATTCAATTTATTGAAATCCGCACTCGAAGCTAAAGTGACCAAAGGAAGAGCAACGATTAAGAAATGCTTGGACTCTATCATTAGTATTGAGATCGTAGGTTGTGAAGCGATTCTCCATTCCTTTAATGAGCGCGACTCCCTTGCATTATCCCTTTACTAAAAAAAACGAGAAGTCCTCAGGACTTCTCGTTTTTTTTTAGTCATTGTATTTTTGTTGGATGACGACAAGATGATGCTGAGCATGACCGGCTATCACATAGGCAAGCGCGCGTGCAGAGATTTCATTGGTATTAGCAATCCCTTTACGCGACCAGGCTTCTTCTGAAATTGTTTTCAGCAGAGAAAACGTGGCTTGACGTGCGGCTTGAAAGTCGTTTATCAAATCCTCCATCGACAATTCGTCGAAAGAAGCATTGTCGATAAATAAATCCTGATCAAATCCTGGTAAATTCGTTGTATCTCCACGAGCAATACGCAGCATCCGATAACTCATAATCCGCTCCGTATCCGTCATATGCCCCAAAACTTCCTTCAAGCTCCACTTCCCCGGCTCATATCGATAAAGCCCTTGCTCATCACTAATCGGCGAAAACAAAGCGACAACAGCGTCTAATTGGCTGTGTAAAAAGGATAGATAGTCGCCTTCCGGAACTTGACTAATATAACCAGTAAAATACGGTGAGTATTCCTCACTATCAGGTCGCTGCAGCATATCGAATGAATCTCCCTTCGTGTTAAAAAAATAGAAACTATGTATATCCTTATCATATCGTAAACCTAAACAAATATGAAGCCAGCTAAACTCTCAAAATAGAAAGCTCAATGTGGTGTTTCACCCTCTTCTACTTTATCAACTAAGTCATTCTGTGATATCTACAATTCTGCTTAATAACTAAGAATCAACGGCTGAGAGCGGTCCGTGAAACAAAAAAACGCTGACCTCAGTGATGAAGTCAGTGTTTTTTGAACTGTTTATAATGGCTTGTATTCGAGCAGCCAGATTTTACTTTGGAAGTCTCCACGGAGACCAGAGACTGGCAGTCCGGCGTAGAGAAGATGATCGCCGGGGTACTCACCTTGCAAGCCTGCAATTTGGTAATCGAAGGATGGGTTGAGTCCTTTGAGCCGCAGCGTTTTGAGAGGCGCATTGGGGTCGGCGAGCACTCGGAAGTACGCGACCAAAGCTTGAGTCTTGTCTTCAGAAACGATCATCCAAGCCGTTTCGTTGCCTTCGAATGGACTGAGTAAGCGGTACATGTCGCCGAATTGGACGAGCGGCCGAATATGTTTATAATCCGCAATTTGCTTTTTGACGATTTCTTTTTCCTCGTCGCTAAACTTGGTTAGGTCGAGTTCGTAACCAAAATTGCCGGACATCGCAACATCGCCGCGCATTTCCAACGATGTCTCACGGTGAACTTGGTGATTTGGTACAGCAGATACGTGCGCTCCCATTGAACTCACAGGATAAACGATGCTCGTCCCATACTGAATTTTCAAACGAGAGATAGCGTCCGTGTTATCGCTTGTCCACGTTTGCGGCATATAATACAGCATGCCTGGATCAAACCTGCCACCTCCACCGGAGCAGCTCTCGAATAAAATATGCGGGAACTTGGTCGTCAATGTTCCAAGAACACGGTACAGACCAAGAATATAGCGATGAGCGGTTTCTCGTTGTCTTTCCGGAGGCAGTGCAGCGGAACCAATTTCGGTCATATTACGGTTCATGTCCCATTTGACGTACGTGATCGGCGCGCTGCTTAGGATATCACTGATCATTTTCGTGATCGCAACACAAACATCTGCACGTGAAAAGTCCAATATTAATTGCTGACGACCTTCTGTACGTCTACGGTTCGGTACATGAAGGCACCAGTCTGGGTGTTTGCGATATAAGTCACTGTCTGGAGAAACCATTTCTGGTTCAAACCACAGTCCAAACTCTAGTCCCATCCCATTGACTCTGGAGACGAGGTCCTCCAGGCCACCTGGCAGTTTCGCTTTATCAACGACCCAGTCTCCCAAAGAGCTGTTATCGCTGTCTCTTTTGCCGAACCAGCCATCGTCAAGAACGAATAACTCGACGCCAAGCTCTTTGCCGGCGCTGGCGATACTTTCTATTTTATCCGCATTAAATTGAAAATAGGTTGCTTCCCAGTTATTCACGAGCACAGGTCTTGTCCGGTCACGGAATTCACCGCGGCAAAGCCGAGTACGGTAAAGCTTGTGATAGGTTCTTGACATATCCCCTAGGCCAGCGTTTGAATAAACCATTACAGCTTCAGGCGTTTGAAAATGTTGTCCCGGCTCAAGCAACCAGCCAAAATCAAATGGATTAATACCCATGGATACACGCGCTGACCCATACGGCTCAACTTCTGCATGGGCAGCGAAATTACCACTATACACAAGGCTGAAACCATACACATCCCCATGATCTTCATTGGCGTCCTTTGAAAGCAGTGCAATAAAAGGATTGTGCTGATGACTACTCGATCCGCGGCGACTTTCTACGGTCAATTTTCCAGGCGCTAAGGGTCTTCTCTCGATGTGTCGTTCTCTAACCCAACTACCTGAAAGCTGAAGAAGATCAAACTCGCTGTGCTGATAATCAAGGCTCATACTAAGCGCTCGAAGCAGCTTTAGATCTCCGGATCCTTCATTTACGAAACGTACCGATCTAGTCATCGCTGAATGCTGCTCAAATATCGTATAAGTAAGAATGACCCGAAGGCCAATGACAGAATCAATAAGTTCAAGCTCCAATGTTTCCGCTTCTTCATCTTGCTCTACATAGGTCGCAGGAAGTCCCTCGAGCACCGGTTTTCCTTGGTAAATTCGATGCTTATCATAGATGAGCTCAGAAATTGTAGATCCATCAGGAAGAGCAACTTGATAAGCTGGCTCCCGATAATCGCTTGTACCGTATGCCGGGTACTCCTGAGGCAATGTATCGAAAGAAATGCTGCGATCTTCGGGAACAGGATTTGGTGAGAACGAACATCTCTCCTGAAATTGTAGGATCGAAGCCAATTGACCTGATCGGATGGGGCGTCCCCAGTAAACATGGGCTGGGTAAGCGGATTTAATTAGTTGAATAACATAGCTCATTTGCTTGTTTTGTAAATGAAATAGTCCTTGTGTTGGTTCAAATGTAATTCGCATGATATCCCTCCTACCTCCTATTATCGTATCCCTTCGCGAACAAAACTATGGAGGATTAGCACCTACATATGGAGGAATGTAGTTTTGGGATGCATAGAAAACGGAGCCAAGGCTCGAAATAGCCCTGGCTCCGTTTCGTTTTCATCATTTTTAGCCAAATTTATAAGTCATACCGTAGCCGCCTTTGGGGTAGACCCAATCAATGTTATAGGATGGACACGCAATTCGGCAGGTCCCGCATTCGATACAATTTTCAAACGCAACGGTTGTAATTTTGAGTTTCTTTTCCCATTCATAGACGTCCGAGGGACAGAAATAATTGCAATCCTTCGTTACACAATTTAAACAGGTCTGCGTATCCTTGATTACGAGGTGCGACTTATCATCGCATTTATAACGAATGGTAAATAGCTTATCTGAAATGTCACTTTGGCTCATCCGTTCATCGCCCTCCATCCTTTGTAGCCTAACTTCATCAGGTTTACCGTACCGCCTGCGGCATTTTTGATGAGCTTCATTGCCATTTTTTGCTTATCCGCTTTGGTAATCCCATCCACGAGGAACATGTTGTAAGCCGCTTCATTCAGCGCTCTGGGCAGCTTGTCGAACAGTAATTCAGGGTCCTGCTCCTTCAGGAATTGATGCATGCCTTTGTATTTCTGTAAATCTTTATGGACAAAGGATTCGCGAATCTTTTGGTCGTAGGCTTTGAGTGAAGCAGCAGAAAAGTCGCTTTGTGCTTTGGCCTCCACAATCGCCTCACCGGCCAGTCGACCGGAGGTCATCGCTAAGTTAGTACCTTCACGATGCACAAAGTTGATTAATTGCGCGGCATCCCCGCAAACGCACCAGCCATCTCCCGACAACGGCGGTATGGAATGAAAGCCACCCTCGGGAATCAAGTGCCCAGAGTACTCCTTCGTTTCTCCCCCTTGAATCAATTTCCGAATCATAGGGTGCTGCTTAACAGCATCGAGAACCGCATAAGGCTTCACCTTTTTGTCCCGCAAATGATTAACCATAACGCCTACGCCTAGTGAAATGGTTTCTTTATTCGTGTATAGAAAACCCATGCCCGCCATACCTAGCGAGGTCTCGCCCATAAACTCAATCGTAACGCCTTCGTCACCTTCGAGTCCGAATCGGTCTTCGATTTTCTCCCTAGGTAGTGCTATTACTTCTTTCACAGCCAACGAAACTTCGTCCGGCATCCATTCTTTGTGAATGCCCATCGCCTTACCGAGCAAGGAGTTCACGCCATCGGCAATGACAACAACATCGGCGTACAAATCGCCGTCATCTCGATCGGTACGAACACCGACGATCTTATTACCTTCTCGAATCACATCGAGTGCAACGGTTTCGTAAATAGGGATGGCCCCAGCAGCAACGGCTTTGTCCGCGAACCACTGATCGAACTTAACCCGCAGTCCAGTAAAGCAATTGTAAGGCTCTTTGTAAGCCTCATTGCGGTGCCCGAAGGTGACCATAGATTCTTTGCCCATCATCCAGATGCGCTGCTCCACAATGTAACGCTCCATGGGAAAGTTTTTTTCTTTCCAAAATTCGGGAACCAGCTCTTCGATTTGCTTACGGTATAGGACACCTCCGAAAATGTTTTTGGCTCCAGGGAACTCGCCCCTCTCCAACAAAACAACGGATAATCCTGCACGTGCCATCGTCAAAGCTGCTGCTGCGCCCGCCGGACCACCGCCAACAACAATCGCGTCAAATTTCTCGTTCACTTGGCTTCACTCCTCTCAAGGGCCGCGTTAACCCCTGTCTTCGCTTCGTCCTGTGGCAAGGAGGTTGCGGCGCCAGCTAGTTGTTGGCCAAATAACGTTCGGCGCTGCCTAATCTCATTCGTAATGGCAGGAACAATTTTGAACATATCGCCAACAATGCCATAATGAGCGAATTGGAAGATTGGCGCTTTATCGTCTTTGTTAATCGCAACGACGACGTCAGCATGGCTCATACCTACGGTATGCTGAACAGCACCGGAAATGCCGATGGCGAAGTATAGCTTCGGCCTGACCGTGGCTCCGGTTTGACCAACCTGGTGCTCATGCCCGATCCAACCCGCATCGACCGCGGCACGCGATGCGCCAACGACACCGCCGAGCGCATCCGCTAGCTCGGCGAGCATCCCGAAAGCATCGGGCCCGCCCAGTCCGCGGCCCCCTGCCACGATAATCTCGGCATCCTCGAGATTGAGTTTGCCTGTTTCGCGCAGGAAGTCGAGCACCTGCGCGGCAATCTCTTCCTCTCGCATCGTCGCCTCGATGCGAATGATTTCACCTTGGCGCGTCGCGTCCTTCGGCAGCGCCTGAAACACCCCGGCGCGCGCCGTCGCCATCTGCGGCCGGTACTGCTTACAGAGGATGGTGGCCATCATCTTCTCGGAAAAAGCCGGTCGGCTGGCCAGCAGCAGCCTTGACGGCGGCGGCTCCACGTCGAGCTGCGTCGTGTCGGCCGTCAGCCCCGTCGGCAGGTGCGTCGCTATCGCACCTGCCAAATCGCGGCCCGTCGCTGTCGCGCCGAACAGCACGATCTCGGGCTTCGCTTCCTCGATCAGCTTCAAGCAGACTCGGCTGTATGGCCGAGTCCTGTAGGTGCGAAGCTCTGGCGCTTCGCATAAGAAAACCCTGTCCGCGCCGTAATGCACGGCTTCATCGGCAAGGTGGCCCACATTCTCGCCGATGACGAGCGCCATGAGCGGCGCGTCAAGCTTCGCGGCCAGCTTCTTGCCTTCGCCTAGCAGCTGCCAGGAGACCTTCTTCGCAGCTCCATCTCGCTGCTCTACAACGATCAATACCCCCCGATAAGCCGACCAATCGGGCATCGACGCTTCAGGCTGGTCCGGTGATTGTTCATTTGACATTGTGACTTCCTCCATTCCCATAACGGTGATTCTGAGTTTTTTAGGTCGTACACATGCTTTACTTTCACGAAGACCAGTCTAACAAAGTCTGCATCTCCTTCGACATGAGCTGATCAGCTAGCTGAGCAGCCGCTGCTTCCGGCGAATCAAACGCGATCATATGCGTTTTAACCGCTTTTATCTCGGGCACCCATGTTTTGGCTACGATCGTTGGTGAGCCTTTTAGCCCGATTTTCGCTTTTTCAAGATCCGGAAAATCAGCTGTCGTCCAAACAGTCGGCTTATAACGCGCAGCCCGAATCATACCAGGCAGCGATGCTCGTCTCACCTTGTTCAGTTCCTTCAGTGCCGTGATCAACACCGGCATGCTTGTCTCAACGACTTCAATGCCATCTTCCAAAAGCCGATGCACACGAACTTTTCGCCGCTTTTCATCCACACTGGCGACTTTGTTTACATAAGTAAGCTGTTCCAAATCCAATCGGCATGCGACGCCAGGCCCAACTTGCCCCGTGTCGCCGTCCAGCGTTTGTTTGCCGCAAAAAACGATATCCACCGGTCCCCACGTTTCAGCAATTTTACGGATGGTTCGGGCAACAACGTACGATGTCGCCAGCGTGTCCGCTCCCGCGAAGCCGCGATCCGTCACCAACACAGCATCGTCTGCCCCGAGGGAAATGCATTCCTTTAAACCTTTCTCCGCAGGCGGAGGTCCCATTGTTACTACAGTAATCCTCGCACCCTGTTCATCCTTAATACGGAGCGCCTCTTCCAACCCATGCATATCATAGAAGTTCACGATACTTGGGACACCTTGGCGAATTAACGTATTATTTTTGGGATCAATGCGAATTTCTCTAGAGTCAGGTACCTGCTTGATACAAACGACAATATGCAGCATCTCTGCACCCTCCTATTTCTTAGGAAACTTGCTTGCTCATTCGACAGTAAACGGATCTGAGCTTGTCAGCATTGTGAATTTTGTCACTTAAAATGACGAAACGAAATCGCTTTCACTCTTTTTTTAAAGTTAATAATCTAACACAATATATGCGAAAAGCTTCCTAACATGACACTTACTTTCATCTAAGGCTCAAAAGTAATCTTACCGATGCTGCCCGGAGCACGAAAAAGGATCTGAGCCACGTATCGCGACTAGATCCTTTTTTTAAAGAGATTAATATAGTTTGGGGGAACGACGATCCGCGATTTCAATTTTTAACGGCTTTTTCCAAAAATAAAAAATCGTAGTTCCGCTAATGTAACGTACCCAACAATCTCTTAATCCACTTCCGCTTCTTCTACCTCATATGTGCATAGAAAACGCTCTACACCAGGATATTTCTCCCCAAGGCTGCGAATGACGAACCCAATATTCCGATAAAATTGGACCGATTCTTCATCCGTTTCTGCCACGATTCGAACGGGGTGCATATCTTCAATAATTTCAAGAATAATCCCTCGTCCAAAGCCTACCCCTCTGCTCTCCGGTTCAACGGCCAGATGAGTGATCGTCATTTCCTGATTATCACTGAGCTCAAAGCCAATGATGCCCACTAAGATACCTTCGGATTCATACCCAAACAACCATAGATTAGCATCATTTTCATAACGCTCAATGACAGGTTGCAACGCCTCTGGATCGGGAAAAACGCTGTAACTCAGCAGTTCTTGTATGTCATTTTCTTTTAGTCGGGATTTCACATTTATTAACATCTTTTTTCACTACTTTCGTTTTTCGTTATCTACACATAATCTAACAACTTAAGCAAGCTGTCAACATGCGCTACAGGGGTGATTCCCTTCTCCTCCATCAGATGTCCGCTGGGCCCATAGCTGATAAAGGGAACTCCTGCATCTATGGATGCTTTGCCGTCTATCCACGAGTCACCGATCGATATCCATTCGCTCTCAAGAATTTGTGGAAAATGCTGCTTAGCGGTTAAATATCCGGATGGAGATGGTTTCATGGCATTCATCTGCTCTCTTCCGATAATCAAATCAAAGTATGGATGAATTCCTGTCGTTTCCAGCGCACGTACTGCGGCTTTGTATGAATTATTAGTCACAATAACCAGGACATAGCCCGTCTTTAAAACATTTAGAAGCTCGGAAACCTGGGATTCCAGTCCTGCACCCTCCATGCCTATTAGTTCATGTTGAACAACCATATTCATCACTTCTATATAGGACTCTTCAGGCATCCCATTCGCTTTTACATACTCAATCATGGTTGATGTGGTATGCTCTTGAATCGGAAAACCAACCGGCAATAGATCATTCTCGGTAAGGTAGTCCGCCACTTGCTTTTTCATCATTTGGAAATTAATGCTAGACCTCAGCAGTGTATTATCCATATCAAAAATAATGCCTCGAACTTGGCCTAATTTACTCATTGAACCTCACCTATCCATCTCTAGAACTATAGAAAAATCAAGAAATTAGCATTATTAATTATTTTTAGTTGATTTCGACATAATTCGCTAATTATATGCAAATACCGCTATAGACACGTCATTTTTAACTATTTATAATGAGGCGTATTAACTGGTATATAAGCCTTTCACATCATTAACTAGTGCCTTTTGAACTACATATATGGAATCGTTAAAAGCAAACCATTGGAAACAATGGGACGCAAAGCCATGACCTAAGGCATCCCTAATTGGGATGCTATGGACGACAGGTTACCGAGTCAAGGAGTTCATCCTTTCATTCGGGATGGACTTTTTTATTTATACGAAATGAGGTGGATTCATGCATCATACCCTAACGGATAGTTTTCCTATTTACCTCATATTGCTAACGTTCATTATTTCAATAATTGCTCTTTACATATCCTTTACTAACAAAACAGCACTCAAAGCTTCCCTCTTAGAGTCTGCTATTGATTGTATCATGATGTTTAATTCAAGTGGGAGGATCATTGCGTTTAATCCTGCGGCAGAAGTCCTTTTTGGATACGAACGCAAAGAAGCTTTAGGGCTTACATTAATCGATTTTCTTTTTGAAAAAGATGGCCAGGAGACAACCTTCTTAAATCTGCTGTTTACGGCCAAAGACGAAACGATTATCGGGAAGCGAATCCAATTGAAAGCATTTCGATCGGATGGCAGTGTATTTCCAGCGGAACTAACGATTACGAGCACTACGTATAAAGGAAAGCTTGTCTATACAGCTTATCTTCGCGATTTGACTAAAAAAAAGAAGTCCGATGATATGATACAACAGCTAGCCTACTTTGATCTTCTGACAGGTTTGCCGAATCGCAACCAGTTCAATCAGCTTTTCCATGATGCGTTAAACAAAGCCAAACAACATAATCAGAGCTTAGCTCTACTCTTCCTTGATGTAAATCGGTTTAAGCTCATCAATGATACTTTAGGTCATCCCTTAGGAGATCTCGTATTGCAAAAGTTCTCTGCATTGCTCTCTGAAAGCTTGTTTGCACAAAGCATTGTCTCCAGACTAAGTGGCGATGAATTTGTGATTTTGTACCCATTCGGAAATCGGCAGTCAGCTGCTGAGCAAGCGGAAAAGATCATCCAACAATTGGAAGATCCTTTCCAAATCGACGGGCGAAATGTTTTTGTTTCCACCAGTATTGGCATCTCTTTGTATCCTATCGATGGAGAAGATCCGGAGGTTTTACTGAAAAATGCCGATCATGCGATGTATCTGGCCAAAGAACGTGGTGGAAACCATTATCAATTTTATGAACAGGAAATGAGTGTCATTCATTCGAGGAGAAGCGCATGTGAACAATCCCTCCGGACAGCCCTAGAACATAATGAGCTCTACCTGATGTACCAACCCAAATGTCATATTGCTACCGGCAAAATAATCGGCGTAGAAGCTTTACTAAAATGGGATAGCCACGAGTTAGGAAGCGTCTCGCCGAAGGAATTTATTCCTATTGCAGAAGAATCCAGACTAATTATTTCAATTGGAAAATGGGTACTACAAACAGCCTGCTTACAAATGAAAAAATGGCAAGATGCGGGTATGGAGCCTGTTCCAATTGCAGTCAATATATCGGCTGTCCAGCTTCATCAAGAAGATTTGGTGACCATGATTCTCGAGATTCTCCATCAAAATGAGCTGGAAGCACAGTACTTAGAACTCGAAATCACCGAAAGTGTATCGATGTATAACAGCCTCAGCTGTATGGAAAAGCTTACTGCTTTAAAGAAAGAGGGAGTAAAAATCTCTGTAGATGATTTCGGAACAGGTTATTCTTCTTTAAGTTATTTACATAAATCGCCAGTCGATACTTTGAAAATTGATAAATCAATCGTTCAAGACATTTCCACCAGCATATCTACATCTTCTATCATTAAAGCTATTATGGCCATGTCACATAATTTAAATTTGAATGTTGTTGCCGTAGGTGTAGAAACTCATGAACAGCTAATTCTTCTAGAAAGATTTGGTTGTGAACATATACAAGGATACTTATTCTCAGTTCCACTTACAGCCCAGCTATTTGAAAAGAATTATGTTATCCATGATGCAAATGCTAGTTCAAATGCTTTATGAGAAAAGCCAGAATGCGGAGGTTACTCCGTCTTCTGGCTTTTCAGATTGGACGCCGAACGAATAGCAAACGGCATGGCCAATGAAAGTAAGCTTGCCAAAAGTCCAAATACGAACATGCCGTGAATACCCGTATAAAAGACGCTGGATTTCGTTAGGATTGCCCCCATAATAGTTACGCTGACGGCTGTTCCAATGTTCCGTGCAAAGAGCTGCAGCGAAGTGGAAATCCCCTTCTGGTGCGCTTCAACAAGCTGCTGTGAACCGATTGTAGTAATGGTGAAGATTATCCCATAAGCAAGACCAAGCGTCGTTAGTGCGGTAAATGTGTACCAAAATGGAGAAGCCTCGTGTATGAAATAAAATAAGGCAGCTGTAATGACGAGTATCATATTACCTATGACTAGAAGCCGTTTATATCCATAGCGAAGTACCCATTTTCCACCAGGTATAGCTACGGCCATCCACCCAATGGATGTACTCAGAAGTGCAATACCGCTGACAAACAACGAGTAGCCTTGATTTTGTAAGAAGAGAGGTATGAAGCTGGATGTCCCAAAGAGAGCCGCGCAGCTGAGAAAAGAGCTTGCAATCATAATGGCCACCGGACGATTGCGCAGCAGGTTTAGCGGAACGATCGGTGCAGGATGTCTTCTCTCATATAAAAAGAAAGCCATCATAAATATGCCCCCTAGCGCGCCATACACGTAGCTATAATGCTCAACTGCAGTTGTAAGCAGTAATAAGGATATACCACAGGCAAACAAAATAGCTCCGCCATAGTCGACCACTGCTTTCTTCGGTTGATACACCTCCTTATACGGCTGCAAGGCAAGAAGTGCAACGATACATACCGGTATATTAACGAAAAAAATCCACCGCCAGCTCAGGTAGGTCACGAAGAACGTACCCAATAGAGGCGCTAATATCGCAGATAACCCCCACATCCCTGTGAAATACGCTTGAACTTTACCGCGCTGCTCCACCGGATAAATATCTCCCGCAATGATGGCTGGAAAAGGCATCATTACCCCTGCGCCAATCCCTTGAATCGCTCTGAACAGAATCAGCTGCAGCATACTCTGGGATAAACCGCAAAGCACAGATCCGAATAGAAACAGAAGTATACCTGCTGCATAGATCCGTTTCCGGCCAAACAGGTCAGATAATCTGCCTGCTAATGGAGCTAATACAGTAGAAAGGACCATATAAGAGGTAAATGCCCATGCGTACAGGTCATTGCCACCAATTTCTTTCACAATAATCGGCATTGTGGTATTGGCAATCGTGGTATCGATAGACGACACTAATACCGCCAAAACAATACTCACCATAACCGTTGTTCGATTTTTCATGGATGTCCCCTTCCTAAATGCTGACTTTTTTCACATCCATATATTGTAACTGATTCCAGAATGAATGAATAGCATGTTCAGAGCATGATGAAGTCAATTAAAAGTAAATTAAAATTTCCCTTTACATAATGCTTTTCTATGTAATAAAATTAATCCAATATGGTTAGTGGGTAATTCGATTGGGGACATGACAACATGACTTTAACAGTTTTATTTATGGGTGTATTTGTTGGTTTTATGGTCGGATTGACTGGTGTAGGTGGAGCTTCGCTGCTCACCCCCATTTTGATCCTGATTGGTGTTAATCCTTCAATTGCCGTGGGAACAGACCTGCTTTACAATTCGATTACAAAGCTTTTTGGCACGATTCAGCATTGGCGGCAGAAAACGATTGATTTCAAGCTGGTCAAAATGCTGGCTATGGGTAGTATTCCAGGTGTAATCATAGCCGTAATCTTTTTGAAATTATTCAATTCGTTCTTTCATAATCAAGAGATCATTATTAAGCATGCTCTTGGTTACGTCTTGATTTTGGTAGCGTTTGCTACCTTGTTTAAAGTTTTCTTCGGTCATAAGATCAAAGAAAATCGCTGGCAGCTCAAATCTTTAGAGGAGAAACGAGGACTAACCATCACCATTGGTGCTGTACTGGGTTTTGTTGTCGGACTTACGTCCATTGGATCCGGCTCCCTGTATGCCATTGCGATGCTTTACTTTTTCCGTATGATCCCTGCTCAGCTCGTAGGAACTGACATCGCTCACGCTTTCTTTCTTGCGACGACTGCAGGTATTCTGCACGCAAGTATGGGAAATGTGAATTATACACTTGTCCTCAATCTTCTCATCGGTTCCATTCCCGGCGTCGTTATCGGCAGCATGCTCTCTGCCAAGGCACCGACCAATATTCTACGCACGATTATTGCCAGTCTGGTATTAATTAGCGGCCTTAAATTAATAGGATGAAACGGAGCTAAGGCTCCGTTTTTATTTCCCTAAAACCGATAATCGATACAAAGAAGCATCCGATTAAGTTTACTCGGATGCTTCTTGTTGTACTCATAACATGTCGTTTTGTGCGGTTCCCCGGGAAATATCCGTCCCTTTACTTCAACGTCATTTCCCGAGTAAACCACAATTTATAGCTAAGTATGCTCAATATGATACTTGTAATAGCCGCTGCTGCTGTGAAGGCAAACAAAATCAACATTTGATACCGAACCGCCTCCACAGGATTTGCGCCTGCGATAATCATCCCCGTCATCATTCCAGGAAGCTGAACGAGTCCAACAGTTTTCATTCCGTCAATTGTCGGAATCATGCTGGCCTTCACAGAGCGCTGCAGTGCTTGCTGAATAGCCTGTCTAACCGAAGATCCGAGAGCTAGCAGCGCTTCAATTTCCCCGCGCGACGATTGCACCTCACGATTCATTTGATTTAAAAACAATCCACAAACAATCATCGAACTACCAATTGTCATACCGCTTATTGGGATAATGAATTGGCTCGTTGGCTTGATAATATGTAAACCAAGCATGAGTGACATTGTTAACGTTTCTGTTACAGCAATTGCAGCAGCTATTCTCCAATATATCCCCTTTAATCCTTCTCCGCGTTTGCCCGCATTGTGTGTAGCAATCAGAATCATAATCGCAATGATAATAAAGATGAGTCCCCAATGCTCCGTTTGAAATATAAAATGAAGCACATACCCAATGAATAACAACTGCAAGGCTCCACGAATGGTTCCCACGGCAATGTCCTTCTCAAGCCCAAGCTTCTGCCATTTAGATAAGGCCACCGTAATCATGACAAAGGTCAATGTAAAGCCTAACGCTAGGGTAGACACGTTGAATCCATCCCCCCATCGATTGAGAATGAATCCGTCCATTCAACTGTTTCTTCTGGTACAGATTCAGTTAATGATCCACGATTCAAATACCAGAATCGATTGCCTACCCTTTTGGCTTGCTCCATTTCATGCGTCACCCAAATAAGCCCGCCTCCCCGCTCTTCAAGCCAATTCATCAGGGTATCTTCTACTGCCTGCTTGCTCTGTGAATCAAGCGCAGAAGTCACTTCATCAAGTAAGAGAATATCCGCTCCTAGCAGCATTGACCGCACTAGTTGAACCCGCTGCTTCTGTCCTCCAGATAAATCTGCCGCCTTCTGAGACCAATTTAGGTCACCGAGCCCAACCTGCTCCATCAAGCTAAGCGCTAATGGTTTATCGAAATTACGCTGATGCAGTTTACTCGCCAAAGCTAGGTTGTCAGCGACCGTAGTAGGAAGCATAACCGGCTGCTGGGGGACATAGCAGACCTTCTTCCGCCATTCACTTGGTCCCCAGCTCGCAGCAAGTCGTCCATGCAAGGATATGCTTCCGCCATCCATGCTTTCTAAGGTGGACAATATCCGAAGCAGTGTACTCTTCCCCTGGCCGGAAGGACCTAGAATCGCAATACGATCCTTGGGCAAGACGTTCGTATTTATTTGCTCCATTAAAGGCGTCAGGCCTTCGTTTGGATGCTTCTTATGTAGATTTTCAATAACCAGAATAGGCTGCAGAACTTTTCACTCCCAACTACCCAAGTTTTACATATATCCGTTTAATTAGTATATCACAGCCATAATTCAACGTGGCATTAACCTATTTTTCGTTGGAAATAGGCTTTAGCCTACACCAGGAGACTGACCTTAGTCATACTTTGTGATGAATACCCAATGTGATGATAAAGGAGCTACTGCATATGCAGCGACTTATGTGTAAAGGGAAGATCCATCGTGCGACGGTAACGGAGGCCGATTTGGATTACGTGGGAAGCATTACCATAGATGGTTTATTGATGCGCAAAGCGAATATTTTACCCTATGAAATGGTTCAAGTCACAAGCCTGCGAAACGCCACCCGATGGAAAACATACGCGATACCTGCGCCGGAAGGCTGCGGCAAGATCGGTTTGAATGGTCCCCCTGCCCACCTCTTTGCTCCTGGCGACCTTGTTATTATTCTTAGTATGGGACTTATGAATGAAACAGAAATTAACAACCTCAAACCTCAAGTGGTTTTCGTTGATGAACGAAATCAACTCCTCCGGGTTGAAGAACATGATCTAGTTATTCTCAAACAAGAAATGAAATCCAATGACTAAACTAAACACAAGCAAATGGACCAAATATAAGCTGCTGCGGAAATCGTCTAAACTTAATGTGAATCTTCCAGAAACAGCATGGCTGCGAAAGAGCTCTTTCTGGCGCATGATAAAAAAATACCGTGAGCTCATCATTAAACCGACTGGGAGCTATGGGGGCAATGGTGTCATTCGGATCAAAAAGATGGCTCCTTCCACATATGAGGTACAGGATGGCGCTACGAAGAAAATTTTTACACAACAAAGCCAATTAAACGCCTATATCAAAAAGCAAGCAAGCAAGAACAACATCATTCAGCAGCGAATTCCGCTTGCCACAGTGAACGACCGCCCTTTTGATCTTAGAGTGATGGTGCAGCGCCGCCTCAAATCTCCTTGGGAAGTGACCGGAAAACTGGCCAAAGTGGCCGGGAAAGGCTTTGTCGTAACGAATATTCGCCTGAGCAGCGGCAAGGTCGTATCCGTGGAGCATGCTCTCAAAAATTCGGCGCTCAAAACGATGCGGGCTGCCGACCTCCTCTCACAGCTCGATAAAGTTGCTTTACAAGCCGCTCAGAAACTAGGTCCTTTTTATCCTTGGGTGCGTACGATGGGGATTGATATGGCTTTGGACAAAGAGGGAAATGTTTGGATTATTGAGGTTAATTTTATTCCTATGCTTGGGCTATTTTTGAAACTGAAGGATAAGTCGATGTTCCATAAGATGAAGTCATTTCGCAAAAACATACCAATAAATGAATCGTAAAAATAAGTTCGAAAAATAAAATAAATCAAAAGACACAAGCCGTTTCCTTCTTCGCCTCTTGGTAATAGTCTAAATAAGAGTTTGTAATAGCTAAACTCAAATTAAAACTATAATAGTTTTCCTTTTGAAAACTTTGAGGAGGCCCGGAGATGAACCGATTGGGGCTTTATTGCTCACGATGTTCTGCAAGGCTCCCTTTCCGCTATCAAGAAATGAAATGCGAATGCGGTGGTACTTTATTGGTCGATTACGACTTGGAGCACATAGCGAGAACATTAACGAAGGAAGCTTTACAAACACGCTACCCGTCGATGTGGAGATATAAAGAATTGCTTCCTGTGAGTAACCCTGATTGTATCGTCACCCTAGGCGAAGGCTGGACGCCACTCTTGCACATGCAGGAATGGGAACAGAAGCTGCCTATTAAAAGGCTATGGATCAAGAGAGAAGAGCAGAACCCTACGGGGAGCTTTAAGTCGAGGGGCTTCTCCGTCGCTGTTTCCTTACTCAAGGAAGCGGGAGCGACGAAAGCGGCCGTTCCATCCAATGGAAATGCCGCGGGCGCATTAGCCGCCTATGCAGGGCGTGCAGGGATCGAGGCATCTGTCTTTATCCCTATGGATTGCCCGCCATTAATCGTGGACGAATGTCCGTTATATGGAGCTGCTACCTTCCTCGTCGACGGCTTCATTCATGATGCAGCAGCAATCATTGAAGCGGGTAAACAAGATCAGGGCTGGGTAAACGTCGGCACATTGAAGGAGCCCGGACGTGTAGAGGGCAAGAAAACAATGGGACTTGAGCTCGCCGAACAACTTTGTTGGACATTCCCCGACGTCATCATCTATCCAACTGGCGGCGGCTCCGGTATTATTGGCATGTGGAAAGCTTTCCAGGAGCTCAAAGCACTCCGCTGGATTGACGGTCCCATGCCCAGATTCGTTTGCGTGCAGGAAGAGGGATGCCAGCCAATTGTCGACGGCATAACATGCAACCAAGCTGAAAGTGCCCAAGCTGCCGGAGTAGAAACAAGTCCGACAGGTATGCGCGTACCGAATCCGCCAGACTTGGCGTTCATCCTGTCGATTGTGGAACAAAGCGGCGGCACAGCCATCGCCCTGTCCAAGAGCCAAATTGCCGAGGCCACTCGCACTTTAGGCTCGCAGGGCATCTCCTCGTCCCCCGAAGGATCGGCAACTTGGGCAGGTCTGCTCGCCCTCTGCGACAGCGGATGGCTGCGTCCGAGCGATTCCATTGTGCTTTTTAATACGTCGCACGCGATGAAATATGTGAAGTTTGGTTCCATCTCTGCACTTCCGATTATTAGAAGCTATGAGGATTATCTCCGTTTGTAGGAATGTTGTACGCTGTACAACTTCCTAAGTTGCAAACACAGAAAAGACTATTCATAGGAAGACTATTCCGCTATAAAATCCTTAAATCAAACCATATTAAACAAAAAACAAATTAAATCAATCAAAATATAACCTAACCCCGTACAAACCAAACCAGACCAAATCAAACCAAAATGAACAGCCAGGAGGAAACCCTCCTGGCTGTTCATTTTCAACCTTATTGACCTAAATTATTTTCTTCATACAACCGATACATCGCTTGAATTAAAGGCTCTGCCGGGTCACGATTCAATAAATATAACGTCATTAAATATTGCAGCGGAAGCGCACACGTATTATTGCCGTCTTCAACAGCTACGAAGCCAGCCTCTAGGACTGGACCATGCTCCTCATGAAGCTCCAAGTCAACATAGATCTTTTGATCAGGGAATTCTTCTCGCACGGTAGCCGCGCAATAAGGAACAATATGTTTATCCAGCAGCTCTTTGGCTTCATCTTCCGATTGAGGAGGATTCGGCAGTGGATGATTTTCTGGGCTTCTTAGCAAGTCTACGAAGAAGGACGATAACCACAGCCCTGCATTCGGATTCGTTTGGAAGTTTCTCATAATTTCATTCAAGAAAAATCCGCATGATGTGGACTTTTCATCATTTTTAAGTGTGAAGGCAAACATTGGACCATAAGTCGGATTATTGCCGATTTGTCCATCTACTTCATATTCGGGAAATTGTTCTTTCATTACTTCTTGAATGTGCTGAAACCAAGTCATAATGATTTGGGCCTGTTCGCGTTCTTGGTCTTGTTCGTTATCTACTGGAGCTTGTGTGTCGATATCTTTTTCTGTCATTGTGGTTAAAGCCTCCTGAATCATTCAAATTGGCACGAATATCCCTATTGTACCGCATTTGATCAAGATCAGAAAGCTTATGTTGCATTTTTAAGGACGAATGCGGACAACCCCGACTTCCGAAGCATTAATCGAAATGGCATTGCCTCCTTGACCGATCGTTGCTCTAGCGGGGATGAATGCGAGTGTTTTTCCGGTTACAATCGTTTTGGCGTCGGCATACCCAGTACTTCCAGTACCTGATGCATGGTTTGTTTATATGTTTGCGTGATCCAAAGGCGATGGGCGATGCTTTCTTCACTGC
The DNA here is from genome assembly GCF_013141785.1 of Paenibacillus germinis. NCBI lineage: Bacteria > Bacillati > Bacillota > Bacilli > Caryophanales > Paenibacillaceae > Paenibacillus > Paenibacillus germinis. The sequence goes on from NZ_WHOC01000149.1 coordinate 232,244, forward strand.
CTTTTAAAACCGGACAAACACTGTAGAAATGATTAAAAAGCGAAGCTAGCTCGAAAGCATAATGGCAGAGTATGCTAGGTGCCAATTGTTTTGTGGCAGTTTCCAGTGTTTCGGGCCAATAGGCGGCGTGCCTCAAAAGTTGATATTCCTGTTCTTCCAACAGAGTCCCATCGAACTTTGCCTCCATTCGTGACAGACGAGTATCTTTCTTCGCTTTGTCCAAAATACTGTTTGCTCTTGTGTAGGCATAAAGCAAGTAGACGCCCGTGTTCCCGGTAATTTCCGTCGCATGCTCCAGGTCAAAAATAACTTCCGTTTGCAGCTGATATTTCAGCAAATAATAACGGATCGCAGCCGCAGCTATCGATCTGCTGGAAATCCCCGCTTTTCTTGAGCGTTTAGCGTCAATGACTCTCTCCATGCGATCTAGTAGGTCCGCGACTTTAATTCCAATCCCTTGGCGCCCAGACATCGCATAGGAGCTTTTGCCCTCCGAAATATCAATACCCAGTCCTGCAGCAGTTCCCGGGCTTAAGGAAACGACTCCATAGCTCACGTGTTTAAGCTGACTCGCCTGCTGCTCATAGCCCAACACTTCTAGAGCTAGCTTTACCATCTCCTGCGGGTATTGCTGACGATAATCAATGACATTAATGACAGCATCCGCTTGCCCTATCGATTTCTTCTTGCCCTGGGAAGCTGTGGACCATAGTCCTTCCTCCCATTTTTGATATACAAAATCATTCGACAGCACACCGAATTTCCATAGATGATAGGCTATATCCTTCGCTGTATACGTTAAAATACCATTGGAACGAACGAGCACTTTATCCCCTTGATAATCCGTGCTTTCTCCAACTGAAGCAGCTCCTTCTTCTAGATTCTTCAATACCCAGCAGCCTGCTAATTTCCCATCCGTCACCTTATGAAACATATCTGTTTGGCACAGCAGCTCGAAGGTTGTATCCCAAAATCCCGCTCTCACAATACTGCTTTCCCAAACCAGCACATCGTATTTAATACCGAATTGCTTCATTTCTTCCAACTGCTCGCGAACAATCCTTTCAGCCACCAAAGCACCCATCCATGCAAGATTGGAATGCCCGCTCTCTAGCGCATGAAGAACGGTAGAACGCTGCTCTACAAGCTCCGGCTGCACTTTGTAAGCCTGATTCACCTTCGCGTAGGTCTCCCAACAAAAGTCGCCAAATCGATTAAAAGTCTCTTCTGTTTGTGTATGAAGAATGCCCACCACGGTATCCGCTAATTGATTCCCCAGATCATCAATATAGTTATGCACCTCCACCTGATAACCTGCTTGCGAGAGCATGCGTGACAACGAATCACCGATACAGGAATTTCTCAAATGGCCAACATGAGCGGCTTTATTGGGGTTGATTGACGTATGCTCGATCAATATTTTTGTTTTGTTTCTTTGGTCATCAAGCCCTTGTGCAGCACCATAATGACCAGTAGACCAGGTGTCCCAATCTATATAAAAGTTCAGAAACCCCGGCGGCACCGCAGCCACTTTGGCAAATAAGCCTTGAACACACCCGTTCTTTTCTATGCGCTGTTGAAGCTCTTGCGCGATTTGCAAAGGAGCTTTACGAACTATTTTTGCTAAAAGCATAGCTACATTCGTGCTGTAATCACCGTGCTCAGGATGAGCTGGGTGCTCCGTCAAGATTTTCAGAGTCGCAGGCTGTTCAATTCCGTACTCTTGAAATAAAACATCTACATGAAGCTTGATTTCATTCGTTAGAAGCTGCTGAATCATGGAATATTCCTCCTAATAGGATAATGCGAAACAGCGAATGTTTTTGGCAGAAAAGCGCAAAAAAGCCCCCGTCTCTACAATAAGAGACGAGAGCTGTTCATTCCCGCGGTACCACTCTAAGTGTTAAACCACTGGTTTAACCACTCCAACGATAACGGCTTATGCCGGATCTTCCTACAACGTACCTTCGGAAGACCATTTCCCAGGCCCGCTTCACTCTTGACATTCGTACCGGTTCCCACCTGCTCCGGCTCGCTGCGACTGTCCGACAAGAATTACTGTCCTGTTCACCAATGTTGCTTATGAAATTAAGAATTTACTGAATATTACAGCAATAATAATGTGTTGTCAAGATGCAACTAATTTCATCATCATAATGCCAATGAACGCTAAAGCTAAGCCGGATTGCTCCATTTTCGAGAATTTATCCCTCAATACAAACCGTGTATACAATAAAACTATCAATACATTAAGTGCAACAACTGCGGAAACTAACCCCGTTTTCCCCTGATCGAACGCATGAATAATGAAGATCATACCAATGACATTTGTGATCCCGATGACCATTCCGATCAAGAAGGTTCTACGTTCGGTCCAACTGGCTGGCGCAACTTCCTTTCCTTTATCCTTGGCCCTGTCCTTCAACCACCATAATCCAAAACAGCAAGTCCCCGTCGCAAACATAAAAAATAGCGTTGGAAATAATGGCGCAGAAACGATGGTTGTCCATTTGCTAGACAAATCATTCCCGGCAAAAAGAAACAAAGCAAGCACACCCCATCCGGCTCCTTGCAGGTTCTTTAAAGTGATATCATTCGAGTAACGAACGAATAAAATTCCTACAACGATCACAATGAAGGCAAAAAATTGCCATAAATTGAGTCGTTCATCCCAGAGTAGAAATGCGACAAAAACCACAACGACCGATGGCAAACCGGTGAGGATAGCAACTAACGAGGCTTTGCCTACCGCAAAGCCTTTGAACATACTGGCATTGGCTCCAAAGGAGAACAACCCCATCTGAACACCAATCAGAGCAGACACCGTCCACTCTTGCTGAGTAATAAGGGCGCAGCAAATGCTGACGAGCGCCCCCATAAAAAATGTGCCGCATAGCAGCACATTTCGATTCAGCGATTGCTGGCTGGTCCAATGATATAGAATGCCTCGCAGCCCGAAACTGACAGCCGCAAGTACTGAAAATATAAGCCACATGAGAACAGTTACCCCTTTCTTTTAAGCAAAGATCGGGTAATTTTACCACATTAATCTTTATTGGACAACACTTGGTTGTAACAATAAACGCACAAGGATCGCATCTCCGCCAGCAGATACTTTTACTTCAGCAAATTTGGCGTCCCTTTCATATATACGGCCTGTTCCTTCCGGAATGAAATAAGTCTCAATGCCGAACTCAATACCCTCGTAACCGAGTTTTTTTCCATTCAAGCGAACCTCTCCCGGTGCTAATGTTTCACCTTTGGTGTACACGCGGCGGTACTCGTAAACACCTGTCGCCTGGTTCGGAGCGAGAACGATTGTAATTTTCCCCTTAGAATCTGCATCTTGATTTTCATCTGCATATAGAGGCGGCTCAGATATCGTATAGCGTAAACGCACATAATCACCCTGAATGAGAGAACGTGGATCAAGAGGTTCAAGCTGCAGCTTAATCAGCTGTCCGTGAGCAAGCAGCCACTCACTTTTGCCAATTTGTAAGGACATTGCCATGACTTGCAGCAGAACTAGCAGAGCAATAATCCAGCGATTCATTGCATAATTAGAGCTAGCCTCTGGTTGCTCGCTTACTTCCAAGCGATGTCTTTTTTCATACCAAACCGTAAAAGCAAGAACCAAAATCCCGATGACCGCAAAGCTAATCGATTTGTGCAGAAGCTTCCAGGCGAGATCGTAATATTTGTATACCAGGAAAGCAATCCAGAAGCCCATTGACCATGCGTAAATCCATTTGATATGCAGTTGTCTGCTAATGACTAAAGCGAGAAAAACGACGATAAAGAACAGCACATTGGCTATATAATACCAAGATGACTCCGCCATAAAAGTTAAGGCAAATAAAGTTAACAAAAATGAAGGAAAACTGCTGTAAAGAATAGGCTGTCTGACTCCCGCATTGGCTATGACCTGACCACTGGCAAAGATAACGAATAATAAAGCGGTAAGCACAGTAAGCACAATTATTCCGCTATCTATCCAATTGAAAAGTACGAAGGAAGCAATAATGACACCAGTAAGAAAGAAGAATATACGATGTACCAACCCAGCAATGTAGATGAAAGCTGCAACCGTAAGCGCTAGGAAAACCAAGAGAATAGGAACATTTTCTGTAAAAACAGCCGCTCCGGCGCCAAGCAGCAATCCACTAATGAGAATTGTGTATCGTACTAATGAATTTAGTTTTTTCGCTATGATCATCGCAATGACAGTGACAATACCAAAACCTATAAGCACATTCTCTGGTTCATCAAATCCTAGTACAACTGTAACGATCCCAATGATCGTCAAGCTTCCCAGAAGCGAACCAATAATGATGACCGAAACCGTGAGGACACGAACGACCCATTTGGTAAAATCTCCATCCGGCTTCGCTTGATCCGAAGTTTCTAAATTTGAGCGATTTTCCGGATCCAACTGCTTGGATGCAGGATTCCAAGAGCGAATAAAGTTCATAAACTTCACATTCGCAAAGATGAACAAGATAATAAACAACAAGCTAGCAATGAAAAAGAACTCGTTATAATGCTGGATAATAAGCTCGATATATTTGACTGTCACCGTGATGGATACCCACAAACCAGCAAACAATAGATAAGCTTTGTTCCTCGTCTTGTGTGTATAGTAAACGGCTGCCGCAAGTACTAGAACGAGAGGTAAGTTCATTAAGACACCGTACTTTTCGTACGCTTGTGAGTTTGAAGCCACGACCAAAACTGCCATCCCAACTTGAAAAGAGATCCATTTGAGAAAAGATGAGTGCAATCGCCCCCGCTCGGTCAGAACATACAAGATGCCATTCGCAATGGCGATTCCGAGCCAGATGATAATTTGGATGATTTCCGCATCTGAGCTCCCTCCCCAACGTCCGAAGAAATAAATCCCATAAGCGAGATGACCTAAAATATACGCCAGTACATAGTAAGGTTGCCATCTAGTTAATAGGGCAAGTAAAAATGCCGGAATGAACCATACGGCGAACAAGCTGTAACTGTCAGCATGAGAATTGTAGGTTTGCCCAATGAGTCCAACACCTACACCGAAGGATATACAGCTCGCGAACAGGCTAAGTTTACTTAGAAACTGCCTGCCATTTTGGCGAGAAAGCCATAGAGATAAGCCGTAAAAGCCCATTATGAGCACAAAGACAGGAATGAATTTCTCCCAGCGGTTTAATTTCTCCCAATTCGTAGCGAAAAAATATACAATGGCGGTTAGTAGCGCACTAGCTCCCAAAACATAGCCTAGTTGAATCGTAACAAATTTGGATTTCATGATGATATTCCTCCTCTCGCTTACTTCTAATTGTACTAGAGATATGCAGTTTGAGAAGTACTATCTATTCCTAGTACCAGATCATTAGCCTATGGATGACTACGACTTTAAAATAACAAAAAGCCAGCACTAGGCTGGCAAGTAATCAAATGAACAAAGCCGTTATTTTCAATTTGTAATCTTAAAATTTTGAACGGAACCTTGCAGAACAACAGCCATATCAGATAGTTGGCGAATAGCTGAAGTAATTTCTTGAATGGAAGCACTTTGCTCTTGAGCCGCCGCCGCTACTTCCTCGTAGCCTGCAGATTGTTCCTCTGTAATCCCAGAGATTTTCTGCATGGCGTTAGAAATGATCTCAAAGGATCTTTCTGCTCTCACTAAAGTACTGATCAAGTGGTCTGTCCGATTGGAGAAAACAGAAATACCGTTAAAAATAACTTTAAAACTTTCATATGTTTCATTAATCCAGCTCTGACCTTGTTCAACTGCTTGATTTCCTTGAACAATGCTCTCCATGACAAGTAGGCTGTCATTTTGGGTACTGGAAACGAGCTCGGTGATCGAGCTTGCGGCTTTTGTGGATTGCTCCGCCAGCTTCTTCACTTCACCAGCGACAACGGCAAAGCCTTTCCCCTGTTCTCCAACACGTGCCGCTTCAATGGACGCATTCAGAGCCAGTAGGTTCGTTTGTTGTGCAATTTCGGTGATGATATGAATAATTTCCCCGATTTCCTTCGAGCGGTTTCCTAGCTGCTGTGCGGCTTCTTGGGAATGCTTCATCTCTTTCTGAATCACATTCATCTGATGTAATGTCTTCTCTACAAGCTGCTGGCCGTCTGCAGATTGAGCACCTACCTTATGGGCCATTTCCTGCATCTCTTTGACTTCAGATGTTACCTCTGATAATTCCGTATTGATCTCAACGATGGATGAAGTACTCTCTGTAATGGAAGAAACAACTTCAGCAACCCCTTCGTTCATGCTGTTCATAGAAACGGCAACCTGCCCAGCACTAGAGCTGGATTCGTCCGCAGACTGATACAATTGCGCGCTTGTATTGGTAATAAGGTTGGATGAAGAAAATATTTGGCGGATCAGGGAATCTAAACTCTGACGCATCTCGTTAAAAGCATTAGCCAATTTACCGATCTCATCAACTCGCTGGATAGAGACTTGTGCAGACAAATCTCCAGCAGCAACCTTCTCTGTTACTCGCATTAGTTGAATGACCGGTCTCGTCACACTTCGACTTATGAAATAGCCTATCAGACCGCCTAAGACTATAACGATTAAGGTAATCGTTAAGGTTGTCCATAACAATTCTTGCTTCGTTTTGGGAACGACCGAGGCATCTAAATCAATGCCGACAATTCCGACGTTTTCGCCTTTAGCGTTTTTGAGAGGGACAAAGACCGATTTATGTATACCAAATTCGTCCTTGTAAATCTCACTGATCGTTAGTTTGTCATCCTTGATCGCATTGTTCATCTCTGGCGTAAAAGGATACTCGGTGCCGAAATCTTCATCAACGCCAGTTAAAATGACGATTTGATCTTTATTTTGAACTTTCTGTAAAACATAAACATTTTCAAGAGAGTCTTGCTTTTTAAATTGTTCAAACTGCTGTTTAATTTTGGTATAGGCCGGTTTATCTTTGCCTGTAATTTCATCTGCATGTTCGGGAATAGAAGTCATATATTTCGAAACATTTTCAATATTTGTGGTTAATCTTAGAACGAATTGATCCTCAAGCTTCGTTGTTAAACTTTTGCTTGCCAAATAGGAAGAGACAGTGAAGGCTGCGCATACGAATAGCAGAAGCAGTAAGATACTGCTCGTCATCTTCACCGCGATTTGTCCTCTGAACCAGTTTATTATTTTATTTGGAGCATGCTTTGCCACTTTTCAATTACCTCCTGCTTAATATCGATGTTTCGGAATATTTCTCATAGACTTGCGCTACAGTTTCCTTCAAATATTGAATGATTTCATGCACATGTTTTGTCTCTGTATAAGGGGAGATGACAAAAATCTTTGTCGCGTACAGAGCAATAGAATTAGCATCCTTCGTTTGAACAAGCAAATGCTTTTTGGTGTCGCCAAAGAATATGCGGTCGCGATGATTCCCAAGCATTTCGAATAAACGTTCGTTAAATTTATTATTCCGCTCAATTTCCTTAAGAGTGCACTTGCCAGAAATTTCATCGTGAAAATGCGGACTGCCTTCTGGGTATATACGAAATAGGGTAATGATGCCAGGATTGTCGTTATTGACGATTTCAGCTTGAGGAATTTCTTGGCGCAGCGCTTCCCGGAAAGCGAGATTAACCTCAACGAACTGAGCCAGCAATTGCTGATACCCTTGAATGCCGAATGCAAGCAGAGCGCTGTATATACTGATGGAGCTAGCCATGCGCGAGCACTCCAACGTATACCCAGTATGATACTGTCCGTATCCTCGATGTCCGACATAGGGGGTTTCATCCGGATGCAGATCCATGAGCCTTAAATCGGCGGCATCCTTGACCAGAAATAGGCTTGTCAGGTAAGGGGTTTGCCCTAGCTTTTGAAAATCGAAGCAGAGCGAGTCGGCCAAATGCAAATGCTTCATCTTGCTTTGGATAGAAATTAAAGCCTGAGCGACATCTTTCTTTAATTCGAGTGGATTGGTGGTGAAATCATAGTCATTAAAGAAAGCAAAGAATGCACCTAAAGCAGAGTCTGCATGAATATGAGGTCTAAGCAACCCATGATGAACGGCTACCTTGTCAGACACCGCATAGATTTGCTCCAAATCGTCAATCCCCATGGCATCCGTCGTTCCTGTCGTAGCTACAATGTAAATCGGGATTCCGCCTCGAGCGATCACTTCTTCCATTTTAACAAGCAAATCATCCACATCCATAGAGCTGTCAGCATTCGTGCGAACTCTGATCAATCGATCGCTCCCAATGCCGGATGCCTCCATAGATTTAAACAAGCTGTAGTGAGCGGCTTCGGAACAAAAAGCATACAAGTTGTCGGGAACACCTTTTTGTAATGAATCCGGAACGAATTTGGCGATCGCTATTCGGAGTCCTGAGAATACAGCTCCTTGCCCGCCCCACGTCGTATACCCGCCGCTTTTCAGCGCATCATAGCCTATTAATTTGGACATCATGCTGATTACCCTTACTTCCGCTTCAGCTCCGGCTGGACCGTATACATCCCATAAATTGTTGCCGTTCACCAAAAACGCCGCGATCATGCCCATAATTCCCGGGATGCTTGCCATCGGCAAAATATTCGTCAAAAAATATTTCGTATGATAAGGATGATCATGCAGCAATTTCAATAACTCTGTATTAACTTCCTCTAAAGGGACGCTGCCATTAGGGATGGAGCTATCTCGAATAAGATTGTTATAAAAAGTCCCTGTTCGGTTTTTCTCACCCTTAAGATTGACGCCGTCCGGGTTTTTGAGATCATCCACTCCTGTTACTAATTGTTCAATGAGTCGCAAAACCATTTGTCGCGTTTGTTGGTTTCCATCCTCACTGGGGAATAATTGTTGTACATTCGTTAGTCTTTTCTCTCTCATTAATTTCTCTCCTATCGATAGAATTGCTTGAAGAAAATGATCACAAAAAAAAGGAGAAACACAGGCATAAATGCCCTATTCCACCAATTGCTACAATGCAACTGGCTGACATATCCTTGTTGGATGTAGTCCCTCTAGCTTTGCGTCCCTATTTTTCAATAGGTTTGCCATTATAAAGTTGTAGGTGAAAAATCCCATCTTCGACAATAATCGACAGCAAAACTTTACAATTTTATACATTAGTATAGTATAGTAAATTAAATAAAACAACACAATTTTCCATTATTGTTTGTAAATTTATTATATTGTAACTAAATTGCTTTTTTAACATATTCCCTGACCACTGGTAAAATAGGCCCATTTGTCTCTTTTCGAGACAGTTATACCAATCTATTTATGCAATATACGATAGAGTCTTGCGGAATCCCTCTAGGACTTTTATCACACATATAAATAAAACAAGCTTCATCACGACTTCCAAATAAGGAGTCGGACAAAGCTTATTTTCACACCCTCAGTTGCGGTGCATTCATGCTACGAAATGGTTTGTGCAGCATCCATATTCCCCTGTGAATGCAGATATAATTGCTCGTAGTAGCCACGGAGCGCAAGTAATTGAGCGTGATTACCTTCTTCAACAATTTTCCCCTGGCTCATCACAATGATGCGGTTGGCATGCATAATGGTCGAGATGCGATGCGCGATAACAAGTGTCGTTCTTCCCTCAGCTACAACCTGCAGCGCGGATTGAATCAACTGCTCCGTTTGTGAATCCAAATTCGCTGTAGCCTCATCTAGAATCAGTACTTTCGGCTGGAATACGATAATTCGCGCAAACGAGATCAACTGTCTTTCTCCTGCGGAAAGCCCGCTTCCTCTCTCGGATATGCGTGTTTCATAACCATCCTTCATTCGTGAAATGAGAATATCTGCCCCAACCATCTGGCATGCCTCTATCACTTCCTCACGCGTTATGGTTTCATCGAACATCCGGACATTCTCCAAAATGCTGCCTGCGTATAAGTACGGTTCCTGCTGTACGAGTCCAACCATACGATGTAGTACGGCCTGCGGGATATCACGAAGATCCGTGCCATCAATGCGGATACTTCCCTCCTGCACATCATAAAAGCGGCAAAGCAGACTAATCAGCGAGCTTTTACCAGCGCCAGTTGTCCCCACAATACCGATCATTTCGCCGGGTTCAATATGGAGCTCTAGATCCTCAATAACAGCTGTATCTTTCAAATAGCCAAAATGCACATGGTTGAAATGAATGTCTCCCTTCACGTCGGACAACGAGGGTGAGGACACGCCTCCCTTATCCTGTACTTCCGGTTGAATGGTGAAGATATTCCAAATTCGATTTACAGACACCGTCGTAGATTGAAGGGTATTCCACTGCTGAGTAATGTTATTAATCGGTTGAAAAAACTGCCGGATATACGTTATAAAAGCATACAAAACACCGAATTCAATCGTTTTATCGAAGACGGCAATACCGCCAATCCAAGTTATAAAGGCTACCGATAAATTACCCAAAATATCAAAGGAACGATTGAACAAAACATTGGTACGAATTTCTCTCAAATTCGCACGAAAATACCCAAGATTCCGCTCAGTGAAGCGATTCATCTGTTCCTTCTCTTGATGAAAAGCTTGAATGAGATGCATCCCAGATAAATTCTCAGCGGCAAAAGCAACCATTTGAGACAGCTGCGTCCTCGAGAGCTGATAGGTTTTGCGCATATATCTGCGAAAGCTAACCGCTATAATCACAATGATAGGGATCACGATCATGCTGTACATCGTTAGCTGTGGGTCCAAATGATACATCAGCACAATGATGAATACGAGTGTCATACCATCGCGTACCAAACTAAGAAGAACCTGAGTAAAAAACTGATTCAGCGTTTCTGTGTCACTGGAGACATGTGTAATCAGGCTGCCGCTTGGCGTCCGGTCATAATAAGACATCGACTGTTTAAAAATGTGCTCGAACAAATCCTTGCGTATTTTGGCGACGATGCTTTGGCCGGCAAACTGCAATAAATTGTTCTGTAGATAACTGAAGAATAAACTACTGATGGATAGACCAGCATAGAACAAGCAAATGAGCAGCAGGGAGCGATAGTCATTTTTCCCAATCATCAAATTATCATCAATCGCGATCTTAACCAGATAAGGCTGAAACAAATCGGCTGCTATCCCAAGTAACGCGCAAAATAAAACAGCTGCAAAAGTAAACCTATGGGGTTTGGCATAAACGAATAAAAAACGAAAGGAAGATCGCGTCTTCTGCCGCTCCTCATTGCTTTTGTTACTCTGTTTGGGCATCGTCGCTACCTCCCTCTTGTATCGCATGAAGCTCGGCGTACAAGCCTTCTTGCGCAATTAGCTCTTCATGCGTACCGCGCTGCACAATCCTGCCCTCATGAAGCACGATAATCTCATCCGTATGCTTCAGAGCGGAGATCCGATGAGCGATCCAAATGGTCGTTTTGTTCAATCGCTCTTTGCGGATTGTATCGATGATGTGCCTTTCCGTCACAGAGTCTACAGCGCTTACACTATCGTCTAGAATCATTAAAGGAGAATCCTTAATGATCCCTCTGGCCAAGCTTGTTCGTTGACGCTGCCCTCCTGATAAGGTGACACCGCGCTCACCCAGCTTCGTCTCAAACTTTTCCGGAAATGACGTAATGCTGGAGAGGATTTGTGCTTTCTTGGCAGCACGCTCAACCTGTTCTAAGGGTGATTCTCTTTTATAAAAGGCGATGTTATCGCGGATGGTCGTACTAAACAAGAACCCCTCTTGCGGAACATAAGCGATTTGATTTCGCAAGCTTTCTAATGTCACATCGCGAATATCCGTATCCCCAATCCATACCGTTCCCTCCGGTGGGTCGTATATTCTAAGCATTAGCTTCACCAACGTCGATTTACCACTGCCTGTTTTTCCGATAATGCCAATGGATTTACCAGGTTCAATCGTTAACGTTATATCATGAAGCACTTCGTCTTCGTCATCTGGATAGGCAAAAGACAAGTGTTCAATCCGAATTCCCTCGTGATCGAGATCGGATATTTGAGCAAGCTCCTTTTGCACAATTTCGGATTTCAAATCGAGCAGCTCATTCATTCGTTCAAGCGAAGCTCGAGAGCGCTGCATGGCATTAATGACGCGGCCAATTTGCTGTAAAGGGTTTACCATCATCCGTATGTATAGCGTTAATTCAACGAAATGGCCAATCGTAATCCGCCCTTGAATGGTCAAATAGCCCCCAAAAGCAATCGCGATGATCAGCGATATTGCGCCCAGAAACGGAATAAGTGCTTCAAATAAGGAAGATAGCCGAACCAATCTCAATTGGTTGTCGCGAATCCGATCTACCGTATCGCTGAACCTGCGAACCATGATCGGTTCCACCGCAAATTTCTTGGCTACCCGTATGCCTCCGAATTGCTCCTCGGCCGACTCCGTCATTTTGCCTAATGCTTCTTGTACCTGTAAAGAATGTTTTTTAATAATTGGCTGAAATCGAACCGTTAGAACAGGAATAAGCAATAAGGGCAATATACAGATGAGAATTAGATAAAGCGGGATCGAACTGAACAGCATCATAAGAATGACAGCCGTGATCAAAATCGCGGAGTTTACCACGTGGTTAATCCCCATGGAAATCGATTCTCGAATGACAGTTACGTCATTCATCACATAACTAAGCAGCTTACCAACGCCGTTCTTTGAGTAAAATGTTGCGCCCAACTGTGTGAAATGGTTAAACAAGCGGTTTCTTGAAACAAACTCGAAGCGTCTTCCGTTACGCATGATCATGTACTGACCAATGGCTGCTAAAACACCGAATGTAACGCCAATCATCAGCAGCTTTAGACTGTAGTCAACAATTAGAGTTTTGTTCAAAAGTCCTTGCTGCAGCTGGTCTGTAAACATGCCGAGCAGCTTGGGGTAATACGAGTGAACAATGTTGCCTAAAGAAATGGACAATGCGGCTACAACGTACAACGGCCATTTCTCTTTGAAGAAATCAACCAATAACCGTGTAGACTTCAAAACGACATCACTTCCTACTACAAGTTTGTCTAGCAAATGAGGTATTCCCGATCCATCTGAACATGCGGTCATGTATCCCCTTACAGTATACGCCTATTCTTATGTACTTCCTATATCAGATATTGACGTTATAATAAGAGAAGTTGTCTAAACTTTACAATTTAGCTTAGGGAGGATTAAGATCATGGACTTTATTTTGGATCGCATAGATAATAAAATCGAATTTTTTCAAGCTTATGATATGAAAACGCTGGAACGGCAAATCAACGAGCAAATCGATAACAACAAAGCTTTACTGCTGGACGTCTTCGCGATTCAGCATCACATTGTGTTCGACCCGAACGCGGGTAAAATGCTGTACAGCGCAGTTGTGCATTTTAAGGTAAAGTAAATTTTGAACATATCCGTTTAACATGAAGAAATCCAGGAAATTGTTGTACGCTGTACAACTTGCTTTCCTAATCCCTTGTCATGAACAGAAGTATTGGGACAAGGATAAACGACTCCATCGTCCTTCAGGGACGAGCGCGTTTGTCAAAGTAGATGCGAAGCAAAAGTATAAAACTTTTACTTTCTTATCTACTAAAAAAAACCTTCAACTCCACTTTAAAAGAAAGTGGTGTTGAAGGTTTTTTGCTCCAAGTTCTGGATTGCCTCATTTGGTGTTGCGTTTGATGTTTTCACCAAGTGTTGGATTTGGTGGTGCATTGGTGGTTCGCTTGGTGTTGAACTAGGTGTTTCCCTCAATGACAACCCATATTCCTATTAAACTTCGCTTAGCGGAAGCCCATGTTTGATAAATAGTTGCTCCATGGCAAGCTTAGCCTTAGCTTCGTCGGGGCCATGAATTTCTAAGTGATACACCTCGTTGCTGAAAAGCGTAATGCTAAGACCAAGAATACTTTTGACATCGATGAAACGTTTGCCCACTTTGATAACAATGCTCGATTGAAATTGATTAGCCAACTGATTGATTTCTACAATCGCTCTTGTGTCCAGTCCACTCATATAGTTCCCCCTGACCTGAATTCGCGCGGCATTCTCCGAGCCACTCCGGTTCTTATTGCTGCTTCAATGACTCCTGTTCGAATACGTCTAACTACCTCTTGATTGAAAACACTTGGAATAATGTACAATTTGTTCAATTCTTGCGGAGCTACAACTGAGGCGATGGCCGCGGAAGCAGCTAGCTTCATTTCCTCATTAATTGTTGTAGCCTGGCAATCTAATGCGGCTGGAAATATACCTGGGAAGCATAGGACATTATTAATCTGATTTGGGAAATCAGACCTTCCCGTCGCTATTACGCCTGCAATATCTTCAATTTCATCGGGATGAATCTCCGGTGTCGGATTCGCCATCACGAATACAATTGGATGCGGCGACATCCGTTCAACATCGACCCGCTTCAGCACACCACCTGAGGATAAGCCGATAAATACATCGGCACCTTCAATGATTTCGTGCAAGGAACCCGTAAGTCGATTTGGGTTGGTTCGTTCCGCATACCAGTTCCACATGGGGTTGCTATACGAAGTACTGCTCACCAAAGCCCCTTCTCGATCAACTCCGATCAATTCCTTGACACCTGCTGCGAGTAGTATGTTGGAACAAGCTATGCCAGCTGCCCCAATTCCACAAATGACAACCTTTGCTTCGTTAATCGATTTCCCAACGACTTTCAGTGCATTAATGAGCCCCGCATACAGAACGACTGCCGTCCCATGCTGGTCGTCATGGAATACAGGAATATCAAGCTCTTCGCGCAGCCTTTCCTCAATTTCAAAACAACGCGGCGAAGAAATATCCTCTAAATTGATCCCGCCAAAAGCAGGGGCTAAATTCTTAATCGTGGTAATGATTTCTTCCGTATTTTGCGTGTCTAGGCAGATTGGAAAGGCATCGACATCCGCGAGCTGCTTGAACAGCATCGCCTTACCTTCCATGACCGGCATAGCTGCGTAGGGTCCAATATTACCCAAACCTAGCACCGCACTGCCATCCGAAACAACAGCAACCGTATTTCGCTTAATCGTAAGCTTGTACGCATTCTCCTGCTTCTCATGAATCGCCATACAAACTCGCGCAACATCGGGTGTATAAACGCGAGACAGATCGTCCCTATTCTGAATCGGCACCTTAGGTTTCATCTCGATCTTGCCACCTAGGTGAAGCAGGAAGGTGCGATCGGATACATGAACAAGCTTTACACCCTGTAGCAATTTGATGGCGCCTGTGACGGCCTCAAGTTGAACCTGTTCGGATGCTGTGACAGTAATATCACGAACCGTCCAATTTGGACCTGTTTGGATAACGTCAATGGCAATAACATCCCCACCATTTTCCGTAATGACGGTGATTAATTGTCCAAAATGAACCGCTTCTGTTTGCAGCTCCACACGCAGAATAATGCTTTTGCCACCAATCGTGTCTTTCAAAGTGAACTCCTCGTTTCTACGGGCATCATGCCTAAAATAATAGTTTCGATACGTACACGACTAAGGTAACAGTCAAGCTGCTGAACAAAGTAGAGAGCAGTACCACTTGAGCTGCGTATTCCGGGTGATTCCCGTATTCTAATGCAAATACCGCGCTGTTCCTTGACGTGGGAAACGAGCTGGCGATAAACAGTGCTTGTGCGGTTGTACCTTCTAAATGAAGCAGTAAAATGAAAATTAATGCTAGGATCGGGGAGACAATTAGTCTTCCAAGCAGACTGAAGATAAGTGCGCTGCTTAGCCGCTTAAACTGCAAGTAAGCACTCTGTGCACCTAGCGTAACTAGTGCTATCGCAAGGAAGGCGTTAGATACATTCTGGAGAGGATGCCAAATGAAAGCCGGAATTGGAATCGCCAGAATATGCATCAGCAACCCCAGTCCAAATGCATGTATCATGGGATTTTTCAAAAGCTCCCGCAGCATCTTCTGCCCTTGGCTTTGTGCAGAAACCGCATTAACCAAGCCA
Organism: Paenibacillus germinis; assembly: GCF_013141785.1. Lineage (NCBI taxonomy): Bacteria > Bacillati > Bacillota > Bacilli > Caryophanales > Paenibacillaceae > Paenibacillus > Paenibacillus germinis. The sequence continues at coordinate 248,157 of NZ_WHOC01000149.1, forward strand.
AAGGTATTCGTTAGAAGATTTTGATAAATAGTAACAATAATTTGAACAGATAAACCGACCGGGTTCCCCTGAAACACAAGCTGTGACACTGGCAAGCCGAAATTACCCGAATTGCTAAGTACTACACTATTTGAGAAGCTAGAAGACAAGCTTTTATCAAATTTAGCCAGTTTTGTTGTTCCTTTGCTCAGCACGATAAGAGCGATACTTTGCAGAAGCAAAAAGCTAACGATTTGCAGCAGCGTACTCCACTCCAGCTTACTTTGATAAATATTCGTAAAAGAGACAGCTGGAAGTAAGAAATACACATTGAGCTTAGACAGTGTATGCATATCAAAATGAAATACACGATGCATAAAAGCCCCTGCTCCAATTAATAAAAATACAGGTACAATGACATTGAGCACGATAAGAAAAAGTATGTCCAACTGAATTCACTCCATGAAATGAAACCCCTAGTCCACAAAGTAGAGGCTGATTGGTATCAGAGCTCCACCCAGCATCATAGGGGTTTTCGTCCAACTTATGCTTCTTCGTTTACAAGAACATTTTTACCTCTCATCTTCAGGATTAATGGAATTGTCAACCATAAGAAACCAATGATCAAAAAGATGAGGGAAACAGGTTTTTGCAAGAAAATCATGAAATCTCCATTCGAAATGGTTAATGCTCTGCGCATGTTATTTTCCAGCATCGGTCCAAGAATAAGACCAAGTACTAATGGCGCTAGCGGGTAATCGTTTTTCGATAAGAAGTACCCGACAAGACCGCAGCCCATAATTAGGAGCAAATCAAACGTTGAATATTGAACTGCGTACACACCGAATACGGAAAACACGATAATTAATGGAATCAAATATTTCGTTGGTGTTTCAATGACTTTGGCAAACACTTTGACGAGCGGCATATTCAGAATAAGCAGCATCAAGTTACCCACGAACATACTGGCAATAACGCCCCATGCGAGCTGCGGGTGATCTTGGAATAACAAAGGACCCGGTTGCACATTGTACATAATGAAAGCACCCATCAGAATAGCAGTTGTCCCGGATGAAGGAATGCCAAGTGTCAAAAGTGGAATCATGGCACCGCCTGACGCCGCATTATTCGCAGCTTCCGGAGAAGCTACACCTTCAATGGCACCCTTCCCGAATTTCTCGGGATTTTTACTGATTTTCTTTTCTACAATGTAAGCGAAAAATGAGGCAAGAATAGCACCGGCTCCAGGCAGAAGCCCGATGAAGAATCCAAGAACTGAGCCTCGAGCGATAGGTGCCGCGCTATCTTTCAAATCCTGCTTCGTCGGTAGGATTCGATTGATTTTAGCCAATTCACCATCGTTTCCTTCACGCTGTAGAATGGTCTTGAATACTTCACCGACAGCGAATGTACCTACAGCCACAGTAAGGAATTCCAAGCCCTGGTAGAGCTCCGGAATATTAAATGTGAACCGTTCAACGCCGGAAACATTATCAATCCCGATCGTTGCAAGCAGCAGTCCGAAAGCTGTCATCATTAAGGCTTTGACCATGGATTTTCCAGCTAGACCGCTGATTGCGAGTAAGCCGAGAACCATGAGAGAGAAATATTCAGCAGGACCAAACTTGATGGCAACTGCCGACAAGGGCCTAGCAAGGAAGATAAGGCCTATTAGAGAAATAATGCCGGCAGCAAAGGAACCAATCGCCGATATCGCAAGCGCCGCCCCGGCTCTGCCTTGTTTTGCCATCTGATAACCATCTAGGGTCGTTACTACGGAAGAAGATTCCCCCGGTGTATTCAGCAGGATGGAAGTCGTCGAACCTCCGTACATCGCTCCATAATAGACACCAGCAAGCAGAATAATGGAGCTCGTCGCGGCTTCTTCAGGACCTAATCCTGCGGTCATTGTCGCTGTAATCGGGATTAACAGAGCTACACCGCTCATGGGTCCAATCCCGGGTAGGACACCTACCACTGTACCAATTAATACGCCTAGAAAAACAAACACGACATTGTGCCACTGCATTGCAGTACCCAAGCCATGAAGCACATAATCAATCGTGCTCATTTCAATAACCTCCTTAGAGCTTGCTTTTTAGCAAACCCACTGCGTAAGCGATTCTTAGAAGCCTAACCAAGTTGGGAATCCAGGAAGAGATCCATCCAATCCATTCACATACAGCGTATACACCCCATAGGAAAATGCAGCTGAGATCAAAAGCGAAACCCAAACTCTACCTTTTTGCATCGTTTGGAACCCAATCATTAAAAAGAGAAACGTGGAGATGACGAATCCGATATCTTCGAGAAATAACGCATAAAGAACTGCTGAAACGAAGATGATACCAAATCTTTTGTAATCCAAATTTTCTTTATGTTTTTTCGTTTGCTGCTTGCGGAACGTATCATAAATGAGACGAATGCTCATTAATGCTAAGAAAGCCCCCAGCATCATTGGGAATATATTAGCGCCTACATTACTGCCGTAAGCACTTGTTGAAATACTCCTGCTGCCGATCACAAATGTGGTGCCGATAGCGAAAAAAACGATACCTGCATAACGGTCAAACATGGTGTTCATCTGTTCTCAACCTCCCGCCCTTCGTGCATGGGAAGAAGGCATATTCGCTTCTTCCCAGCATCCCAAGGCCCTCTTATTTCTGCATACCCAAAGCTGTCAACATATCTTTCAATTGCGTTTCTTGCTGACCTAGGAAAGCTTTGAAATCATCCGCTTTTTTATAGTCAGTTTCCCAGTTGTTCGCAGTCATTTCTTTTTTCCATGTATCGGAATCAACCATTTTCTTGATCGTATCTTCCCAGAACTTTTTCGCACCCGCATCCATATTCTTAGGTCCGAAGAAGCCGCGCCAGATTAAGAACTCAGCGTCAACACCTTGCTCTTTCATCGTTGGAACATCTTTCATGCTGCCACCAAGACGTTGTGGAGATGCTACCGCCAGTACTCTGATCTTGCCAGCTTTCACATATTGGTCCAAGGAAGATGCATCGGTACCAAGCACATCCGCATTACCGCCGAGCAAAGCTGTTACCGCTTCCCCGCCGCCATCATAGGATACGTATTTCACCTTTTTCGGGTCGATACCGTATTTAAAGGCAGGAAGAATGGAAACCAGATGATCCATGGAGCCAGGTGCAGAACCGCCAGCAACCGTCAGTTTCGTAGGATCCGCTTTCATATCATCCAATAGTGATTTTAAATCTTTATATTTCGAGTTTGCCGCAACCGCAACTGCGCCATAATCCTTTGTCAATTGAGCAAGCGGTGTTGTATCCGCATAACCATATGGCGTGTTACCTTCTTTTTTCAGATGGTTAATAAGAATCGGTGGTGAGCTAACGAACAATTTGTAATTGTCTTTCACATCTTTCGTGGCATATTCCGCCATGAAAACGGCGCCGCCTCCACCCGGTTTATTTTCAACCGAAATCGGTTTATCAAGCGCTTTCGTTTCCGACAATACTTTGGCAATCGTACGAGCCGTCATATCCCAACCGCCGCCTGCGCCGGATGGTGCGATGATACTCAGCGCTTTTTCTGGATATTTGGATGCTGCTTGTGCTGGTGCTGTTGTTTCTTTGGCCTTGTCACCCGTTGCGTCTGTTGGTTTAGCTGCCCCATTACCGCATGCTGCCAAGGAGATTGCTAATAAACTAATCGATGTTACTTTCAAAGATGCTGCTAAGACATTTTTTATCAAATGAAACCCCTCCAACTTTTTGGTGTTATGCGTGAATCCGCTTTCTTTGAAGCGCTTTCAGAATATCACCTGAATAGAAAATTGAGAAGTTTAACAAGATTAATTATAATAACATCGTTTTGGGCATTTTGTTCATATTGTTCACGACGGCTTGAACGCGTTTTCCCTCAAAATGAGAGCGCTTTATGATACAATACTAGCAAAAACGGGGGGCTTTAACTCGGAATGAGGCTGCAAACCAAGTTAATCTTGATTATTTGTTCACTGCTTGTCTTCATCATCCTAAGTCTAGGCGGCATATTCTATTACTTGATGACCTCCGCCCTTGAGGATCAAATTGGTACACGCGCCTTGAAGGTAGCCGAAACAGTGGCTAGTATGCCAGAAATAAGGCATGCCTTTCAATTAAATGACCCCTCAGCCGTCATTCAACCCATTGCGGAGACGGTACGTGAGAAAATAGATGCGGAATACATCGTTGTTGGGAACCGCGAAGGTATCCGTTATTCACATCCCCTGCCTGATCGAATAGGCAAAGAAATGGTTGGTGGAGATAATGGTCCCGTTCTTGAGGGGCAATCTATTATTTCCAAGGCTATTGGATCTCTAGGGCCCTCACTTCGCGGTAAAGCTCCGGTATTTGGCGCCAATGGCCAAGTGATCGGTATCGTATCTGTTGGGTTCTTGACAGAGGACATTGCACTTATTACCACTGTGTATCAAACACGAATCGAAATGATCTCTTTGATCGTTCTCGTCATCGGACTTGTCGGCTCTGTCCTCATCGCCCATAACGTCCGGCGTTCCATTCATGGCTTGGAGCCAAAGGAAATCGGCGCATTATATACCGAAAAAAAGGCGATTCTAGAATCCATACGAGAAGGTATTATCGCGGTTAATCGTGAGGGAGTTATTACGATGGCGAACCGCTATGCGCTTCAGCTGCTGCAGCTGCCTGTCACGGCAAAAATTACTGGAAGACAAATTGAAGACGTTATACCGAATACGAGATTGTATGAAGTCGTTCGTTCGGGGAAAGCCGAATTTGACCATGAAATGCTCATCGGCGACCATGAAGTGATAGTGAATCGGGTACCGATTATTGAGCGGAAATTAGGCGTAACCGGTGCAGTTTCGAGCTTTCGCAGTAAATCCGAGCTGTATCGGTTGGCTGAAGAACTGTCTCAGGTCAAACGCTTTGCAGAAGCGCTACGCGCACAAACGCATGAATTTTCGAACAAGCTGTACGTCATCTCGGGGCTAATCCAACTCGAATCCTATCAAGAAGCTGTTGAACTTATCTCCCGGGAGGCCGATGTACATCAGAATTGGGTACAGTTCATTATGCGAGAAATCCCAGATCCCATGATTGGCGGACTGCTCATTGGCAAATTTAATCATGCGCAGGAACTAAAGATTACTTTCGAAATTGATCACGAAAGCTCATTCAGCGACATCCCGGCTAAGATTGATCGAAATATGCTCGTCACCATCATCGGTAACTTAGTTGACAATGCCATGGAAGCAGTGCTTGCTGGTGGCGATCAGACGGAGCCGTATGTGAAATTATTTCTAACCGACCTTGGTGAGGATCTTATTATCGAATGCGAGGATCGAGGCGTTGGAATTCCTGAGGAAACGAGTATGGCCGTATTTGAAAAAGGCTTTTCGACCAAAGAAGGTGAACACCGCGGCATTGGACTATCTTTGGTCCAGCATGCCGTCGGAAAGTTGAGTGGGTATATTACATTTCATAAAAACCCCGCAGGCGGTACAATTTTTACTGTTGCGGTTCCCAAGATCCCTGATCTCAAGGAAAGGAGTCTGCCCCATGGAACACCAGAATCAAACCGTTGAAGTATTAATTGTAGAAGATGATGTGAAAATAGCCGAGATTAACAGACGATTCATAGAAAAAGTAGATGGATTCCACGTTGTCGGTATCGCCACGGATCTGGGTCAAGCCAAGGAACAGTTGGAAATTCTGACTCCGAACCTCGTCCTACTGGATGTCTATTTACCGGGCGCTAACGGCTTAGAGATGCTTTCCTTTATTCGACAGCATTACCGGGAAACAGACGTCATTATGATCACTGCTGCCAAAGAAATAGACGCCATTCGTGACGCTATACGGAGCGGTGCGTTTGATTATATTATCAAACCTCTCGTCTTTAATCGGCTTCAAGAAACGCTAGTGCGCTATCTGAATTTCCATCGTGAACTGAGTCGGATGAACCAAAGCGGTATGATCAATCAGAGCGATGTTGATCGCCTTATGTCTGGAACTTCCAAGAAAGAAACCAACTTGGACACCTCGTTCCTGCCCAAAGGGATTGATAAGCTCACATTGGTAAAAATCGTACAAGCGATTTCTAGCGCATCCGGCGGCTTGACCGCTGATCAAATCGCCAAAGAAATCGGTGTCAGCCGCTCCACCGGCCGCCGCTACCTCGAGCACTTAGTCAGCTCGGGCGATTTATACGCCGACCTGTCTTACGGTGTTGTCGGCCGGCCGGAGCGAGTGTACCGGAGGAAAAAAGCTTGATTGTAGGTATTATTCTCTCTAGACCGCTGTAACGCTGAAAACTAGCGTTACCATCCGTAAATTGCATGTTAACACACCTCATCCATGATCTGAACCGTCTTTTTCGGCCTTCTTGGCTGGATTTAGCTACTTCTTCACTTATGAGAGGACTTTTTTGGTCCTTTCATCCCAAATTCTGGTCCATTATACCTCTCACTCGGATCTGAAATGTCTTTTTCGGCCTTCTCGGCTGGATTTAGTTACTTCTTCACGTATGAGAGGAGTTTTTTGGTCCTTTCATCCCAAATTCTGGTCCATTACACCTCTCACTGGGATCTGAAACGTCTTTTTCGGCCTTCTCGGTTGGATTTAGCTACTTCTTCACGTTTGAGAGGACTTTTTTGGTCCTTTCAGCCCAAATTCTGGTCCATTACACCTCTCACTGGGATCTGAAACGTCTTTTTCGGCCTTCTCGGCTGGATTTAGCTACTTCTTCACTTATGAGAGGACTTTTTTGGTCTTTCATCCCAAATTCTGGTTCATTACACCTCTCATTGCGATCTGAAACGTCTTTTTCGGCCTTCTCAGCTGGACTTAGTTACTTCTTCACTTATGAGAGGACTTTTTTGGTCCTTTCAGCCCAAATTCTGGTCCATTACTCCTCTCACTAGGATCTGAAACGTCTTTTTCGGCCTTCTCAGCTGGACTTAGCTACTTCTTCACTTATGAGAGGACTTTTTTGGTCCTTTCAGCCCAAATTCTGGTCCATTAAACCTCTCACTGGGATCTGACACGTACTTTTCGGCCTTCTCGGCTGGATTTAGCTGTTTTTTCTCCTCTGAGAAGACTTTTTTGGCCCTTTCAGTGATGTATATCAAAAACTATGATCAATAGAAGAAAACTGGCTTAAACCGTCCTTGAATGGAGTGTTTGTCAGGGTTGATGCAAAGTAGGTTATCCCCCCCAGCTGTTTATAATAGTCATTCGCTTGCTCATCCGGAAATTGTAGTACGTTGTACAACAATAGGCAAGTTAATCCACGATATCCTCGCGAATGTTGTAAAACATACAACAATTCCAGCCTAAAATAGCTAAATAGCAGGAAAGAAGGCTAAATTGTTGCACAATATACAACATCTTCAGCTTTCCCAGAAGAAATCAAGGAAATTGTTGCACGTTGTACAACTTACCTTCTAAATAACACACTTCTCCATAATCCAGAAGACAAAAAACTGGGAAACTTAATCACTTACAACTTCCAACTTCACCATTCTCCCAGAAACCAGAGGTCACAAACCCGGAAAACATAATCTCATACCACGTGATTATACATGTATCCTCCTTACTCAGACAGAATCCAAAACTAGCCAGGCTAAATAGCGGGTTAGCTTCGCGTTCTCATCCCACAAACCCAAAACATATAAGAAATCCTAATAATCTTGGAAACCACATGAGTGCCCTAAGTAGCTATAGAATAAAATCCATAAACAAAGACGCCGGCCAAACCAGCCGGCGTCTCTCAATTCACACCTCGTGACGCTCCACGATCCCGTCCATGCCCTCCGGGATGCAGATCTCCACATCCACGCTGCGCGGCGCCCAAACCTGCAGCCGCATCACGCGTCCGTCCTCCTCGAGTCGCCAAGCGACATCGATCCGTCCCTCCTGCGGCAGCGGAACAGTCCCCCTCGCCCACTGCAAATCCGCAGGCTGCGGAGCGACAACGACCTTCCGCCAGCCTTTGTCGGCGGGAGTGACACCAAGCACATGCGCGCCTAAGAAATAGCCTGGCGCTGCCGACCACGCATGACAGTGACTGCGTGTAAGCATGTCAGGGTTCGCTCTATTTTCCGCGAAATTCGGGTACATTTCCCAGCAGGTCGTGGCATCATATTCAATCATTTGCCCAAAATGCTGCCTCATATCTGTGATCATACGATCAATCCCAATGCGGCCCATTTTCGCGAGAGCCTCATAATAAAAGAAGGACATAAACGGACTGCCGATTTGAACAAAATCCGTTGGCGGAGCAAACAAATATGTCTTCATCTGATCTGCGCGTTCGCCCTCAGCGACACCACACAAGTAGGCAATAACCTGCGTCTGCATACTGAAAACAGTCGAAGCACGGCCATTCGCATGGATACAATCCAAGTATGCACTGCGTTCCTTACTCCATAAATGCTTGTTAATAGCTTGGCTCAGACGAAGTGCTTTCCCCTCATATTCAGCTGCTTCTCCCACATCGCCAACGGCTTTCGCCAACTCTGCCGCGCTTCGCAGCGTTTTGACCAGAATCATATTCTGGTGGGTGACCACCCCATTATTCGGCTGATCAATCGGTGCCCAGTCCAGCAAGTTCCAGCCTTTTATGAACAACAATCCACGATCATCGAGTTTTTGTTCATAATGCTCAAGGGTAAAACGAATATGCAGCCATAAGTCTCTCGCAAAAACCTCATCCCCTGTATGCTCATAATATTCACAGCTGGCCAGCGCCCAAAAAAACGTCCAGTTCGGAATAACGCTGCTCCAAGCACTAGGAACCTGATCCACGTATAAAGGTGTTTGTGTTCTGGAACCAGGCACTAACCGCAAACAACGCTCTACAATTTCCGTAGCTCCGAACACGTAATAATTGACTAAAGCCTCGTTGCGGCTGTCCCCAACCCAGAAAACCTGTTCATAAGCCGGACAATCAACGAACGTATCTTCCATACAAAGTCGAGTTGTGTGCTTACTAATCTGCCATATATCGTTCAAAAGCGCATCAGAACTCTGGAACTTGCCTATCTCGGCTATGGGATAATTACTTTGCTGCACCTGTACGCCATACATTTTGACTGCTCTTGCATCATTCCTTACCGTAACCATCAAATATCGGAACCCTCTCCGCACATAAGAGGTATACGATTGACGCCCTTCCGAACACGTATAACGAAGTGTATTATCTAAATCGAATGTGTCTTGACGCCACCCATCGCGCATATATTCATAGCCATAGAAATCAAGAATGGTTCCTTCAGCGGCATCTACTTCAAATTGTATAAAGCCAGATAACTCACGGCCAAAATCAAGGATAAACTCCGTATCTGCCCCCTCATATCTCGGCAATATTGCTGGATTCACACTTGGGATAACTGCCTGCTGCAAAGGGTACGGCACAGCTTGCGCCAGCGCTTCTTTTTTCCAGACACTGAGTGCAAAGATAGAATCCCTGCTCACCAATTCCAGTGGGAAAGGCCGAATCCAATCCGTATAGCGACTCAGGTCCTTAGCAGTAGAAAGACTCCGAATCTCTACATACGTGTTAAAAGCTGGCAAGACATCCGCATCCAATTCATCCTTTCGATCATCACCCGCTGAAGAAGACCCTAATCCTTCATATGGGTGCAAAGTATCACTGCTTTCCTGGTGATCAATGCATTCAAAAGATGTAAATGGACCAATTGAAATAAATGGTGACGTATCGATGCCTGCCTCCCCTAAAGGAGAAACGACCTCAAAATAAGCATCGCAATCAATGCCCAACTGCAGCGTTCGGCCATGATCAACGCCAGTCGTCTCCAACAAGATAAGATTGTCTCCTGCCTTCAGTTCTATCTCGGCATACCTTTCCGGCAATACACCCGTATAACGCTCCGGTTCCAGCCACTCTCCATTCACGCTGCATCCCTTCACAGTGCTCGGCTGTACGATTCCTAACACAGCTTTTACTACCTTCTCGGTTCTCACTACCGTTGCCATATACCCAGCAAAACCCACTGGATTCGCATGATTCACACTCTCTGGCACCATTTGATTACGGACATCTATCGAGGCAGTCCATGCAACGGGCTTTACCTGATGGAGGGATTCGATACGAACCGGCCACACGAGTTCCTCCGTAAGGAATGGAATATCTCTCGGCACAAGACGGCTCCAAGGCTCTATACCAACAGCTCCAACGATAGTGGCTTGATCCCACGCAGAATCATCGTAATCTGGCAAATACCAATCCATTGGCCAAGCGCTCGCATCCATCCGCTCAGCATAGCCTTGTTGACAAGACATGCGCCCAGAGCGGCTATCATACCCAAGATGCAGCGAGGCTTTCCAGCTTTCATCCGTCACCAGCTCTACGACAGAATGACCCTCATGCTCACTCTCCACTTGCACTAACAAACCGCCGCGTCCGCGCAAATAGTAGAAATTGGACACGCCGAAATGGAGCACCATGACCCCAATCACATTAGGTCGTCCTTTGTGCAGCAAGTGTCCAATTTCGTATGTATCATAGGACTGCTCGAATGGCCATGAGCGAACAGGACCTCGTCCCACTTTGGTTCCATTTACATATAAAGCGTATCGCGAATCAGCCGTTATAGATATTTTTGCTGCTCCCCAGCCTTCAGAACCCACATCGAATGTCTTTCTAAAACACCGCCACTCATTCCGTGGACTTACTTCACCATTACCCCAAACCCATTGTGCTTGCCAGTCGATTTCTAATTGTCTCATTTCAGCTGCCTCCACCTAAAATAATGATTGTTACTTCGATGCCTTTATTTTATGATGAGAGCGTACTCATTTTTAGGGTTAATTCCGACATTCATCAGGGTCTTAATTGACATAACAGGAGTAAAACGAAATGACCATTAAACGAAGCATTATCGAAACGCCAGGGGATCAATTTTTCCTTCCGGAACTTCCGCTTTACGTAAACCGCGTTCACGAATCGTTTGAAATGCTGCAGCATACGCACGATTTTATTGAAATTAGCTATGTAGCTGAGGGCAGCGGTGCACATTACATTGACAATACCTCATTACCCGTTTCCAAAGGAGATCTCTTCTTCATACCGGTTGGCGTCTCCCATGTGTTTCGTCCATCATCTATTGCTCAGAAAAAAAACCTTGTGGTTTACAATTGCATTTTCACCCAGGAATGGTTGAACCAATTATTTCACTCGCAATTGAATGGAAGTAAGGAGGAATTCAACGTCCTATTCACGCAGGCAACCGAGCAATCGACTTGGCTTTCTTTTAAAGAACGCAATGGGGAATTCCAGCCTCTTTTTGAACGTTTACATTTCGAATATAACGCCCATCGCAGCGGCTTTATGACGATTTTACAAACTTGTGTGGCACAGCTTCTTGTTTACATGTATCGCTCCAAAATGGATTTCACACCGGAAGCGTCCAAAGCGAGCCTTCAGGACTTAGATAGTCTACTCGCCCATATTCGCGGGCATTGCAGCAGCCCAATCTCGCTCACCGAAGCTGCCGCCAGATTGACGATCAGCGAGCGTCAGCTTCATCGCCAGCTTAAAAAGCATACGGGAATGTCCTTCATGGAGTACGTGCAGCACGCGCGAATTGAAGCCTGTTGTCAGCAATTACGAGCGAACAATCACAAGATCAGCGATGTCGCTGCAAGTGTCGGTTATCAGGATATGAAATTTTTTAACCAGCTTTTTAAAAAAATGACCGGTGTCACTCCCAGCCAGTACCGACAGCAGAATAAATAAACAAAAAATGCCCCTCCATCACGAAGATGTGAGAGGCATTTCATTTTAAAGGCCCAACATAAATTGCAAGGTTTTATCGCTGAATCCAGGTAAACCTTCATGACCATAATCCGGGTACAACTCAAACTGCTTTTTCGACTTGATTTTGTTATAAGCAGCAAACTGCGTGGAAGGCGGGCATACGGTGTCGCTAAGACCAACGGCCATCAGTACTTCACCTTTGATGCGATTTGCTAGATTCTGAATGTCAATATAGCCCAGCTTAGTGAATATCTCATCTTCGCGTTTGTGCTGTGGATCATGACGGCGGAAGAAGTCCTTCAGTTCTTGATAGGCATCCTTCGCCAAATCCATTTCCCATACACGCTTATAATCGCTAAGGAATGGATAAACTGGCGCTAATCGCTTAATGCGAGGCTCGAGTGCAGCACATGCGATCGTCAAGGCGCCCCCTTGAGAGCCACCCAATGCGCCTACACGCTCGGGATCAACCTCTGGCATGCTCATCGCGATGCCGGCGAGTTGAGCCGTATCTAAGAAAATATCCCTGTACAGCAATTGATCAGGATGATCATCTAAACCGCGAACGATATGTCCGCGAAGCGTCGTTCCCTTTACGCCACCCGTATCTTCCGATAAACCGCCTTGACCACGGCAATCCATGGAAAAGAACGAGTAGCCTAGAGCGGCATACGCTAATTTACCTGACCAATCGCCGGAGCTTCCAGAGTAACCATGGAATTCAACGATAGCTGGATGCGGCTTATCTGCGTGTTTAGGACGAACATATTTGGCATAAATACGTGCCCCTTTGACACCTGTAAAATAGAGATCAAAACATTCTGCGTAAGGCACTTGAAATTCACTCGGACGAAGTTCGATTTGGGGATCGACAGCCTTCATCTCAGCAATTGCCCGCTCCCAATAAGAATCGAAATCTTCAGGGCGGGGATTACGTCCTTCATAAGTAACTAGCTTGTCTAATGGAAAATCAAATAATGGCATGTCATATCCTCTTTTCTATTATTTTCAAGCGACCGTATAGGTAGTGAAATCAACAGCTTCGCCATTCACAAGTCTGATGATCTTCCTGTCACTATGTAAGCCACTGCATAAAACCATCGTTTCATCCTTCAAAGTCGTATAGGTGATTTGCAAATCGTCCTCGCTAGACAGCTTATAAACCGGTTGTTTCTGCTTCATCACATTAGCAAATTGCTGTATATCCTTTATTTGAAAGGTTTCAGCTATTTTCTGGTCGATACACTCGATAACTACCGAATTCGTTCTTCCTTTGCTTGTGACAACGGATCGATCTTCGCGTACTTCCCTTTCAAAGGACTGCTGCACATAAACAGCCATGTAAACATGACCACATAATCCAAACAATCCTATCGGTTCCTCTATCCATTCTCCTACAGGCACACATCCCTTAATGAATTCAGGCTGACCATCTGGAATTTGATAGGAAGCGATCAATGCATTTTGGTGAAAAAGTACTTCTGAAAATTCACTTTGATGACGTAAATCTCCTTCTGCATAGCCTTGACCCGGGTGAAAAAAATATAAATGATTCACACCTTGGAGCGCATCTAACGGAAGGGCTACATCCCAGCGATGTTGTTCATTATCAAACTCCTGTACGCGTTCCCACATACCGCCTAGCGCAAAGTTTTCTGAGATATATACATAACTATGCAGCACATCGTTATCGCTAGCAGCTAGAGCTGCTTGTTTGGGAACTCTGCGAGTAACTTCTACCGGAGCTTCACGATGTAAGGCTGTACGCTGAACTTCAGATGAAGCTTCATAGGCAATAAAACCTGCATATTCGGTTCGAGGCATCTGATCCGGTAATATGAAATCGCCAAACTGGACATAATCATGCAGCACATTGGTGCCCCTTGGTATGTCATGCGGCCATATCCGTGAATGCGGGCCCACCCATGCCCCTCCCAGATAATACGTCGAGCGAACCTCCCAGAGGTAGTCCAATAAACGAGCTAACTCGGCTTTGATTTCTGAATCCTTCATAAGCTCCCAAGCGCACGTAAAAGCCTGCATCCAGTGCCAGAACCAAGGTAGCCCTCCATACTCCGACATGCCTATCGAAGTAATCCGATTCAGCGTACTGCGCAAGCTTTGGCAGCCATCCTCAAGCAATACCGTATCCTCATAAAGTTGTCCGAAAATAAGCTTAGCTGCTGTGTATTTCGCTTCATGATGGTTGTAATGCTCAGATGGTTTACGATAAAAGTTACTTCTATAAATATGCAGCAGCGCTAAAGCAAATAAGTTTCGCAAGGATTCACTCAAATTATCTGAATAACGTTGATAGAAATAAACCATCAGACTCCCCATCAATTCAACAGGAAGTGTATTTTTCGGTGCTTCTTGAGGAGTAGGTCTTAAATGTAAGGGCCAATGACCATAGGTTCCACTCTCTTCGTTCTGGTCCTGGAGTTCCAGTACATGAAGAAGGATGCCCTCCGCCTTGATCTTTGCATGTAGACGATCCCCATCAAATGGGATAGTTTCTTCCTGAGAAGCTGCAAATAAATAAGAAGCATAGTAGAAATTATCTCGGATATCGTGATGAAATAATAATCCGCTGATTTGAAGAGGCTGTTTGAATGCCTCTGCGGCAATTCTGGACTTGATTTCATTTTGGCGTTGTTGCAAATTTGTCAATTTTGTCATTCTCCTTAACTTAAAACTTAAAAAATACGGTTTTCACGTTATTTAAGCGCTATTTTAATGAATTGAAACGGTTAACCTCAGTTTATATGTAATTAAATGGAGCGTCAATGCAAAGTGAACATTCGTTTTCCATATTTTAGACGTTGCATCCTCTTGCAATTTCTTATAAAATGATCTACCGTTGGTCAAAATATAAAATCACCAATATTTGCATGGAATAGGGGGTATTCATCCTGATTCATATCGAAAATTTACAAAAAGTATATGAGGATATACCGGGACGTGTACCGGCCATCCAGCAGATCCATTTACATATCGATCGCGGAGAAATATTCGGCATCATCGGACACTCCGGTGCAGGGAAGAGTACATTACTGCGTTGTGTAAATCTACTGGAGCGACCATCCTCTGGCAGCATTCACATTGATGGTGAAGAAATGACAAAGTTGGATTCTCGCCAGCTGCAAACGAAACGCCGCAAAATCGGGATGATTTTCCAACATTTCAATCTTCTCTCTTCCTCTACCGTTGCCGAAAATATTGCCTTTCCGCTGAAATTAGTCGGGATGGGGCAAGTGGCGATTCAAGCACGAATTAAGGAGCTGCTCGATTTAGTTGGTCTGCAGGAACACGCGCATAAGTATCCAAACCAGCTTTCTGGCGGACAGAAGCAGCGTGTCGGTATTGCAAGAGCTTTGGCCAATCATCCGGATATTCTACTCTGCGATGAAGCGACTTCAGCTCTCGATCCTCAGACAACAAATGCCATTCTTGCGCTGCTGCTCGATATTAATAGAAAGCTTGGCATAACGATCCTGCTCATCACACATGAAATGCAGGTCATTCGTGCGATCTGTGATCGCGTTGCCGTTATGGAGAAAGGCTTGATTGTTGAAACCGGGAAAGTTCTTGATGTATTTCTAAAGCCTCAGCATGCGGTTACGAAGGAATTTGTTGGACAAGTTTCGGATTTCGCACTAAGTTCAGATCGGGATCCGATGTTGAAACAGGGAGAAAAGGAAGGAACGGTGATCCGAATTACCTACATCGGTGCCAAAACATATGAGCCGATCTTGTTCGAAACCGTCAAGTCGACGAATGTGTCCTTTGCCATCCTTCAGGGTACTATTTCTTCCATGAAAAGTGTACCTTACGGTCAATTAATAGTTGAACTAACAGGCGGACACCAAGAAGAAATCGATTCTGTGATTGCCAAACTTGAGCAAGAAGGAATCGACGTGGAGGTGCTCAACCAATGAATATGACCTGGGACATTAACTGGTCCGAAATTACGAAAGCAACAGGCGATACACTCGTCATGCTGGGATGGTCGCTCTTATTCACTGTCATCATCGGCATGGCATTGGGCATCATTTTATTTCTTACTTCCAAGGGGCAGCTGCTGCAAAATCTGCCGCTTTACGGAGTGCTCTCGCTGATCGTGAACATCCTGCGCTCTGTGCCTTTCGTGATTTTGATGATCTCGGTTTTTCCGATCACGAAGGCAATCGTGCATACAACCATCGGCGTACAGGGCGCGATCCCGCCGCTCGTTATCGCAGCCGCGCCGTTTCTCGCGCGGCTGGTTGAAACCGCGCTGCGCGAGATCGACAGCGGCGTCATTGAAGCCGCGCAGTCAATGGGTGCTACGCCGTGGCAAATCGTCTGGCGCGTCCTGATGCCGGAAGCGCGCCCGGGTCTGATCTCAGCTGTCACCGTGACGGCTGTTGCCCTGCTCTCCTACTCCGCCATGTCAGGGGTAGTTGGCGGCGGCGGGCTTGGCGATCTATCGCTTCGCTACGGCTACATGCGGTTCCGTACTGATATCATGATCGTGACCGTCGTCATTCTCGTTCTATTCGTTCAACTCTTACAAATGCTAGGAGACCGTTTGGTCGCCAAATTTAACCGCAAATAAAACACATTATTTTGGAGGTATCTCATCATGAAGAAACTTACACTATCTTTAATGGCTCTATTCGTTGTGCTTGCTCTTGCAGCATGCGGACAGAAACCCACTGAAACGCCTGCAAGCTCGGCACCTGCTGCATCTGCTTCTCCAGCAGCTGCAAAAGAAGTTACACTTAAAGTCGGTGCATCTTCAGTCCCTCATGCCGAAATTTTGAATAGTTTGAAAGACAAATTGAAAACACAAGGTGTTAAGCTTGAAGTTATTGAGTTTAACGATTATGTTCAACCGAACGTACAAGTGTTTGAAAAACAATTGGACGCTAACTTTTTCCAACATCAGCCTTACCTAGATCAATATAACCTAGATAAAAAGCAAAACCTCGTTAAAGTAGTTGGCGTTCACATCGAACCGTTCGGCGCTTATTCCCAAAAGGTAAAGTCCGCAACAGAATTGAAAGATGGCGCTTCGGTCGCTATTCCTAACGACCCTTCTAATGCCGGCCGTGCGCTTGCACTGATGGAGAAAAACGGTTTGATTAAAATGAAAGACGGCGTTGGCATCAAAGGTACGGTTAAAGATATCATTGAAAACAAAAAGAAACTTCAAATCAAAGAATTAGACCCTGCTATGCTGCCACGTACGATCGGTGAGTTTGATTTGGCTCTTATTAATACGAACTACGCTCTTCAAGCGAATCTAAATCCAACGAAAGATGCTTTGTTCATCGAGGACAAAAATTCACCTTATGTGAACATCATCGTTTCCCGTCCGGACAACAAGGATTCCGAAGCGATGCAAAAGCTTGCTAAGGAACTGAACTCCGCTGACACGAAAAAGTTCATTGAAGATAAATATAAAGGCGCTATCGTGCCTGCGTTCTAAGCAAACTTTCGATTCAAACAAAAAGCTGTTCCTTTAGGTCTTAATTGACCTAAAGGAACAGCTTTTTTTCACACTTAAGACCCGTAAACCTTCCACGATTCAATTCCTGACCTTTCATCCTCCCTTTTTTCCAGCTAATGAAAGCGCACACAATAAAGACAATAGAGAATAGACAGAACGACCCTTACGTTGTCTGTCACTCTATTTGGCTATTCTTCGATTATCCTTTAATGCCTGTTGTTGCTATTCCCTCAATGAAATACCGCTGTCCAAACAAGAAGACAATTACGGCTGGTATGACCATGATCGCTGTTCCCGCCATAAGCAGATTCATCGGTGTATTGTTGGCTCCACGAAGTGTGGATAATCCCAGTGACACCGTATATTTATTGGCATCATTCAGATACACAAGCTGACCCAGAAAATCATTCCATACGCCTACGAATGTGAATAAGAGAACAACGACAATGGCAGGTTTAATGAGAGGAAGAATAATTTTGCGGTAAATGGTAAAATACCCGGCACCATCGATAACGGCTGATTCGTCAAGCTCTTTGGGAATCGTCATTAGAAACTGTCGCAGTAAGAAGATATTAAAAGCACCGCCGCCGAAAAAAGCAGGAATGATTAACGGCCAATAGGTATTCGTTAACTGCAATTTGGACCAACCAATGTATGTGGGGACTAAAGTGACAATGCTAGGAAGTAAAATCGTCATGATGATGAGAGAGAACCAGAGGTTTTTGAGCGGAAATTCAAGTCGTGCAAATCCAAAAGCCGTTAAGCTTGCTGTCAGACCCACGCCAACTAACACCGGTATGATGACTATGAACGTATTCACAAAATACTTACCGAAATTAACACGTTCCATGACCTCGGTGTAATTATCGATGCGGAACGCATTTGGAAACCAGATTGGCGGAAACTCCAAAATTTCTTGCAGGTTGAGTAACGACGAACGAACAATCCAATACATGGGGAAAAACACGATGAGAGAAAGCAGGAAAAGCACAGCATACGTAACGATTTTCCCTCTGAAACGATAGGTCATTATTTATTCCCTCCTTCGTAATGTACCCACCCAGCTGAAGAACGGAATAACAAGTACGTGAAGAATGCAACAATGATGAATAGTACCCAAGCTAGTGCGCAGGCGTAGCCCATATTTTGACGTTGGAATGCTTCTCGATAAATGTAAAAGGCGTAAAATAAAGTTGAGTTACCCGGACCGCCTTGAGTCATGGCATAAGCTTGTGTAAAAGCCGTAATCGAATTCACAAATCCGAGAATGACGTTATAGAAAATGATGGGCGACATGAGTGGAATGGTTACGGAACGTAATTTATGCCACCAGCCTCCACCATCGATTTCCACAGCTTCGAGTAAGTGTGCAGGCACATCTTGCAGGCCTGCAAGAAAGATCACAATAACGTTGCCGGATCCCCATACCGCAATGATAATCATCGAAAGTACAGACGTATCTGGGCTATTGACCCACATCAGCTTATCAATACCAATAAAACTTAAGAGATGATTGATAATACCGAAATCGGGATTATAGAGCCACAACCAAATGATACTGCTCGCGAGCACCGGAATGATCGATGGTAAGTAGAAAATAGCACGAAAAGCTGCTCGACCTCTTATTTTCTGATTGAGAAACAACGCGACTACAAAGCAAAACAAGATCGAGGCTACAACGGAGCCGATGGCATAATAGGCCGTGGCTTTGAGAGAGTCGAAGAAAAAGAGGTCCTGTGTGAAAATATGGCGGTAGTTATCAAGCCCAACCCATTGTTTCGGTTTCAGAATGGTCCAATCCGTAAAGCTTAAATATAAGCTATAGAGCAAAGGACCGAGCGTAAAGATGAATAATCCCAGAATAGCTGGCAGTATGCACAAGTATCCGACAATCACCTGCTGCCGTTTGAGGCTTCTGTAACTGGACTGCTGACCTGTGGACATGAACCTGTACCTCCTATGTGTGGCAAAACTTACATCGTAGAACGTCAGGAACAAGTGCTTTTCATACACCTTATTCCTGCGTGCTGTTTGCCTATCTGTTAACGCTTATGTGCGTAGCCTTTAATTGGCCTTGCCACTTTCAAAGATTGGCTTAATTTTCGGCATCATTTCTGTAATGGCATCCTTCGCTGATTTAGTTCCTAACCAGACCTGATCCAATCCTGGATTCAATACATCACCAATCCGGCTGTAAGTAGGGAGGAAAAACCAAGGTGTAGGATAGGTTGCTTTTAAAGCGTAATCAATAACAGCCGTTTTATACTCTGGCGGGTGAACGGGTGATTGCGTCCATCTTTTGATTTTCTCAGGATCTGTGTACCAGCTCATCTCCGTCGGCATCCAAACCCCACTGTCAATGTTAGCTATGTTTTTCTCCGTATCCATGAGCCATTTATACAGCTCAATCGTTTCTTTTGGATGCTTCGTGCTCTTATACACGACCATTGGCGTTCCTGTATTGGTTGTTGCAGGCTTTTTGAAGATTGGAAGCACGCCAATACCATTTTTAAGTCCATTTTTTAGCTGCGGATTAATATTGACCAGTTCCCATTGTCCGGAAGTGACCATAGCTACTTTTTTGGAAAGAAGCAATTGACCAACATCGCCTGGCAGGCCGGAAGATTGGGCAGCCGTCGGTGACACGTGCTCAACATTAGAGAGATCCGCAATTTTCTGAATCGCTTCTATTGTTTCCGGTTTATCGAGCAAAAGCTGCTTACCATCCTGACTCACTTCTCCACCGCCATTGGAAATCGCGAAAGGTGTCCAGAAGAAGTCTTGACCATGAGACACGTTGATTCCGTATTGCACAATGTTTTTGGCATCAAAGCCTGCTTCGCCAGGGTGTTTACCGCCCTTATCTTTTGTTAGTTTTTTAGCAACGTCCAGCATCTGATCCCAAGTCCAAGCTTTTTCCGTTTCAGCCGGCGGATAAGGAAGCTTCGCCTCGTCGAACATAGCTTTGTTATAGTGAAGAAGGATGATTTCGTTAGCAACACTGTATCCTAGCAATTTACCGTCAGGGGTAACGAACTTGTTGCTTTCCAGCTTCGGTGTTATCGAGCCATCTTTGTAGTACGGAGATAAATCCATCAGGATGTCAGATTCTGCATATTTGAGCGCTTGTGCTTCCAACATGGTACTGATATCCGGCAGTGTTTTAGAGGCGGCCATGGCGCTAAGCTTTGCACCGAATTCTGCGAGTGCCACGTTCTGATAATCCACCTTGATGTTAGGATGCGCTTTCTCGAAGGCGTCCAAGCTAACTCGTGTTGACTTCGCTTCTTCATTGTTCGCCCAATCCGTGAATCGAATCGTCACTTTCTCCCCACCATCCGGTGCTTTCGTTGCTGCTGCAGCTGTCGAACTTGCCGGAGTGTTCGCTGCCGGTGAAGTGGTACCTGTGGATGCTGGGGTATTCGTTGAACTACAACCGACCATTAAACCTAACGCTAATGTAGTAACCGTGCTCACTTTTAATCCTTTTCTCAAAGACTTCAAATTAACCCCTCCAAATGATCGTTTATCATTTTCGCTTTACCTATATATACCATAAACCTTTGCAGGTTAAAGCCATTTTTACTTTTCTTTGACCCAAACCGACATTTCACCTTGCCCGCGATTCGCCCATGCATAATAAGGGATGAAAGTTGCGTTTATCGTCTCCCATTCATGAGAAGCGTTGGCGATATACAAATGTTCGCCCCACTTTTGTTCCCAATCGTCAGAACGGATTCGTTTGGCCGGAACGGAGATCGTTTGTATCCCGCCCAACAGCTCATGGTCGAATTGCTTCCGATGCTCATCCTGGGGTTCCAGCACAATCTGGTGCAAGCCTGCTCCATTATCGGTTTCCTCTAAACAATAAACCAACGGACCACATTGTAAGGCGACCTTACCTATCGTTTCACGAACATGCGGGTGGCCTTTCATTCGGCTAACCTGCATGTGTAAGTTCAACTCCACGCTATCATTGGATTGCCATTCTCTGGTGATATAGACATAACCATCTCGGACCTGTTCATCCAGTTGGACAGGGATTCCTTGTACAGTCAGCTTAGTCTCTGTGCACCATTTTGGAATTCGCAGAGCTAACGTGAACGTTGTTTTTTCAGTCACTTGGATGATGAATCGCACATTCCCGTTCCATGGAAACTCGGAATGTTGATCAATGCTTACTTGTTGTCCTTCGATATCCAGCGTAATCTGACTGCCTATGTATAAGTTGGTGTAAACGGTGTTCCCTTGCGATGTATAAATATATTGTCCTAAAGAAGCAAGCAGCCGAGCAATGTTAGGAGGACAGCAAGCACACCCGAACCATCCTTGTCTAACAGGCTTTACATGGCTCATATGATGGTTTTTGAGTATCGCATCCGGCCATACTTCAAGTGGATTCACATAAAAGAAGCGTTTACCATCCTGAGACATTCCACTGATAACGGTATTATAAAGCGCCTGCTCCATGATATCTGCATACTCGCTTTTGGCTTCCATTTGCAACATTCGCTGTGCGAAGAAGATTAATCCAATGGACGCGCAGGTTTCAGCATAGGCTGTGTCATTAGGCAAATCGTAGTCGAGCGTGAAGGACTCCCCTTGTGCCATGGAACCAATAGCTCCTGTGATGTACATCCTTTTGCTTACAATATTCGTCCACAGCCTTCGACACGCTTCAAGCAGCTCTTGATCCCCTGTCTCTGCGGCGACATCTGCCATTCCTGAACACATATACACGACTCGAACGGCGTGCCCTTCAGCTGTTTGCTGCAGCCTTACCGGCAAATGTGCTTGATTATAGGTACGGTCATGTACCATATCCAAATCAGGAAAATGAACCTGACCATTCCGACGATGAAGCTCCTGTTCAAAGAAGCTGGGCTCCTTCCCTCGCTCATCCAGAAAATACAGACTTAATCGAAGGTAGTTGTCATTGTTCGTCGTTTGATACAGTTTTACAAGCGCTAGCTCGATTTCTTGATGACCATCATAACCATGAATTTGACCCTCACCTGGTCCGAACACTTCATTAACGCAATCCGCCAATCGACAAGCCACATCTAAGATGGTCCGCTTTCCTGTCGCCTTATAATAAGCAACGGCAGCTTCAATCAAATGACCTGCGCAATACAATTCATGACATTCGGCCAAATTCGTCCATCTGCCATTCGGTTCCTTCAGTGTAAAATACGTATTCAGATACCCATCCTTATGCTGAGCTTTTGCAATAATCGTGATAACTTCATCGGCCAATCGCTCTAATTCCGGATCTTGACCTGTTTCCAACAAATAACTTACTGCTTCCAACCATTTCGCTACATCACTGTCTTGAAAAACCATTCCGTAAAACTCGCCTTGCTCCAAACCTGCGGAAATTTTAAAATTTTTCATCGCATGGCTGGGTTCTGCTCCTTCAATTCGATCGTTTAACGCTTCCCACTGATAAGGAACGACAACATTCCGAACCAATCGAATATAAGCAGACCAAAAGTCATCCGTGATGCGTACATTCTTCAATGGGAATGGTCTGGAGATTGATAAATTCGCCATGTAGGGGTCCCCTTTATTTTATAAATATGATCTTTTTCGTAAGCGCTTTAATTAATATACTACATGGTGTACCATAGTATTTATATAGTGTTTTACAACCACATTTTTAAAAATATCAACCTTTTGATTGGAGCAAATTACGATGATGAACTCACCGATTTTACACTTTATCTCCCCTCCCATTCCTTATTTTATTGATTGTGGGCGCTTTCAATATCAGGAGGGTGAACAGCATGTTAGCAGAAGTCAGATCGGTGTTTTTGACCTAATGGTCGTGACAAAAGGAACCTTGCACGTGGGTGAAGGAACATCGGAGTGGACGATTCAGAAAGGAGAAGCCTTCATATTAAGGCCAGATGCGAGTCATTATGGAACTATTCCTTGCGAGACCGAGACGGAGATTATTTGGATTCATTTCCAAACATTTGGCGCGTGGGAAGAGTGCAGCAATATGAGCGATTGCTTGGATAACCAAGCCTCGCTAATTGATAATCATAAGCAATTGGCTTATTTGAATCACAGCGAGGTGTGTTCTGTATTTATCCCGAAGTTTATGAAGTTGTCC
Source organism: Paenibacillus germinis (assembly GCF_013141785.1). Taxonomy (NCBI): domain Bacteria; kingdom Bacillati; phylum Bacillota; class Bacilli; order Caryophanales; family Paenibacillaceae; genus Paenibacillus; species Paenibacillus germinis. The sequence continues at coordinate 271,527 of NZ_WHOC01000149.1, forward strand.
CAAAAAGCACTGGATATTTTGGAGCAATTTTTCCAATTGGATGAGGAACCGAGATCGCTGCGCAATTGGAAACGGCAAAGCGTGTTCCAACAATTCATGCAATTAGTCGATCGCGACCTCGCGGCAACCTCCGATGTGACGGCATTCCATCTCGCGGAGAAAGTGGAGCTTTTCATCCGCCAAAACTATACGCAAAAAGTGACAAATTCGCTTTTACAGCAGATGCTGAATTACCACCCTAACTATTTAGCCAAGTGTATGCTCAAAGTGTATGGGGTTACGCCGATGGATTACTTGTTTCAATACCGAATTGAGCAAGCAAAAAAGCTTCTCATCCAAACCAGATGGTCGATGACTCGAATTGCTGAAGAGGTTGGCTTTCAGCATGGCTCGTACTTCTCGTTCTGTTTCTCCAACAAGGAAGGCATTTCTCCCATGAACTTCCGTCGGAAGTTTATTAATCATGCGTAGCGAACCCTTTCCCAACCACTTCCCTCACATCACTGAAAGTAACGAAAGCGGATGAATCAGCGCGATGTACAATTGTTTTCAGCTTGATGATTTCTTTGCGGCTTACGATACAATAAATCACTTCACTGTGTTTACCCGTATAGCCGCCTCTTCCTTCAAGAAAAGTAATCCCTCTATTTAATTCCGTCATAATCGTATTTGCTATTAGATCCGGTTTGACTGTTATTATAAAAGCCGCTCGTGCGCCGGAGGCACCCTCCAGCACAAAATCAATGACTCTAGCACCAACAATAATCGCAACTAACGTATACATTGCACGCGTGAGATCCAAATAAATCAACGATAACAGCAGTATGACAAAATCTAGCGCTAGTATGGTCTTCGCGATCCCTATCCCATAATGCTTCTGCATCAGACGTGCAATGATATCTGTTCCCTCTGTCATCCCTTCGAAACGGAACACAATGCCAAAACCTAGTCCAACAATCCCTCCCGCGTATAACGAAGCTAACAGAGGGTCCGGCATTGGCATGGAGAAGCTCTCGAACAACCACAAAAACAGCGAAACCGATAACATCCCTACCACAGTGTAAATGAAACTAATGCGGCCAAGCATTTTCCAACCAATAAGAATAAGCGGAATATTAATGAGTAGATTCGTCCATGCCGGATTCCAACCAAGCACATATTTGAGCAAGCCGGTTATTCCCCCTTCTGCCAGCCCATTTGCAAGATTGAAATAATTGATACCAAAAGCAATAATGGCAGAGCCTCCAATAATGGCAGCTATATTGATCCATTTGATTCTATTCATACTAATTCTCCTCAATAACGACATTAATCGTCTATTATCCCCTTATTTACCCATAAAATGAACCCACTCATACATTTTGTGAAAAACCATTGGCTAAGTTTTTGATCCATATCCTCGCTAAAAGAAGGTTCTTTAGCTAATTTAGTGGATTGTCATCCTCACAGAGGAACGTAGAAGCGACAACGATTCGCTATTTCATTGAGGTGTACATGCCATAAAACACCAAAATGACGCTCCTACGTTCCGCGTATCAGCCCCGTATCGGCATAATCGCCGAAATAGCGGCTCCTTGTTCCCCGCTAGCATAGATTAGCAGCTTATATGTCCGAACTTGCTCCTAGCATTGCGTTCGCGGAACGTAGGGACCTTATTTGGCTCGAAAGTGATCATTTCCTGATTTCGCGGAACGAGGAGCCTCTATTCTCCCGTTTTCGAAGTCTAAAAGCCGTAAAACACCAAAATAACACTCCTCCGTTCCGCGTACCAGCCCCGTATCAGCATAATCGTCTAAATAGCGGCTCCTTGTTCCCCGCCAGCATAGATTAGCAGCTTATATGTCCGTATTCGCTCTTACCATTGCGCTCGCGGAACGCAGAGACCTTATTTTGCTCTAAACTGCTCATTTCCCGATTTCGCGGAACGAGGAGCTGCTATTCTCCAGTTTTCCTCCGGAACCTCAAATTCCCATTAAATACCGCATTCACGTTCCGCGAATTCAACTTTTAGCGCATTTTTCCACGAATAGCGGATCGTAGTTTATCGTAGTTCCTCTAAACAATGAAACCACCACATTCGTTTGCTTGTAGTTCCCAAACTAAACTTGACTCGAACTTCTTGTCCCTCTCACCAATAACTAAAAAAGGACCTCCGCAAAGCAGCGAAAGTCCTCCTTGTTAGTAAAATTTATTGCAAAAGTGAGTAAATATCCGTATAAGTGTAGCCATGTGCCTCTGCAACGGCTTGGTAAGTAACATGACCTGCAACCACGTTGATGCCCTTTGCAATTGCTTTGTTGTCCAAAGCAGCACGCACATAGCCTTTGCTTGCAATTTGCAAGCCGTAAGGTGTCGTCACATTCGTCAGAGCCAGCGTGGACGTACGTGCAACAGCTCCTGGCATGTTCGCCACCGCGTAATGAATGACCCCATGCTTCACATAAGTCGGTTGATCATGCGTGGTAATGCGGTCTATCGTCTCGATGGATCCGCCTTGATCAATCGCAACGTCAACGATAACGCTGCCAGGGCTCATCATTTTGACCATGTCTTCCGTAACTAGACGCGGTGCTCGAGCTCCTGGAATAAGGACAGCCCCAATGACCAAATCAGCGCGACGAACAACCTCGGCTATGTTGTAAGGATTGGACATAATCGTCTTCACGCGACCTTGGAACTGATCATCCAATTGACGTAGTCGATCCGGATTCAAATCAACGATGCTGACATCCGCACCAAGCCCGATGGCCATTTTCGCCGCATTCGCACCCACTATCCCCCCACCGATGACAGCTACCTTCCCCGGTTCAACTCCGGGTACACCGCCAAGCAGAATGCCTTTGCCGCCATGTGCTTTCTCTAGAAAGTGTGCACCGATCTGAACGGACATACGTCCAGCCACTTCACTCATTGGCGTCAGCAGTGGAAGGCTGCCATTGTCCAATTGAATGGTTTCATAAGCGATTGCTGTCACTTTATTGTGAGCTAAAGCATGCGTCAATTCGGCCTCAGGTGCAAGGTGTAGATACGTGTATAAAATCAAACCCTCGTGGAAATAACCATACTCTTCAGGGAGTGGTTCTTTCACTTTAACGACCATATCTGCTGACCATACTTCAGCTGCTGAGGCAACGATGGTTGCACCTGCCCCTGTGTAATCTTCATCCGTGAATCCAATGCTTTGACCTGCTGAGGTTTCGACTATAATGTCATGCCCTGCTTTTTTGTAAGAAAGGACGGAACTAGGCGTCATACCAACACGAAACTCATTATTTTTTATTTCCTTAGGAACCCCAATAATCATTTAGCATCAGCCTCTCTTAACGATCCCATAAAAAATGGATCAATCTTTACTTGTCTCCAAGTATAAGACCGATCCATGGACGTTCCATTAGACAAATTGTAAAAAATGTTTACAAATTCTTTTCACATTTTCATTTCCGGATTCAACAGCTGGTAAGCCCGTATCCCTACCTGCAGCGCCAAGCGCTTTTCCGGCAGCATGTAGTCGGCTCCGAGCAGTTCTTCTATTTTTTCCAAGCGGTAATAAAGTGATTGTCGGACGATAAAAAGCTGCTGGGCAGCGATTTGTTTAGAGCCATCCGTGTCGAGGTACACCTTGAGTGTGCGCAGGAGCTCGCTGCCTTTCATCTGATCATGATCGATGATCGGTCCCAGATACGTACGTACGAAGGATTGTAAAATCTGTTTATCTGGAATGTGAAATAATAATTGGAATACGCCAAGCTCATCAAAAAACTGTACCTTCCCTTGCAGTGTTGGAGCTAGCGAAATCGCTTGAAGCGCCTCCTGGTAGCTTAAGTGAGCTTGCATAAAGCTTCGATTGCTTTGTCCAACGCCAATAGTTAACCTGATCTCATCCTCGGCCTTCAGGTATTGAATGGATTGGAAAACCTGCTGAAGGCGTTCTTTAGACGATCGTTTTTTCGTCGCTTTATCGAAGGCTACAACGACGAGTCTATTATTTTTCAACGTAATTAGTGGATGAAAGGAATGCTGCTCAAAAACAGATCTTACAGCAAGTGAAAGATGAATACCCGAAGACTCCACTCCCTCCTCCTCTGTGCTATACCCTTCCGCTTGTTCATGCACAAATTCGATCAAGATGACGTGATAGGGTAGTTCGTTAAGCCGCTTAAATTCAGTTCCAATCAATACTTTTATTTGCTCTTCGTCACGTATCCGCAAGTGCAGCAGATCATCTACCCATAGCGTCTGTGAATACAATTTACGCTCCTCGATATAGCGTTTGCGCAGCAAATCCTGTGCGATAGACAATGAAGCGGAGTCAAGAATTAAATACTCGTATTCCTGCGGCTTTCGGCTGAACACCAGGATGATATGCGCCCATGTTTTGCCCATAGCCCCAACGGGTTGTACGATAACGGTTTGACCCTCATCTTCCATCACGGAAGGAGCCGCTATATTTCCGTTGCTCGGGCTTTCGACCAGTCGACTTTCTAGAAAATCCAGCCACTGTCCAGACTCCCGGCTTCCCAAATGCGGGATAAACTTCGGCTGTCCATTCAATGGTACATAAATAACTTGGGCTTTGGTACTGCTTTGCAGAAGCCCCAGTACATGGGAGACACCTTGTGAAGAAAGCGTCATTCGATGGAATTCACGCGATATTTTCTCCAAATCCTGAAGTGCTTTATGGTGTTGATTGATAATATGCGCATGAATATCCTGCGTAATGTCAATGAACCGCACAGCTTGCGGAAAAATAATGAGCGGGAAATTATAAGATTCCGCCGCATGTATCCATTCTTGTGGAACTGAACTCAAGTAGTGTCCCATTTCGATACAGAGGCATGTCACGTTTTTATTGATCAACTGCTCCAGATATGTCATGAACAATTCCGTATCGCTCTTGAAGGCAGCCCCTGTCGTAAGGATCATTTCACCACCTTGAAGCAGTTGTTCAAACTGTATCACCTCAATGATATGTACCCAGCGGACTAGACGCTGTAATCCCTGTTTACCTGCCGCAATATAGGCTTGCTCGAAAGTGGGTCGTCCCAGCACTTCCTGTAACGTTAACTGATAATCTTGATTCAAAAGAGTCACTCCACTTTCTTTCCACTCATATCTAAAAGTTATCCACAACCGTCCTATCAGGCTGCTTGTGGATAAATATAAACCTACAGCTAATCGACATCCGATCATGCTAGTTTCCCTTCTAAGTTTACACGAAAAAAGCGCCTGTTTCATTAAGAAACAGTACGCTTTTTATTAAGCAATCTATTACAACGCTTTATCAATGGCAACCGTTTGCCCTGACCATACCTTCTGAGACGTCCAAGGGGTATCTGCCCCCCGCCAAAATTCGTCATCTGCTGGCAATCCTAAAGGAAGGAAAACGGCTGAACATAAGTACAGGCTTCCTGTGGAAATATACGTTTCGCCAAGTTCAGGCTGGTGTCCGCATAATCCAATCTTAAGCCAACCGGCCTCATCGAAAGTGCCTGGGGCTTCAATCAGCCTGCGAATAACCGCACTTAGTGCGCATCTTACTTGAGCTGGCGCAACACCATCGGGTAGTTCACGTCGCAGCGAATTGTGTGCAAGCGATTGAAAAGCGCCAAAGCGATAAGCAAGCGACCGACCAGTAACAGGAAACGTCCCCTCCGGTGAAATCGATCGTTCCTGCACGGCCGCATAACGCTGTGCTCTAATCAAAATATTCTCGCGCATTCTCGCCCAGTCTTCGTAATACACATGTACCTGCTCAATGATATCAACCAACATGGGCTGAATCACAAAGCTGTTGTAATAATCGGCATGATAGTGCGGACCATCACCGTACATCCCATCACCAAGGTACCATTGCTCGTGCTGCTTAAGGGCAAAGTCCACGCGCATGGTATCCCAATCCTCACCCATTACACCTAACGCCGTTTCGGTCATAGCTGCGAACAAGAGCCAGTTGTTGAAACCCGGTTTGCGTGTTCTTGTTGCCTTCATGGCTTTCACCAAATTGCCCTGAACACGGCTGTCCAAACGATCCCAAAGCGTGTTAGGGGCTCTTAGGATCGCATTAGCCAGAAATGCCGTGTCTACAATCGGCTGCATGCCTTTGGAAAAGTTCAAAAAATCAGGCGACTCCGGATCTGTCGCCGCGTCCAGACCAGCTCGGACTAGCTCGCCATAATGAAGACGAAGCTTCTCTTCCTCGGGATCCTGTGCAGGGTTTTCTAACCATGGAGCCATTCCTATCAGTGTCCGCGCAAAAGCTTCAAGATGCGAGAACTGGAGCTGTTCTTCTTTTTTATTCTCAACTGGCATGGTTGCGCGCAGCGTTTTGGATGCCAATGCCTTAATCACTGGATCGGCAATACGAATCATCGTATTTATCCAATAAGATCGGTCATTGCCTACTACCGAGCGATTATTCATACCAGTATCCTTTAATTCCTTTCTCCATACGAACCAGCGCTTCCAAGTAGTAATAATCGCCCCATATCATGAAGTCATCAGGCGCATTTCCGCCGCGAACACTATATGAACCTCGCTCAATGAAACCTTGAGCATCAGGCTTGCCAATGGTTGCGTAGGATTTAACTAAACCTGTCATGGAGCGCTGAATACCCTCTTTCAAGAATGCACGATCTGGATCATCCTCTGCTAAATGCTCCAAGATTTCCAGAGCACCCGCTGAGGCAATCGCTGAAGCTGAGCTATCGCGCTTCGTTTCTTCATTCACAGGCGCATTGAAATCCCAGTAAACAACATCGTCCTGCGGCAAACGTTCAAAGAAATAACGCGCTAAGCGTTTGGCTGTTTCTAAGTAAAGCGGGTTTTTCGTGTAGTGATAGGAAAGCGCGAAACCATAAATCCCCCAGGCTTGGCCGCGAGTCCAAGTTGAACCATCTTGATACCCTTGATGCGTTCCACCACGTAGTGGCTCACCAGTTTCTTGATCGAAATAAAACGTATGATAAGAGGAATCATCACCGCGAACTAAATAACGACGGCTTAAGTCGGCGTGGATTATGGCAACTTCTTTGTATTTGGCATCGCCTGTTTGTTCATATGCCCAATAAAGAAGTGGCAGATTCAACATGCAGTCGATAATGATGCGTCCGCCGTTGTTTACGTCACCTTCAGGACCCCAAGCTTGAATATATTGACCCTTCGGTCTCCAACGCTTCATCATCACGTCGGCTGCTTGCAGCGTAAGTTGTTTCGCAGCTTCATCTTTCTCAATGATCCATTGCGCTTTAGAAGATAAAGAATATAAGAAGCCAATATCGTGGTGATCTAGTGCTACTTTGTTTTCCAGTCTTTGTTTAAAACTTGCAACTGTTTTCTGAGCAGCTTGCTGGAACGCTTTGTCACCGCTATATTGGTAGCCTAGCCACAAAATACCCGACCAAAAGCCGTCTGTCCAGTCTGTATTGGGATTCAGGTGATACTCATCATTCTCGCTAACGTGAGGAAATAAATCCCCAAAACGTTCAATATTCAATCTCGTTTTTTGCAAAGCATCTTCAATGGCTTGTTTCCACATGATCAATTCACTCCGTTTTCTATGATTTGGTTGATTCTCGTTCTATAAAAGTAAGGGGGACCTCGATTTCTCGCTCCTCACCAGACTCAGCCTTATTGCCAAATTTATGTAGCAGCTTGTTAATGGCCGTTTGGGCTTGATAGCTATAAGGAATGTCCCAGCTTGATATACCCGGATAACTGTGTTTAGCTATATAATCGTTATTAATTCCAATAATCTGAAGCTGATTTGGAATCTCAATCCGCAGCTTATTTGCTGCCGATAAGATTCGTAAGGCTACATGGTCATCAAAAGCAACGATGCCTACGGGTGCCACATGGCGCTGCAGTAAGCTTTTGAGAAAAGCTTCAATATCCAAATCCTTCGTAGTGTCCACGATCTCATGAATAACATCGCTTGCATATTGCTGGGTCCCGGCATTGAAACCCATGCGTCGCTGTTCGTCGATGACTTTCGAACCTTTACTGCCTACGTAGCAAAGTGCTCTACAGCCACGTTCCACCAACAATTTAGTGGATTGTTTGCAAGCCTCGGCAAATCCTAAATTCACTGCACCTAACGCAATATCCTCCGGCCAGTTCCAACCATTGATAAGAACTAATGGCGTACCGCTGTTTACGATCGACCTTGTAGATTCGAAGCCCATTGCTAAACCATGACATATCAATCCGTCTACTCTACGCTGCAGCAAAACTTCCAGGTTTCTCCGCTCAATATCCGGATCGAATCCCCCTGATGAAAATACGGATAAGTGATACCCCGCATTATGTGCTTCAATCTGCAAATGTTCGGCAAGCTGTCCATAGTAATTCGTTAACCCTGGTAAGATGAGACCGATCTCATACGTTTTGCTGCGGCTTAACCCCGCTGCCATCGTATTCCGTCGATAACCTAATTGCTCAGCAGCCAATTCGACCTTGCGTATCGTCTCTTTGGACGAACGAATACCACCTCGATTCAGCACATTGGAGACTGTGGCAATGGATACTCCTGCTGCTGCTGCCACTTCTACAATTGTGACTTGTTTGGGCTTGCTCATACTTGTTTCAACTCCGTTTTGTTAAACGTTTAACATCCTCTATTAGCTTAAATTGAAACGTTTAACCTGTCAAGAGATAAAATAACCGATTTAACACTT